>CAUQYP010000260.1:0-6624 GCA_963522035.1 uncultured Noviherbaspirillum sp. | reverse complement strand
AACTGCAACTGTCGCTGCGCGGGCAACTGCAACGGCAACTGTCGCTGCGCGGAACGTCAAGGGCAACCGTCGCTGCGCGGAGCAAGCAATATCGCTTACAGGCCGGCTGGGGCAAGTCAGAACGAAACTGCTCTAGCAACCCGTTCCCGGTCCTTACCGGACACGCCTGATGAATGCCAGCAGGTTCCCGGCCAGGTCCCCCTGCGCGCGAAGCCGCTCGCACCATCCACCCATGTGCGCTTCCAGTGCCGGCAATGCGGCGCGAAAGGCGGGCCAGCTCCCGCGCAGCTCGCCGTCCCCGTTCCATGCATGCGATGCCGCGCGGCAGGCTTCCACCGCCGGCGCCGGCATCGCTTCCGTGTAACGGTCCAGGAAAGCGTCGAGCTTGATCCGGTGCGCCGCTTCCTGCTGCGGGTAGATATGCCAGATGAAGGGCTTCCTCGCCCACTGCGCGCGCACCATGCTGTCTTCGCCGCGCACCAGGTTCAGGTCGCAGCACCACAGCAGCTGGTCGTAGTCCGGCTGCTCGAGAAAGGGCACGGCCTGCAGCGTCAGGCTGCCACGGCGGACCAGGTCGCCCGGCCTGAATGCGCGCCCGGCCCACGCTGCGAGCGCGGCGACGGCTACGCCTTCCGGCACCAGCAGCACGGTGGGCCGGGCTTCGTCGCACAGCTTATCGAGCAAATCGGCCACCGGCGCGTCCGGATAGCAGAACAGCGACAGCAGGAAGTCGCCGGGCGCGCGCTGCACGCCGATGCCCGCCAGGAAAGCGGTTTGCCGCGCCGGGTCGGCGGCAAAGGCGGCCCGGCGCTGTTCGAGCCCGGCTTCCTCGAGCAGGCCGCCGGTGCCGGCAGAGAAACCCGGGAAGAAAAAATACTTGGTCAGCGGCAGCTGCGGATGGGGCGACGGCAGGCCGTGGCAGCCGCTCACCCAGTTTTCCGCGCTCAGGTATTCGAGGTTGATCCAGACCGGCGCCGTCGGGCGCCGAGCCATCGCAGCCAGGGTCGCGGCCGGAAGTTCGCAGCCGAAGGCTTCGATTACCACGTCGGCCACGCCGGCAGCGTCACGTCGGGCGGCGGCGTCATCCCAGCGCCGCACCGTCACGCCCTGCAGCTGCTGTTCGTCCGCGGCCGTGTCCACCGCTGCGCAGAGGCGGTGGAAGCTGGCCAGGTCATCGACCCACAGCCTGACCGCCAGCCCATGCTCCGCCGCCAGCTGGCGCGCCAGCCGCCAGCAGACGCCGATGTCGCCGTAGTTGTCGACGACCCGGCAATACAGGTCCAGCGTCTGCGGGAAAATCATGGCGGAACGCGTCGGGACTTACCAGGAAGTGATGACCGAGTCCTTGAACTTGGCGGCGACGAACTGCTTCACTTCCGCGCTGTGGTAGGCCTTGACCAGCTTGGCGACCCACGGCTTGTCCTTGTCCTCAGTGCGCACCGCGATCACGTTCGCATACGGTCCCTTGGCGTCCTCGATGGCGATGGCGTCGCGGGTCGGGCTGAGGCCGGCGGACTCGGCATAGTTGCCGTTGATGGCGGCGGCGTCCAGGTCGTCCAACGAGCGCGGCAGCTGGGCGGCGTCGAGTTCGGCGATTTTCAGCTTCTTCGGATTGCTGACGATGTCGAGCGAAGTCGCCTTCAGGCCGGCTTCCGGCTTCAGCTTGATCAGGCCCTGCGACTGCAGCAGCAGCAGGCCGCGGCCGCCGTTGGTCGGGTCGTTCGGCACACCGAAGCGGGCGCCGTCCTTTAGGTCCTTCAGCGACTTGATCTTCTTCGAGTAGATGCCCATCGGGAAAGTGATGGTGTAGCCGACCGAGCTGAACTTGTAGCCGCGGTCCTTGATCTGCGCTTCCAGGTAAGGCAGGTGCTGGTAGCTGTTGGCGTCGAGGTCGCCGGCAGCCAGCGCGGCATTGGGCTGGACGTAGTCGGAGAATTCGACGATCTGCAGCTTGACGCCATCCTTTTCGACGACCTTCTTCACCACTTCCATGATCTGGGCATGCGGGCCGGCGGTGACGCCGATTTTCAGCGGCTTGTCCTGGGCCTGCAGCGGCGTGGCGTACAGGGCGGCGACGAGGCCGGACAGCGCGGCGGTTTTCAGCAGTTGACGACGTTTCATGGGATTCCTCTTGTTGCGTTGATAAATTCGGGAAGATACGGCTCAGCGGTGGCGCAGCCTGCGGACCAGCCAGTCGCCGAGCGACTGCACCAGCTGCACGAAGACGATCAGGATCAGCACCACCATCAGCATGACTTCCGGCAGGAAGCGCTGGTAGCCGTAGCGTATGCCGACGTCGCCCAGGCCGCCGCCGCCGATCGCGCCGGCCATTGCCGAGTAGCCGACCAGGCTGACGAAGGTGATGGTCAGGCCGGCGACGATGCCGGGAAAGGCTTCCGGCACCAGCACCTTGAAGACGATCTGGCGGGTGGTCGCGCCCATCGCCTGCGCCGCCTCGATCAGGCCGCGGTCGACTTCGGCCAGCGCGGTTTCCACCAGCCGCGCCACGAACGGCGCGGCGGCGATGGTCAGCGGCACGATGGCGGCGGCGGTGCCGATCGAGGAGCCGACGAAGAAGCGGGTCAGCGGGATCACCGCCACCAGCAGGATGATAAACGGCGTGGAACGCACCGCGTTCACCACCAGGCCGGCGACCCGGTTGAAGGCCGGGTTGGGCAGGATGCCGCGGCTGTCGGTCAGGTACAGCGCAATGCCCAGCGGCACGCCGATCAGCCCGCCCAGCAGGCCGGCGACGCCGACCATCAGCAGGGTTTCGCCGAAGGCGCGCACGAACAGGTCGAGCATTTCAGATGACATGGTTGAGCTCCTCGACGACGACGCCGTGACTGCGGAAAAACTGGACGGCTTCGGCCACGCTGGCCGGCTCGCCGCTCGCCAGCACCGCCAGCGAGCCGAACGCCTGGCCCTGGATCTCGTCGATCTGGCCATGCAGGATATTGAAGTCCAGCCCGAAGCGCCGCACCGCGTCCGACAGCAGCGGCTGGTCGACGCCGGCGCCGGTGAAGGCGAAGCGGAACAGGTGGTCGCGGCCGGTGCCGGCGCGGGTCTGCGCCAGCCTGGCGCGCACCCGCTCCAGCACGCCGCGCGGCAGTTCCTGCGAGATTACGTCGCCGATCAGGGCGCGCGTGACTTCGTGCTGCGGCTCGCGGAAGACGTCGATCACACCGCCATGCTCGATCACGCGGCCGGCGTCCATCACCGCCATGCGGTCGCAGACGGCCTTGATCACTTCCATCTGGTGGGTGATCAGCACGATGGTCAGGTTAAGTTCGCGATTGATCCGGCGCAGCAGTTCCAGAATCGAGCGGGTGGTTTCCGGGTCCAGCGCGGAGGTTGCCTCGTCCGACAGCAGCACCTTGGGCTGGTTGGCCAGCGCGCGGGCAATGCCGACCCGCTGCTTCTGGCCGCCGCTGATCTGCGCCGGGTAGCGATGCTGCTGCTCGGTCAGGCCGACCAGTTCCAGCAGCGGGCCAACGCGCTTGTCGATGTCGGCGCGCGCCATGCCGGCCAGTTCCAGCGGCAGCGCGACATTCTGGCGCACGGTGCGCGACGACAGCAGGTTGAAGTGCTGGAAGATCATGCCGATCTCGCGGCGGGCGGCGCGCAGCGCGTCGGCGTCGAGTGCGGTCATGTCACGGCCGTCGATCACGATGCGCCCTTCGCTCGGGCGGTTCAGCATGTTGAGGGTGCGTACCAGCGTGCTCTTGCCGGCGCCGCTGCGGCCGATGATGCCGAAAATTTCGCCGCGGGCAATCTGCAGGGTGACATCGCGCACCGCGTCGACCGGGCCTGCCGCACCGGCGAAGCGCTGGGAGACGTTTTCTATCTGGATCATGTTCTTATCTGGGCGCAGCGCGCGGCGCCCCGGGAGCCACGGCAACCGGACTCGCGCGGCGCATTTGCAAAAGCGGCAATTTTAGGGCCATCGCGCCCCGTCCGGAAATACATTTTTCAACTTGCCATGCGCAAATCGCGCATAAGGCGGCGTCAGGCCGCCGGCTGCGGCGCGATGCTGTAGCGGTTCTTGCCGCCGTTCTTGGCGTCGTACATGGCGCAGTCGGCGCGCGCCAGCAACGCATCCGGGCCTTCCGGCGAGGCCGGCTCGTGCAGGGCGATGCCGATCGAGCCGCTCAGCGACACGGTTGCCGCCTGCAGCGCGAACGGCTGGCTCAGCGCCGGCAGCAGCTTGGCCGCGACGTCGATTGCATCGCCGGCATGCGACAGCATTTCCAGCACCACCACGAATTCGTCGCCCGCCAACCGCGCGACCGTGTCGGTGCGGCGCACGGCCGCGACGATGCGCTGCGCCAGCATGCGCAGCAGTTCGTCGCCCGCATCGTGGCCATAACGGTCGTTGACGCTCTTGAAACCGTCGAGGTCGAGGAAAAAGACCGCCATCGCCTTGCCCGAGCGGGCCGAACGCGCCAGGGCTTCCGGCAGCTTCTGCTGCAGGGCCCGCCGGTTCGGCAGGTTGGTCAGCATGTCCTTCATCGCCATCTGCTCCAGCGACGCATGCAGCATGCGGCGGTCGGTAATGTCATGCATGAAGGCGATGAACAGGTGGCCCTGGCGCCGCGGCACGTGCGCCACCGACACCTCCACCGGTATCTCGACGCCGTCCTTGCGCAGCACCGGCATCTCGACCCGCTGGTTCACCAGCGTCGAGTCGCCGCTGTCCAGGAAACGCCGCAAGCCCTGGCGGCGCGCCTCGCGCATGGCCGGGACGATGAAGGCGTCGATCACCGAGTTCCCCATCATCTCGGCCCGGCTCCAGCCCAGCAGCCGCTCGGCCTGGCCGTTCCATTCGCGCACCAGGCCGTTTTCATCGAAGGCGATAAAGGCGTCGTACGCATGATGCAGCGTCGCCCGCACCTCGGCTTCGCTTTCCTGCAGTTGCGCCTGGATCTGCGCCTGCGACGCCAGCGCGCGTTCCAGTTCCTGCGCCTTGCGCTCGATCTCCTGCGTGCGCACCTGCACGGTCTGTTCCAGGTTCTCGTTCAGTGTCCTGAGCGACTCCTGGTGCCGCTGCTCTCTTCCCACCATGGCCGCCAGCGTCGTCGACAGCAGGTGCGCCTCGTGAAAGTCGCTGACGACCGGCACCGGCCCGGGCTGCTCGGGCTTGTAATGTTCCATCGCCGACGACAGCCGTATCAGGGGCAGGGAAACGCGCCGGGCGAACAGCATGCCGCTGATGCCCAGCACCAGTGCCAGGCCCAGGCCGACTATGACGATGCGCTGTTGCAGAAGGCGGAAATCCGCCATCGCGACCTTGTAGGGCTGGCGCACCAGCACCGCCCACTTCAGGCTGGGATAAGCGATTTCCAGGCCGGTCTGGGCATAGCCGGTCAGGTAACGCTGGCCGTTCGCGGTTTCATCGACCGCACCGCTATTGCCGCCCAGCGCCAGGTCGACGCTGGGAGAAGCCAGTTTCTTTTCCTCCATTTCCTTCGGGCCGAGCAGCACCGTGCCGTCGCCGCGCACGATCAGCACTTCGGTCTCGTAGTCCTTGGCGGCCGGCACCAGCAGCGTCTGTGCCAGCTCGCGCGCCCAGACCCAGCTCAGGTGGGCGCCCATGATGCCGCGCACCGAGCCGTCGGTGCGCAGCACCGGTATCGAGACGTCGACGAAGCGCCAAGGGTCCGGCCCTTGCGGCAGTTTCTTTTCCAGCAGCACCGCGGCATGGTAGTCGACAGCGGTCACGCCGTTGCGGGCGTTCTGGAACCAAGGCCGGGCGCTGACGTCCTTTCCTTCCAGCAGTTTCCCGGTCGCGGCGTAGACGGTGCCGTCCGGGTTTGCCATGCCTATCCATGCATAGTTGGGCGAGATCCGTTGCATGTTTTCCATCGGCCGCCGCATGCCGGCAGGGTCGCCGGCATCGCGCAATTCCTTCAGTTCGGACAGCAGCGTGATGTCGCCGACCGCGACCCGCATGCCGTGGTTGAGCGCATCGCGCATCTGCCACGCCACCTGCTGCAGGCGAACCGTGGCCTGGCGCTTTGCATAGTCGCGGGCGAACTGGTCCACCAGCGCCAGCAGCGCCAGCACCGTGAGCAGCACGCCGCCGCAGGTAGCGACGGTAATCATGGAGGAAAGCCGTGGTCGGCGCAGTGAGGAAGTCAGGACACTCTCCAGCAGCAGGAAAAAAGAGAAAAGGTCGAAAGGAAAGACCCGTCGGGCGCCGGATTATAGCAACGCACCCATGTTATTGTTTCCATGAGGCACCATTGTTGCCGGTGGCTGACGTAGAATCTGACACTATTTCCATTAAAAAACAGTCGAAAATGCCCGCTTACTGGTCGGCCCTGTCAAGAACCGCAATCTTTCCTGCCTTTCTCGTGCTGGCCTGCGGCGCGTTGCTGCTCGACCCGCTGCCGCTGCAGACCCTGCGGCACACCATGTTCGACCAGTACCAGCGCTGGCAGCCGCGCGTCTACCAGGATGTGGGCGTGCGCATCGTCGACATCGACGACGAAAGCCTGCGCCGGCTCGGCCAATGGCCGTGGCCGCGCAGCCAGGTGGCGGACCTGGTCGAGCGGCTGCGGGGCGCGGGCGCGGCTGCGGTCGCGTTCGACGTGCTGTTCGCCGAGCCGGACCGCACGGCGC
>CAUQYP010000259.1:0-6695 GCA_963522035.1 uncultured Noviherbaspirillum sp. | reverse complement strand
CGTCGCCAAGAGAAGTAGGCAAGAGAAGGCGACCCCGATGATGGCGGTCCCCGCTACGCGGGGACTGCACACGCCGCTGGCACCGAAATCGGGAAGCGTCGGAAACTCGCTTCGCTCAGACAGCCGACGCTTCTTTATCCGATTTCGGCACCAGCGACGTGTCGCCATCGACGGGGACCCACGTCAAAGGCCACGGCAACGGCTACGGCCACGGCCACGGCAACGGCCACGGCAACGGCCGCGGCAACGGCAACGGCAACGGCAACGGCAAATGTCGCTGCGCGGAACGTCAAAGGCAACGGCAACGGCAACGGTCGCTGCGCGGCGCGTCAACTGCAACGGCAACGCCCCCTCGCACCCCTGACCCGTCACCACGTATCCAGAAACCGCCGCCGCTCCCTATCCCGCGGCGGAGCCGCCTTCAACCCCCGCACAATCCACCCCCGCGTCTCCACCGGATCAATCACATCATCGATCTCCAGATACGACGCCATATTGATCGCCTGCCCGTTGGCATAAGCCGCAGCGACCATCGCATCGAACTTCCGCTGGCGCTCCTCCGGATCAGCGATCGCTTCCAGCTCCTTGCGGTAACCCAGCCGGATCGAGCCCTCGATGCCCATCGCGCCAAATTCGGCGGACGGCCACGCAATGGTAAAGAAGGGCGCGGCAAAACTGCCGGCAGCCATGGCCTGCGCGCCCAGGCCATAACCCTTGCGCAGCACGATGGTGTACAGCGGCACCGCCAGGCTGGCGGCCGTAACGAACATGCGCGAGACATGACGCACCATCGCGGTGGCTTCGGCCTCGGGGCCGACCATGAAGCCGGGCGTGTCGCACAGGGACACGATGGGCAGGCCGAAGGCGTCGCACAGCTGCATGAAGCGGGACGCCTTGTCGGCGCCGTCGGCATCGATCGCGCCGCCCAGGTGGACCGAGCTGTTGGCGATCAGGCCCACGGGCCGGCCTTCGATGCGTGCCAGCGCGGTGATCATGCCGACGCCGAACTCGCGCCGCAGCTCCAGCACCGAGCCGGTGTCGGCCAGCGTCTGGATCACCGAACGGATATCGTAGGTGCGCAGCCGGTTTTCCGGGATGGCGTGGCGCAGCAGGCGCTGGTCGGCGCAGTCCCAGGCGGCAACCGGACCCTGGAAATACGCCAGGTACTGCTTGGCCACGCGCACCGCTTCGGCCTCGTCGGCGACGACCACGTCGATCACGCCGTTCGGACTCTGCATGGACACCGGGCCGACTTCCTCGGGGCGGTAGACACCCAGGCCGCCGCCTTCGATCATGGCCGGGCCGCCCATGCCTATCGTCGCGTTCCCGGTGGCGATGATGACGTCGCTGCACCCCAGGAAGGCCGCATTGCCGGCGAAGCAGCGGCCCGATACGATGCCCACCCGCGGCACCAGTCCTGCCATGCGCGCATAGGCGGCAAACGACGTGCAGTCCAGGCCGGCAACCAGCAGTGCGTCAGTATCGCCCGGCCGGCCGCCGCCGCCTTCGGTGAAGAACACCACGGGCAGCCGCCATTGCTCGGCCAGGTGCAGCATGCGGTCGGTCTTCTTGTGATTCATCATGCCCTGGGTGCCGGCCATCACTGTGTAGTCGTAGGCCATGACCAGGCAGCGCGACTGTTCGTCGCCGAACAGCTCGCCATTGATGCTGGCGATGCCGGCGACCAGGCCGTCGGCCGGGCTCATGCGGATCAGTTCGTCCATCGGACGCCGGCGGCGCTGGGCAGCGAGGGCCAGCGCGCCGTATTCGCGCAGGCTGCCGTCGTCGACCAGGTCCGCCAGGTTTTCCCGCGCAGTGCGCTGGCCGGTCTTGCGCCGGCGCGCCACCGCATCGGGCCGCTGCGCGTCCAGGCCGACTGCATGCCGTTCGATGGCGGCCTGCAGGTCGGGACGGATGTGGTCGAGCTCCAGTTCAACCGCGAGGCCGGCTTCGTGATGCGTGGCCTCCGACGGTTCAATGTGGCACAGCGGCGCGCCGCCCGCCATCACTTGCCCCGGCCTGGCATCGACCTGGCGCACGATGCCGCTGGCAGGCGCCAGCACCAGGTGTTCCATCTTCATCGCCTCCAGCACCGCGACCTGCTGACCGGCGCGGACCGGGTCGCCGACTGCGACGGCGAGGCTGACCACCGAGCCGGGCATGGGCGCCGGCACCGGCTCGGTGCCGGCCGGCGCATGCACGACATGCACGGTGACGCGGCTGCCGCCCTGGCGCTGCGCGTGGCGGCGGCGATGGGTAGTGGCAGGGGACAGCAGCGCCGCCGCATGGGTCTCGACGAAGGCGGTGCTGACCCGGTGCGCGGCGACGTCCGGGTGGGCCAGCAGCGCTTGCAGGAAATCGATGTTGCTGTCCACGCCTTCCAGCCGGAACTCCGACAGCGCATGGGCCGCGCGGGCCAGCGCCGTCTCGTAGCGCGGCGCAGATGCGATGACCTTGGCCAGCAGGGAGTCGAACCCGGGATTGACGGCGTAGCCTGCATAGCCGCAGCCGTCGACCCGCACGCCGGGCCCGGACGGCGGCTCGTAGGCGCTGATGACGCCGGCTGCCGGCATCGGGCTACCGTCGGCCGCCATGGATTCCAGGTTGATTCGGCACTGCACCGCATAACCGCGCGGCGGCGGGATGTCGTGCTGCTGCAGGCCGAGATCGGCCAGCGTGGCGCCGCCGGCGATCTGTAGCTGCGCCTGCACCAGGTCGATGCCGGTGACCTGCTCGGTCACCGTGTGCTCGACCTGCAGCCGCGGGTTGGCCTCGATAAAGGCATAGCGGGCGTCGTCGCTGCCGCCACCGGCGTCGACCAGGAACTCGAAGGTGCCGAGCCCGGCGTAGCCGACCTCCCGCGCCATGGCCAGCGCTGCCGCGATCATGCTGTCCCGCAGCCGCGGCGCCAGCGAAGGGCTGGGCGCGATCTCGACCAGTTTCTGGTTGCGCCGCTGCAGCGTGCATTCCCGTTCCCAGCAATGCGCGATGCCGCCGCGGCCATCGCCCAGCACCTGCACCTCGATGTGGCGCGCAAGCGGCATCAGCTGCTCGACATACAGCGCGCCGTCGCCAAAGGCGGCGCTGGCCTCGGAGCGGCAGCGCTCGTAGGCGTCGGCCAGGTCCTGTGGTCGCAGCACCGCGCGCATGCCGCGCCCGCCGCCACCGGAGACCGCCTTCAGCATGACCGCCGCGCCTGCACCCAGGCCGGCCATGAAGGCGCCAGCTTCGGCCAGGCTGGTCGCGTGGTCGGTGCCGTCAATGAGCGGAATGTCCAGGCGGCGCGCCAGCGCACGCGCCTCGCCCTTGTCGCCGAACAGGCGCAGCACCTGCGGCGACGGGCCGACGAATACGAGTCCGTCCTCCACGCAGCGCGCGGCGAAGACAGCGTTCTCGCTCAGGAAGCCGTAGCCCGGGTGCACGGCATCGCAGCCGTTGACCTGCGCAGCATCGAGCATTGCGTCGATGTCGAGGTAGGCGCGTGCGCCGCGGCCGGGCAGTCGATGCGCGGCGTCGGCCTGGCGCACATGCAGCGCGTCGGCATCGTCGTCCGGGTGGACCGCGACGGTCTCGATGCCCAGGCCCGCCGCGGCGCGCGCGATTCGTATGGCGATTTCGCCGCGGTTGGCGATCAACAATTTTTTGATTGTCATTGCGTCTCCCTGGGGCCGCTGGTCCGGGCGCGCCGTTTCACGGGCGGCTGGCGGAAGCCGGCGATGTTCATCAGGATGCGGGTGATCTCGTCGGCCATGTCGTCCTGCGCGATCGGGCCGCCGGGCTTGTACCAGGTGTACATGAAGCCGACCACGCTGCCGATCGCGTGGCTGGTCAGCATCGGGTTGCCGAACTCGACGCTGCCTTCTTCCTTCGCCTGCTCCAGCAGGTCGCGCAGTTCCCGATGGAACTGGCGCGCCATGGCCCGCAGCCGCGCCTGGAACGGCGCTGCCAGCGCGCCGGTTTCACGGTAGGCAAAGGTGCCGGCCCGGAAGTAGCGGATGTTGGCAAGCGCCAGCCGGTGCAGGCCTTCCTGCAGCCTCACGCCGGCCGGCCGAGCGTCGCCGGCGTCGCCGTGCATGGATGTCAGGCAGGCGACCGACGCCCGCCAGCACAGCTGCTCGAAGATGTCGTCCTTGCCATTGAAGTAGTAGTACAGGTAGGGCTTGGTGACGCCCAGCGCGTCGACGATGTCGGCCACCGTGGTCTGCGCATAGCCGCGTTCGAAGAACAGCGCCTCGGCGGCAGCCAGGATGTCGTCCCGTTTTTTCTCGCGCACGTCGTCGGCCATCGAGCGGCGTGGCCTCCTGGCAGCCGCGGGCTTGCTGCTTGCAGTCATATCAACCTTCGCATACGGGGCAGGGCATTGCAATGATGAGGTGACGGAAATGATATACCAGTCGGTAGATTTGTCCTGGCGCGTGCGCCGGCCGCCTTCGGCCATGTCGAACCGGACAACCGGGGGCGTCGTTGCAGGGATGAAAAATCGTTGTTTCGGTTAAACTGCCGCCCTTGAACGGACCCTGGAAAGGTAACAATGTCCGCAGTACCAGCAGTCGACCAGCACGGCTTCAAGCGCATTCTTTTTCGCAATATCGCGCTGCCGCTCATCGTGGGCGTCATCAGCGTGGCGGGGTTCGTCGCGCTGATCGCCTACCTGCTGGCGTCGATGGGCTGGGTCGAGCACAGTGACCGCGTGATTGCCAACGGCCAGTCCGTGTCCAAGCTTGCGGTCGACCAGGAAACCGGCCTGCGCGGCTTCCTGCTTACCGGCGAAGAGGCTTACCTCGAGCCCTACCTGCTGGGCATGCCGCGCATGCAGACCGAACTCGACGCGCTCACGCGTCTCGTCAGCGACAACCCGCAGCAGGTGGAGCGATTGCAACTGGTGGCCAGTCGGCACCGCCAGTGGGTCGAATTCGCCAACCAGGCGCTGGCGCTGCGCCGCGCCAACGGCGACTGGCTGGCGATGGTCAAGGGCGGCCGCGGCAAGCAGGAGTTCGACCAGCTGCGGCGCGACTTCGAGGCCTTCCTGCAATACGAGGAAGCCATGCGCACGGAGCGCAGCGAGAATGCGCGCAGCCTCACGGTCACGCTGGTGGTGATCTACCTGGTTCTCAACCTGCTGCTTGCCGGCGGTCTCGCGTGGTTCGGCCGGCGCGAATTGCTGGCGCTGTCGGAAAGCTATCATGCCGCGTTGCAGCGGCAGGGCGAGCATTCACAACTGCTCGAACGCCAGGCATGGCTGCGCAGCGCGCAGAACGGGCTGTCCGAGCGCATCGTCGGCCAGCAGGCGCTGGCGCCGCTGGCGCGCGGCGTGCTGGACTATCTCGGCGAACATCTTGGCGTCGTGGTGGCGGCGCTCTATGTACGGGAACCTGTCAATCTGCTGCGGCGGGTCGCCACCTATGGATTCTCGAAGGAAAGCGAACGCAGCGAAGCGCTGGTCGGGGCCGGCGAAGGCCTGGTGGGCCAGGCGCTGCTGTCGCGCCGTGTCATACGGCTGGACAGCCTGCCCGACGACTACCTGAAGGTCAGTTCGGGCCTGGGCAGTGGTGCGCCGGTGTCGGTGCTGCTGGCGCCGATCGAGGAGGGCGGCGTGGTCAACGGCGTGCTGGAGCTGGGCTTCGCCCGCCCGGTCGAGGCGCGCGAGCTCGAGTTTCTAGAGCTCGTAAGCAGTGGCATCGGCGCGGCGATCGAGGCGGCGCAGTACCGCCAGCGGCTGCAGGCGGCACTGGCCGACACCCAGCAGCTCAACGAGGAATTGCAGGTGCAGCAGGAGGAACTGCGCACCGCCAATGAAGGCCTGGAGGAACAGGCCAGGCTGCTGCGGGAGTCGCGCGCCAGCCTGGAAAACCAGCAGGCCGAACTGGAGCAGACCAACCTGCGGCTGGGCGAACAGGCCGACACGCTGGACCAGAAAAACGCCGCTCTCAGGCAGGCGCAAGACGCACTGGAAGCACGCGCGGACGACCTGCAGCGCGCCAGCCGCTACAAGTCCGAGTTCCTGGCCAACATGTCGCACGAACTGCGCACGCCGCTCAACAGCTCGCTGATCCTGGCCAAGCTGCTGGCCGAGAACAAGGCCGGCAACCTGTCGGCCGAGCAAATTCGTTTTGCCGAGTCCATCTACGCGTCGGGGAATGACTTGCTGGCGCTGATCAATGACATCCTCGACATCTCCAAGGTGGAAGCCGGCCAGCTCGAGCTGACGCCGGAAGCGGTCACCGCCGACGAACTGGTGGCCAGCCTGCAGCGCACCTTCACGCCGCTGGCGCAGGAAAAGAACCTGGCGTTCGACGTGCTGCCCTACGACCTCGGGCCGGCGCCGCTGTACACCGACCGCCAGCGCCTCGAGCAGATATTGAAAAACCTGCTGTCGAATGCGGTGAAGTTTACCGAGCAGGGCAGCGTGAGCCTGGCCTTGTCGGCGTTGCCGGACGAGCGCATCCGCTTCGTCGTCACCGACTCCGGCATCGGCATCGAGCCGTCGCAACTCGACATCATCTTCGACGCGTTCCGCCAGGCCGACGGCGGCACCAGCCGGCGCTATGGCGGCACCGGGCTGGGCCTGTCGATCTCGCGCGAGCTGGCGGCCCTGCTGGGCGGCGCCATCGAGGTCAGCAGCGCGCCGGGCAAGGGCAGCACGTTCACGCTGACGCTGCCGCGGCGCATCGAAGCGCCCGCCGGGACGCAGCCGC
>CAUQYP010000258.1:0-6727 GCA_963522035.1 uncultured Noviherbaspirillum sp. | reverse complement strand
CCGCGGCGCCGGCGCTCGTCCCGGTGGTGGAGGTCGTCACAGTCGTCGCCGCGGTCGCAGTCGTGGCAGCCGCGCCCCGTGCCGGCACATACACGTCGCGCAGCGACTCCGGGCTGCGCGCATATTCGGGCGCGACTTCCATGATGACCCGGTACTGGTTCAGCTCGTCGTAGATGGTGGCAACCTGGCGCTGGCCGAAGCTGTTGTACAGCGCATTGTCGACGTCGCGCGCATTCACGCCGAGCCGCGCGGCACTGTCGCGGTCCACCGTGACGAAGGTTTCCACGCCGTTTTCCTCCTGGTCGGTGTCGATGTCGATCAGGCCCGGCTGGACGCGCATTGCATCGGCCAGCTGCCTTGCCCAGCGCTTGAGGTCGTTCGCGTTGTCGCTCTTTAACGTGTACTGATACGTGGAATTGCTGGAGCGCCCGCCCATGCGCAGGTCCTGCACCGGGTTGAGGAACAGGCGCACGCCGGTAATCTGCGCCAGCTGCGGTCTTAGTCGCGCTATCACCGCCTGCCCGCGGTCGGTGCGCTGGTCCGCGGGCTTCAGGGCGATGAACATGAAGCCGCCGCCAGCCCGGCTGCCGCCGGTAAAACCAACGACGGTATCGACCGCCGGGTCGCGCTTGATGATGTCGACGATCTGCCGCAGCTTGGCCTGCATCGCCTCGAAGGAAATGCTCTGGTCGGCGCGGATGCCGGCGCTGATCTGGCCGCTGTCCTGGGTCGGGAAAAATCCCTTGGGCGCGGCCTTGAACAGGTAGACGTTCATGCCGACCACGGCGGCCAGGATGAACATCACCAGCCAGCGGCTGGCCAGCGCCCAGTCCAGGCTGTGCTCGTACGCGCGCTGGGTCGCCACGAACCCGCGTTCCAGCAGCCGCGACACGCGCCCCGGCGGCTTCTGCTGGTCGGGCGACTTCAGCAGCCATGCGCACATCATCGGCGTGGTGGTCAGCGACACCACCAGCGAGATCATGACCGCCGCGGACAGCGTGATCGCGAATTCGCCGAACAGCCGGCCGACCTGGCCGCCCATGAACAGCAGCGGAATGAAGACCGCCACCAGCGACAGGCTGATCGACAGCACGGTAAAGCCGACTTCGCGCGCGCCCAACAACGCCGCCTCGAAGCGGTCCATGCCCTGTTCGATATGCCGGCTGGTGTTCTCCAGCACGACGATGGCGTCGTCGACCACGAAGCCGGTGGCAACGGTGAGCGCCATCAGGCTCAGGTTGTTCAGCGAAAAGCCCAGCGCGTACATGACGCCGAAGGTGCCGAGTAGCGACACCACCGTCGCCACCGCCGGGATGATGGTCGCGCGCAGGCTGCGCAGGAACAGGCTGACCACCAGCACCACCAGCAGGATGGACAGGATCAGCGTCATCTCGATCTCGTGCAGCGAAGCCCGGATGGACGTGGTACGGTCCGACGCCACCTGCAGCTTCACGTCGGCCGGCAACTGCGCCTGCAGTTCCGGAATCAGCGCGCGCACGCTGTCCACGGTCTCGATCACGTTGGCGCCGGGCTGCCGGGTGATCACCACGATGATGGCCGGCAGCCCGTTGAACAGGCCCAGCGTGCGCTTGTTCTCCTGGCCATCGACCACCTCGGCGACGTCCGACAGGCGTATCGGCGCGCCGTTGCGCCAGGCCACCACGAGGCCGCGGTAATCGGCCGCAGTACGGCCGCCGCCGGCCGACGAGCGGGTGTAGATCTGCAGCCGGCGCTCGTCGCCCTCGACCGCGCCCTTGGGCCGGTTGGCATTGCTGGACTGGATGGCGGCGCGCACGTCTTCCATGCTCACGCCGTAGCGGTTCAGCGCGAACGGCAGCAACTCGACCCGCACCGCCGGCAGCGAGCCGCCGCCGAGTTCGACGTCGCCCACGCCTTCCACCTGGGCCAGCTTCTGCTGCACGACGTTGGACACTTCGTCATACACCTGGCCGGGCGAGCGGGTAGCCGAGGTCAGCGCCAGGATCATCACCGGTGCGTCGGACGGGTTGATCTTGCGGTAGGTCGGGTTGCTGCGCAGCGTGGCCGGCAGGTCGGCGCGCGAGGCATTGATCGCGGCCTGCACTTCGCGGGCGGCAGCGTCGATCTTGCGCGACAGGTCGAACTGCAGGCTGATGCGGGTCGAGCCGTTGCCGCTGTTGGAGGTCATCTCGGTCACGCCGGCGATCACGCCCAGCCGTCGTTCGAGCGGCGTGGCGACCGAAGTCGCCATGGTTTCCGGGCTGGCGCCGGGCAGCGAGGCAGACACCGAGATCGATGGAAAGTCGACCTGCGGCAGCGGCGACACCGGCAACACAAGGAAGGCGGCGATGCCGGCCAGCGCCAGGCCGATGGTCAGCAGCACGGTGGCGATGGGCCGGCGGACGAAGGGGCCGGACAGGTTCAAGCGCTGGCCCTTTCAGCACCGGGCTGCCGGCTGCGAAAGCGGCTGCCGAGGCGGTCGAAGGCAAGGTAGATCACCGGCGTGGTGTACAAGGTCAGCACCTGGCTGACGATCAGCCCGCCGAAGATCGCCAGCCCCAGCGGCCGCCGCAGTTCGGCGCCCTCGCCCCAGCCCAGCATCAGCGGCACTGCAGCGAACAGCGCGGCCAGCGTCGTCATCAGGATGGGCCGGAAGCGCAGCATCGCCGCCTGGTGGATCGCGTTGCGCGGCGTTTGCCCGTCGTTGCGCTCGGCGTCGATGGCGAAGTCGATCATCATGATTGCATTCTTTTTAACGATGCCGATCAGCAGGATGATGCCGATGATGCCGATCACGCCGAGGTCCTCGCCGCTGATCATCAGCGCCAGCAGCGCGCCGACGCCGGCCGAGGGCAGCGTCGACAGGATGGTGAGCGGATGCACATAGCTCTCGTACAGCACGCCCAGCACGATATACACGCAGACCACCGCCGCCAGGATCAGCCACAGCTGGTTGGTCAGCGAAGCCTGGTAGGCGCCGGCAGCGCCGAGGAAGCTCATGGTCACGCTGGCCGGCAGTTTCAGCTCAAGCGCGGCGGCGCGGATGGCGTCCACCGCGCGCCCCAGCGACACCCCGGGCGCGGTGTCGAACCCGAGCGTGGTGGCCGGATACTGCGCCACGTGCGTCACCTGCAGCGGCGACGGCTGCTCGGTGATGCGCGCCACCGCCGACAACGGCGTCGGCCTGCCGGCGCTGGTGCGCAGCTGCAGCCCGCCCAGCGTCTGCGGCGTCGTCAGTCCTTCCTGCTGCGCCTCCAGGATGACCCGGTACTGGTTGGTCTCGGTAAAAATGGTCGACACGATGCGCTGGCCGAACGCGCTGTACAGCGCCTCGTCCACCGCCGCCGCAGTGATGCCCAGGCGCGATGCGGTGTCGCGGTCGATCTCGACCACCGCCGCCAGCCCGGTGGCGCCGGCGTCGGAAGTGACGTTGCGCAGTTGCGGTACGTCCTGCAGCTTCTGCGCGAGCAGGTTCGCCCAACGGTTGACCGTGGCGCTGTCCGCGCCTTCCATCGACAGCCGGTACTGGGTCGGGCCGGACTCGGCGTCGATGGTCAGGTCCTGGGTCGGCTGCAGGTACAGCGTGACGCCGGCCACCCTGGCCACCCGTTCGCGCAACCTGGCCATGATGTCCTGCTGCGCGTCGTCGCGGTCCCCTTTCAGGTTGATCAGCATGCGGCCGGTATGCAGCATCGTGTTGTTGGCGGCATCGACGCCGACGAAGGACGCCAGGTTTTCCACCGCCGGGTCCTGCAGGACTGCCTCGGCGGCAGCCTGCTGCAGCTCGCTCATGCGCTGGTAGGACACCGACTGCGCGGCTTCCACCCTGGCCTGCAGCTGGCCGGTGTCCTGCGTTGGAAACAGGCCCTTGGGTATGAGCATGTAGAGCAGCACGGTCAGGCCCAGCGTGGCCAGCGCCACCAGCAGCGTCAGCGGCTGGTGCGCCAGCACCCACTGCAGCGAACGGTCGTAGCGCACCATCACGCGGTCGAACACCTGCTGCAGCCGTCCGGGCGGCTGCTCGCGCCGGCTTACGTCATGGCCCCTGAGCCAGCGCGCCGACATCATCGGCACCAGCGTCAGCGAGACCACCGCGGAAATCAGGATGGTGATGGCGAGCGTGATGGCGAACTCGCGGAACAGGCGGCCGACCACGTCGCCCATGAACAGCAGCGGTATCAGCACCGCGATCAGGGAAACCGTCAGCGAAATGATGGTGAAGCCGATCTGCGCCGCGCCCTTCAGCGCCGCCGCCATCGGCGTTTCGCCTTCCTCGATATAGCGGGCGATGTTTTCTATCATGACGATGGCGTCGTCGACCACGAAGCCGGTGGCAATCGTCAGCGCCATCAGCGACAGGTTGTTCAGGCTGTAGCCCAGCAAATACATCAGGCCGCAGGCGCCGATCAGCGAGATCGGCACCGCCAGGCTGGCGATGACGGTGGCGCGGATGTCGTGGAGGAAGGCAAAGATCACCAGCACCACCAGCACCACGGCCAGCAGCAGCTCGATCTCGACATGCTTGACCGACGCGCGGATGCCGGTGGTGCGGTCGCTCAGCACATCCACCCGCAGCGACGCCGGCAGCCCGGCCTGCAGCTCCGGCAGCCGCGCCTTGATGGCGTCGACGGTGGCGATCACATTCGCCCCCGGCTGGCGCTGCACGTTGAGGATAATGGCCGGCTTCATGTTGGCCCAGGCGCCGAGCTTGATGTTCTCGGCGCTGTCGATCACGCGCGCGACATTCGACAGGCGCACCGGCGCGCCGTTGCGGTAGGCGATGATCAGGGCGGCATAGTCGGCCGCGGTGAGCAGCTGGTCATTCGCATTAATCGTGAAGGACCGAGTCGGGCCGTCGAAGCTGCCCTTCGCGCTGTTGGCGTTGGCGGCGGTGATGGCGCTACGCAGCGTGTCGAGCCCAAGGCCATAGGACGCCAGCGCCTGGCTGTCGGCCTGGATGCGCACCGCCGGCCGCTGGCCGCCGGAGAGCGACACCAGTCCCACGCCCGACACCTGGCTGATCTTCAGCGCCAGCCGGGTGTTGACCAGGTTCTGCACCTCGGTCAGCGGCAGCGAGTCGGACGTGATGGCCAGCGTCAGCACCGGCGCATCGGCCGGATTGACCTTCGCATAGACCGGCGGCGCCGGCAGGTCGGCCGGCAGCAGGGACGCCCCGGCGTTGATTGCCGCCTGCACTTCCTGTTCCGCCACGTCGAGCTTTTCGCCGAGGTCGAACTGCAGCGTGATGATGGACACGCCGGACGCGCTGGTCGAGCTCATGCGCTGCAGGCCGGACATCTGGCCGAACTGCCGCTCCAGCGGCGCGGTCACGGTCTGGCTCATTACTTCCGGGCTGGCGCCGGGGTATAGCGTCTGCACCTGTATGGTCGGGAAGTCGACCTGCGGCAGCGCCGACAGCGGCAGGAAGCGAAAGCCCATGAAACCGGCCAGCACGATGGCGACCATCAGCAGCGCGGTGGCGACCGGCCGCTGGATGAAAGGCGTTGAGGGACTCATGGTCGGCAGTCTTTAGAACGCGACATCAGCGTGCGGCCGGGGCCGGGGTTGCTGCTGGCGCTGCATTGCCCGCTGGGGCCGCATTGTTCGCTGGCGCTGCATTGCCGGCTGGCGCCTCGGCTGCGCCCTGCTCGGCGCGACGCCTGCCGGCGCCGCGTTCGCCGTTTCCACCCTGGCGGCGCGCACCGTTGGCGCCGGCGCCCGGCCCGTAGCCCGGCAAGGTCCCCTTGTCGCCCTACATGAGCCGGGCGGCGCCCACGGTGATCACCTGCGCGCCTGCCTGCAGGCCGCTGACGACCTGCACCTTGTCGACCGACGCCTGGCCGCGCTTGACCTTGCGCATCGCAACCGTCCTGGCCTTGGGATCGAGCACGTACACATAATCGCCGCTGCTGCTGTTGCGCAGCGCATTGACCGGTATGACGACGGCGCCCTGTATCGTACGCAGCAGCATCTTCACATTGACGAACTGGCTGGGAAACAGCGTCAGCTCGGCGTTCCTGAAGCGGGCCTTGGCCTTGACCGTGCCGGTCTGCACGTCGACCTGGTTGTCGAGCGCATAAAAGCTGCCTTCATCGAGCACGGTGGCACGGGTGCGGTCGAGCGCGACCACAGTCATCTTGCCATTCCTGCCGCCCTGGTTCAGGCCCTGCTGCACTTCCGGCACCCGGTCCTGCGGTATCGCGAACTGCACATCGATCGGCGACACCTGCGTGATCACCGCGATGCCGTTCGCGTCGTTCGGACCGATGATATTGCCGACATCGACGCTGCGCAGGCCGACCCGTCCGCTGATGGGCGCCACCACCCTGGTATAGCCGAGATTGAGCTTGGCCGTGCCCTCGGCCGCTCGGTCGGCGACGACGGTGCCTTCGAGCTGTCGCACCAGTGCCGCCTGGGTGTCGACGTCCTGCCGCGCGATCGAATCCTGCGACAGCAGCGTGCGGTAGCGCTGCAGCGTCAGCCGTGCGTTGTCGAGCTGCGCTTCGTCCCGCTGGCGCTGGCCGGTCGCCTGCATCAGCGCCATCTGGAACTGGCTGGGGTCGATGACGGCCATCGCCTGGCCAGCCTTGACCAGCTGGCCTTCGGTAAAGAGAATCTCGCGGAACACGCCCGACACCTGCGGCCGCACGGTCACGGTCGCTGCCGCATTCACCGTGCCGATCGCTTCCAGCGTAACCGGCAGGTCGACCTGCTCGGCCGTGCCGACGCCGACCGTGGTGGTCGGCGC
>CAUQYP010000257.1:0-6778 GCA_963522035.1 uncultured Noviherbaspirillum sp. | reverse complement strand
CAGTCCCTGGCGACGCGTCGCCGTCTAACGGGGATCCACGTCAAAAGCAGCGTCAGAAGCAGCGTCAAAAGCAAAAGCAACTGTCGCTGCGCGGGCAACTGCAACGGCAACTGTCGCTGCGCGGAGCAAGCAGCATCGCTTAACGGCCGACTTGCGCAAGTCAGCACGAAACTGGTCTAACTGTCCGGCGCTGCATGGGCAGCGAATTCAGCCCGCACTGCGTCAGCCAGCGCGGAAAGCGCTTCCGGGCGCGAACGGCCTTTTTTCGTAATCTCGTAGAAGCTCAGCGACACCACCGGCTCTGTCAGCACCGAAATCTGCACCCCATAACGCCGGCATGCCGGCGCAACGAAGGAGGGCAGGACGGCCACGCCGAAGCCGGCTTCCACCATGGCCATCAAGGTCTGGAAATTTTCATGGACCGGCCGGTCCTCGTCGCCTCGCCCGATCAGGCGCAGCTGGTCCTCGATAAGCGCCTGGACCGGGTTGCCCGACGGTAGTCCGATCAGGGGCTTGTCCTGCAGTGTCGACCAGGTGATTCTTGCCGCGCCCTTGCCACGCTTTCCTGCCTTTGCGGTGCCTGCCAGTGGACTTGCCGGGCTTACATACGCCAGCGCAAAGTCGGCCAGCGGCGTGCGTTCAATGCCCGACGTGGCTTTGAAGAAGGCGCCGAAGCCGGCATCGAGCTCGCCGCCGGCGACGCCATCCTGGATAGCCTGGCGGCTTATGTCCCTGATGCGCACGCCGATCTCCGGGTATGCGCGATTGAAGGCCGTGATGGCCGCCGGCATTACGCAAGCGGCAATGATGGGCGTCACTCCCACCGTGAGCGTGCGTTGCGCGCTGCTCGATATGCGATTGATCACGTCCGAGACCGACGCCAGCTCGGACACGATGCGGCCCGCCACGGGCACGAGCTGCAAGCCCTCCGCCGTCAGGCTCACGGAGCGCGTGGTGCGGTCGAACAGGCGGCAGCGCAACTGCGTTTCCAGGTCGCGCATCATGGCGCTCAGGCCGGACTGGGTGATATGCAGCCGCTCCGCCGCCCGCGTGAAACTGCCGAGGCGCGCAACGGCGAGGAAGGCCTGCATTTGCCGCTGCGTGACATTCATGAAAATTTCTACTTAATTCAGAAAATAATGGCGATTATATTCTTGATCCGGATGGGGTTAAATACGGCGAATGATCAATAACAACTGCTTACGGAGACCCAACATGCATTTCGCGAAAACCATCGGTTTCGGCGCCCTCGCGCTTCTGGCGTTTGCCGGCGGCGTCCATGCCGCCGGCTATCCCGAGCGCACCGTCACCATTGTCGTGCCCTATGCGCCGGGCGGCGCCACCGATGCCAGCGCGCGGCTGCTGGCACAGGCGTTCCAGAAGCAGACGGGCGGCACCTTCGTCGTCGAGAACGTCGCCGGCGCCGGCACCACGATCGGCGCAGCCAAGGTGGCGCGCGCGGCCGCCGATGGCTACACCCTGCTGTGGGGCGGACTGACGTCCAACGCGATGGCGCCGCATCTCTACCCGAAACTGTCCTATGACGGCATCACGTCCTTCGCGCCGATTTCCCTGATCGCCACGCAGCCCTATGTGCTGTTCGTCAATACCAAGTCGCCTTATAACAAACTCGCCGACTTGATGGCAAAAGCCCGGGCCGAGCCAGACAAGCTCAATTTTTCCAGCCCCGGCGAAGGCAGTTCGCCGCACCTGACGACCGAACTCTTCCTCAATGCCACGGGCCTGTCGGTGCAGCACGTGCCCTACAAGGGCGCAGCGCCGGCCATGAGCGGCCTGCTCGCCGGCGATGTGGACATGATGGTGGACACCCCGACCGCGCCGCTGCCCATGTTCAAGGCCGGACGCCTGCGCCCGCTGGCAGTAAGCAGCAAGCAGCGCCTGGACGACCTGCCCGAGGTCCCGACCATGCAGGAAAGCGGCCTGGCGAATTTCGAGGCGGCCACCTGGTTCGGCCTGTTCGCGCCGCGCGGCACGCCGCCGGACGTCATCGCGACACTGAACCGACTGGCGACGACGGCGCTGAAGGAGCCGGCGGTGCTGGAGCAGATGAAGCAGGCAAGCTTCACGCCGGCGCCTTCCACGCCGGAGCAGCTGGCCGACAAGGTCAGGTCGGAGAGCGTCAAGTGGAGCCGCATCATCAAGGAAAAAAACATCCGGATCGAGTAGGCCTGCACGCTGCGGCTTTTCAACCAGTCACGACAATTGAGCTTGCATATGAAAAAAACACGACGGATCCTGATTGCCGGCGCCGGCATCGGTGGACTGACGGCGGCGCTGTCCCTTTTAAGGCGTGGCTATGATGTCCAGGTCTGCGAGCAGGCGGCCGAACTGCGCGAGGTCGGCGCCGGGCTGCAGCTGAGCCCGAACGGCTTGCGCGCGCTGTACCAGCTCGGGCTGGGCGAGGCGCTCCAGGCAGTTGCCAGCGAGCCGGAAGGCAAGGAAATTCGGCTGTGGAGCACGGGCCAGACGTGGAAACTGTTCGACCTGGGCAAGACCTCGGTGGCGGACTACGGCTACCCGTACTTCATGATCTATCGCCCGGACCTGCACAAGGTGCTGATCGATGCGGTCCGTGCAATCAAGGCCGACGCCATCCTGCTGGGCGCCCAATGCGCAGGCTTCCGGCAGGACGGGGAAGGGGTGACGCTCACGCTGGCCGACGGCCGCGAACTGCGGGGCGATATTCTCGTCGGCGCCGACGGCGTCCATTCGCGCATACGCGCCCAGCTGTTCGGCGCCGACCAGCCGACCTTTTCAGGTTGTCTCGCTTGGCGCGGCGTGATCCCGATGGAGCGCCTGCCGCAGCACATGCGCCGCGCGGTCGGCACCAACTGGGTCGGCCCCGGCGCCCATGTGATTCACTATCCGCTGCACGGCGCCAAGCTGATGAACTTCGTCGGCATCGTCGAACGCAGCGACTGGCTGGTCGAATCGTGGACCGAGAAGGGCACGCACGCGGAGTGCCATGCGGACTTCGCCGGCTGGCATGCCGACGTGCATGAATTGATCAGCCATGTCGACGTTCCCTACAAGTGGGCGCTGATGGCGCGTCCGCCGCTGGCCCGGTGGTCCGAAGGAAATGTCACCCTGCTGGGCGACGCCTGCCACCCGACCTTGCCCTTCCTTGCGCAGGGCGCCGTGATGGCCGTCGAGGACGGCTACCTGCTCGGGCGCTGCATCGCCCAATATGACGCGGATGCGCCCCTTGCGCTTGCAAGATACGAGCAGGCCCGCATCGAGCGCACCAGCATGATCGTGCTGCGTTCGACGGAAAATGGCAGGCGTTTCCATAATCCGGCGCTGGCCTCGCCCGAAGGGGCAGCCGCCTATGTCGACCGCGAGTGGGCGGAAGACAAGGTCAGGGATCGCTACGACTGGCTGTTTCGCTATAACGTCGACAAGGTCGCCGTGTAGCTGGCAGGAACCGACGGGCGAGTCTCTCCGGCCACTGCCGGAAACTCGTGCATTCGATCCGTTGTCCAATGCCTCCACGGTGAGGGCGGTTCCAGCGCTCGACGAACAGCGCCGTGCTGCTTAGGAGGCTGCATCGATGACTGATCCCGTGCCGGAGGACGCCGCGACGCCGGGCGCCCGCAAGAGAATGCAGGTCAACCCGCCGGTATTCTTCGTCTCGGCCGCGCTGATACTCGCGTTTGCGCTGTTCGGCGCGCTGTACCCGCAATCGGCCGGCCGGCTGTTCGACGCGCTGCAGGCCGGCATCGTGCGCGATTTCGGCTGGTTCTATATTGCCGCTGTCGCCGCTTTCCTGATCTTCGTCATCTTCCTGATGCTGAGCCGCTACGGCGATGTCAGGCTAGGCCCGGACGACAGCGAGCCCGAATACAGCTACGTTTCCTGGTTTGCCATGCTGTTCAGCGCCGGCATGGGGATAGGCCTGCTTTTCTTCGGCGTGGCCGAGCCTATCCAGCACTACGCCAACCCGCCGGTGGGCGAGGGCCGCACCATCGAATCGGCGCGCCAGGCCATGGTCCTCACGTTCTTCCACTGGGGTCTCCATGCCTGGGCCATCTACATCGTCGTCGGGCTGGCGCTGGCTTACTTTGCATTCCGGCGCGGTTTGCCGCTCACGCTGCGTTCGGCCCTGTTTCCGCTGATCGGAAACCGCATCAACGGCCCGACAGGCCATGCGATCGACATCTTCGCGGTGCTGGGCACGATGTTCGGCGTCGCAACCTCCCTGGGCTTCGGCGTGCTGCAGGTCAATGCCGGCTTCAACTACCTGTTCGGGCTGCCGGTCAGCGTGCCGGTCCAGCTGATGCTGATCGCGGTGATCACCGGCATGGCGACCGTGTCGGCCGGCACCGGCCTCGACCGCGGGGTCAAGCGCTTGTCCGAGCTCAATATCATCCTTGCGATCGCGCTGCTCGCCTTCGTCCTGCTGACCGGATCGACGGTTTTCCTGCTGCAGGCCTTCGTCCAGAACATCGGCGCTTACCTGAGCGCAGTCGTTCAGCGAACTTTCCGCATGTACGCGTACGAGCCGAACGCCTGGCTCGGGCAGTGGACGCTGTTCTACTGGGGCTGGTGGATCTCGTGGTCGCCTTTCGTCGGCATGTTCATCGCCCGTATCTCGCGTGGCCGCACCATCCGCGAGTTCGTCACCGGCGTCTTGCTGGTGCCGGTGTTCTTTACCTTCCTGTGGATGACCGTGTTCGGCAATACCGCCATTGCGCTCGACCTGGGCGGCTCGGCGCCTATCGTGCAGACCGTTGCCGACAATCTCCCGGTGGCGCTGTTCGAAGTGCTGCAGCAACTGCCGCTCTCCATGATCGCGTCCGGCCTGGCCACCGTGCTGGTCATCACCTTCTTCGTGACCTCGGCAGACTCAGGCGCCCTGGTGATCGACATGATTACTTCGGGTGCGGCGCCCAACCCGCCGGTCTGGCAGCGCATCTTCTGGGCGATCTGCGCCGGCGGCGTCGCCGCCGTGCTGCTCGTGGCGGGCGGGCTCAAGGCGCTGCAGGCGGCCGCCCTGGCCAGCGCGCTGCCGTTTACCGTGGTGATGCTGTTCATTTGCTACGGCCTGCTGCGCGCACTGCAGACGGAAAGCAAGAGGGCGGGGATGGATTTGTCGCTCGACGCCGAAACCCCCGCGGCCCCGGCGCACATGGGCTGGCAGCAGCGGCTGGCCAGCATTACCCATTTCTACGACAAGCAGGAGATCGCGTCATTTCTCGGCGGCATAGCGCTGCCGGCACTGGATGCGGTCGTCGGGCAGATGCGGGAGAACGGGCTGCTGCCGCATTTCACGCAAAAGGATGACAGGCTCGACCTGGCGGTGCCCCATGGCGACGCCACGATGTTCCGCTACACGATACGTGCGCGCGCATATCGTGCGCCCAGCTTTGCCTGGGCCGAGACCACGGCGCCGGACCCGGAGCACTGGCACTACCGGGCGATGGCATACAGCTCCGATGGCGACCAGCCGCATGACGTGACCGGCTACAGCCGCGACCAGCTGATCAATGATTTCCTGAATCGCTATGCCCGCTTCCGCCATGCGCGGCGGCTTGCCTGAGCGGTCGGAGCGAGCCATGTGCCGGCAAAAGCCGCTGTGCCACCATCCTGCCCTGGCACGGTTTCCCGGCGCAGGCTGCCGCCGACGCGTCTTGTGCATGGGGTTCATCGGCGCCGCCTTCCTGGGCCCTGGCGCCATGGCCCAGACCGGCATCTCCCTGTACGGCAACCTCGACCTTGGCGTGAACAAGGAAAGCGCAAGTGCAGCGCGTCTCCAGCGCGGCTACAACAACTGGCTCGGGCTGAAGGGGAAGGAAGCGCTTGGCGGCGGCATGGCGGCCACCTTCGACCTGCAGGCGCGTTTCAGTCCCGAGACCGGCCGGCAGGAAAGAAGCCGGACCCTGTGGCAGGGCGAATCAAGCGTCGGCCTCGAGGGAAGCCGCTTCGGCTCCCTGCGCCTCGGCCGCGCGCTGACGCCGCTGTGGGGCAATGTCTGGCGGTACGAACCGTGGCTGAACAGCGGCTTCAATGCATCGCTGGCCGCCTACCAGACCGGCAGCTACAGCAGCGACGGCGTCGACGACGAGGCGCTGGCTTTTGCCGACTTTTCCCGCTTCAGCAATGCGGTGTTCTATTCGAGCCCGGTGTTTGCCGGCGTAAACGTGGATGTAGCAGGCGCGATGGAGCGCCGCGGCAATGCGCCGGCCCGGCCCGCCGGCATCGCGCTCAATGTCGAACGCGGCGCGCTGGCGGCGATGGCCTCGTATGAACGCAACGCGCGGCGCGAGTCCATCCGCTTCATCGGCGCTTCCTGGCAGGTCGGCAAGCTGCGCTTGATGGCCTCGCATGCCGCCAACAGCCTGCAGGCTTCGAGGCGCGAACGCGCCATGGTTCTGGCTGGCAGCTATGCGGTTGGCGCCGACACGGTGCGGGCGGGCATTGGCCGCAATCCGACCCTGGATACCCGGAAGGCCAGCCTCGGCTATGTGCATGCGTTGTCGCCGCGCACGAGCTTATATGCGGATTTGTACCGGGAGCGCACGGCGGCCTATCGCAGCGGGGTTGCGCTGGGCATGAGCCATGCATTCTGACGCTTTTGCGAGCGGTTGCTCGCGCAGTTTCGTGCTGGCTTGCCCAAGCCGGCCTGCAAGCGATATTGCTTGCTCCGCGCAGCGACAGTTGCTTTTGCAGTTGCCCGCGCAGCGACAGTTGCTTTTGCAGTTGTCCGCGCAGCGACAGTTGCAGTTGCAGTTGCAGTTGCAGTTGCAGTTGCAGTTGC
>CAUQYP010000256.1:0-6789 GCA_963522035.1 uncultured Noviherbaspirillum sp. | reverse complement strand
TGCAACTGCAACTGCAACTGCAACTGCAACTGCAACTGTCGCTGCGCGGGCAACGTCAACTGTCGCTGCGTGCAACAAGGAATATCGCTTACAGGCCGGTTCGGGCACGTCAGCATGAAACCACTTTAGGAAGCCGCGCTGGCAATGCCCAGACGTCGGCTCAGTCATGGCGGCGCAGATACTCCCGCACCACATCCCCATCCGGTTCCACGCCCAGCCCCGCCTGCTCCCCAAGCACGAACGCGCCGTCGCTAAACGCCGGCATCGGCGTCGCCAGCAGCGAGCGCAGCGGGTTCGGGTTGGCGTCGACTTCGACGTGGCCGGGGCCGCCGGCCGCGGCCTTCAACTGGATCGAGGCCATCAGCCCGATGCCGCCGCCCAGCCAGTGCGGGCAGAACTTCCGGCCCTGGAACAAGGCCTCGCGCGCGACCGGCATGCAGCCGGAGAAGCCGCCCCATTTGCCAAGGTCGGGCTGGATGACCGCGAACGCGCCGCTGCCGATGGCGGCGGTGAATGCCTCGCGGCCACGCAGGTTCTCGCCGGCGGCAAGCGGTATGGCGCTGGCGTTGGCGAGGGCTTTCCATTCGTCCAGCGACGAGTCGGCCGCAATCGGTTCTTCCAGCCACCCAGGGCCGAACTCGGCCAGCCGCCGGCTCATGGCCACGGCCTCGGGCGGCGTCCATGCCTGGTTGGCGTCCACCATCAGCGGCATGTCCGGGCCGAGCAGCGCGCGCAGTGCGGCAAGGTTGGCAAGGTCGCGCTCGGCGCCGAAGCCCACCTTGAGCTTGAACGCGCGGAAGCCCTCGGCGCGCTTGGCGGCCGCGGTTTCCTCGGGGCGCGTCGGGTTGATGCCGGACGCGTAGGCCGGCACGCGCGGACTGGCATCACTGCGGCCCAGCAGGCGCCACAAGGGCTTGCCGGCCAGCCGCGCAGCCAGGTCCCACAATGCAATGTCGGCGCCGGCGATGGCCTGCGCGATGGTGCCAGGCTCGCCGCTTTGAATGCCCAGCACATGCAGGCGCCGGCTGAGCGTCTCGAAGGCCTGCAAGGGACTGTCCCATTCCTGTTCCAGCAGGATGGGTGCGACGCAGGATTCCAGCACGCGGGCGCGATGCTCGGCACCCACCGACGGGAAATTGCACCAGATTTCTCCCCAGCCGACCATGCCTTCGCGGTCCTCGATGCGCACCAGCACCGCCGGCCGGTCATGCATGATGCCGAACGAGGTCTGCACCGGCGTCTCGACCGGCGCCCGAAGCACCAGCGCTTCCACCTTCGCCAGCCGCAGCCGCGGCGTCAGTCCAGGCGGGTGCGCGTTGCGCGTGTTTTCACTACCGTATTGCGCCATGCGTGATTCCTGACTTTAGTGTATTGCTTCCGCCGATTGCCGGAGCGTCGCGCTGTCGGACTGGCCCGCCAGCACCAGCGCCGCCCCTTTTTCGCCGATCATGATGGCCGCCGCATTGGTATTGGCCGACACCATGTCGGGCATGACCGACGCGTCGATGACTCGCAGCCGTTTCACCCCGCGCACCCGCAGCGACGGGTCCACCACCGACCCGGCGTCGCTGCCCATGCGGCAGGTGCCGACCGGGTGGAACACCGTGCCGCCGGCCTGCTGCGCAAAGCGGAGCAGGTCGGCCCGGCTCGCGCTGGCCGCACCGGGCAATACCTCGGCGTCGACCAGGCCGCGGAAGGCGTCCTGCTGGTAGATCTCGCGCAGCATGGCGATGCCGGCGCCGAGCACGTCGCGGTCGCGTTGCTCGGAAAGGTAGTTGGTCTCGATGCGCGGCGGCGCCAGCGGGTCGGCGGAACGGATCTGCAGGCGCCCGCGCGACACGGGGCGGCACTGGCAGGCCGACGCCGTGAAGCCGGGGTAGTCGTGCAGCGGCGTGCCCGGCTTGTCGACCGACAGCGGCATCACGTTGAACTGGATGTCGGCCCGGCCGTCCTGCGCATGCTCGGTGCAGGCGAAGCCGCCGACCTGGCCGGCTCCCACGGTGAGCGGGCCGGAGCGCTTGAACAGCCATTCCAGTCCCATCGAGGCCAGCCGGAACGGGTTGCGCACGTCATTGTTGAGCGACAGCTTCTTCTTCAGCCTGACGATGGTGCGCGCCTGGTAATGGTCCTTCAGGTTCTCGCCGACCTCGGGCGCGTCCGTCACGACCGGAATACCGTGCTGGCGCAACAGGGCCGCCGGGCCGATGCCTGACAGCTGCAGCAGTTGCGGCGACTGGATTGCGCCGGCCGACAGGATGACTTCGCGTTCGGCCAGGGTGCGATGGAGCGTATCGCCCAGCCGCCATTCGACGCCGGTCGCGGTGGTGCCCTCGAACAGCACCCGGCTGGTATGGGCGCCGGTGACGACGGTGAGGTTGGGCCGGTGCTGCGCCGGGCGCAGGAAGGCGACCGCGGCGCTGGAGCGCCAGCCGTTCTTCAGTGTCAACTGGTAGGCGCCGACGCCGTACTCGGTGGCGCCGTTGAAGTCGGGGTTGAAGGGCAGGCCGTATTGCTGGCCCGCTTCCAGCCAGGCGCGGCAGTACGGGTGGTCGTTGCGCAGGTCCGAGACACCCAGCTCGCCGTCGCCGCCGTGGTATTCATTCGCGCCGCCGCTATAGTTTTCCGAGCGCTTGAAGTAGGGCAGCACCGAGCGGTAGTCCCAGCCTTCCGCGCCCTGCCTGGCCCAGTCGTCGTAGTCCGCATGCTGGCCGCGGATATACAGCAGGCCGTTGATCGAGCTCGAGCCGCCCAGCACGCGGCCGCGCGGCCAGACAATGGTGCGGCCGTCGGTGCCTTCGCACGGCTCGGTCTCGAACAGCCGTGAAAAGCGCGGGTCGTAGATGGTCTTGAAGTAGCCGACCGGCAGGTGCAGCCAGAAGTTGCGGTTGCCGTTGCCAGCTTCCAGCAGCAGCACCTGCACCGTGGGGTCGGCCGACAGCCGGTTGGCCAGCACGCAGCCGGCAGAGCCGGCGCCAACGATGATGTAGTCGTAGGCGCGCGCCGGTGCGCCGCTGGCCCCGCTCATGCCTTCACCGTGTCCAGGTAGATCTTCGGGTCGAAGTACTGGCTGGCCGGCAGCGCATTCGGAATGCTGGCGAAGCCGCTGAAGAAGTCCGTTACCTGCTGCAGCCACTTGGTGACGGTGCCGTCCGCGTACATCTTCGACCATTCGGCGGAAGTGAACATCTTCTGCGCGCCCAGCTGTTCCTTCAGGTCCGTCAGCGGCACGTCCTTGTAGTAGTTCTTCTGCAGCGTGTCGATGGACTGGTCCGGCTGCTTCATCATCGCGTCGTTGGCCACGGCCCAGACCTTGACTATGCGCGCCAGCACGTCGCGGTTCTTGTCATAGAACTCGTTGCGCGCAGCCCAGCCGCCGACGATGGCGGTCTTCGGATAGTAGGCCGACGCATCGACCAGCATCTTCGCCGTCGGCACCCGGCTGCGCACCGAGATGTTGAACGGCACCCACAGGGCCACCGCCGGCACGGCCTTGGAAATGAAGGCCGTCACGGCGTCCGGCATGCGCTGGTTGACCAGCTGCACTTCCTTCGGATCGACGTTGTTGGCGCGCAGCGCATTGTCGAGGAAGACGTGGGCCGTGGTGCCGGTGGTGGTCGATACTTTCTTGCCCTTGAGGTCGGCGATCTTTTCCACGCCCATGTCCGGGTGCACCCAGAGCTGGGCGGTGGCGAACTCGACGTCGTTGATCAGGAAGACCTTGCCCTGGCCGCGCGCGGGGAAATTGGACAGCACCGCGCCGGTGGTCAGCACGTCGATGCTGCCGCCGCTCATGGCCTGGAACAGTTCGAGCCCGGTCTGGAACTTGATGAACTCCATGTCCAGGCCTTCCTTTTTCCACAGGCCCATCGAGTCGGCCAGCCACATCTGGCCGTCGACCGCCAGCGTGTGCAGGTAGCCGACGCGCACCTTGGTGGTCTGGGAAAATGCCAGCGGCTGGGTGGCTGCCAGCGCGGAGCCGGCGGCGAGGTTCAGGAATGTGCGGCGCTTCATGGTGTTGTCTCCTTGTTGTTATGAAACTGGCGGCGGCTCAGCCCTGGGCCCGGCTGCGGGCCTGGGCTTCCTGCGCCGCATATTCACGCATCACGGAACCGTGGATGCGCGCGCGCAGCGCATTGAATTCCGGGGTCTCCTGCAGCGCGCGCTCGCGCGGGTAGGGAAACGGTATGTCGATCAACTCGCGGATGCGCGACGGCCGCGCCGAGATCACCAGCACCTTGCTCGCGAGGTAGACCGCTTCCTCCACCGAATGGGTGATCAGCATCACGGTTTTGCCTTCGGCATGCAGGATCTCCAGCAGCAGGTCGTGCATGGCGCTGCGGGTCTGCGCGTCGAGCGCGCCGAAGGGCTCGTCCATCAGCACGAACTCGGGATGCACGGCGTAGGCCCTTGCCAGCGCCAGCCGCTGGCGCATGCCGCCCGACAGCGTCTTCGGGAAAGCCTTGCGGAAGTCGGCCAGCCCCATCAGCTTCAGGTAGCGCTCGACGATGGCGCTGCGTTCGGCCGCGCTCACCTTGTTGGCCTTGAGTTCCAGGCCGAAGGCGATGTTCTGTTCGACCGTCAGCCACGGGAAGACGCCGTATTCCTGGAACATCACGCCGCGGTCCGGACCCGGGCCGGTAATTTCCTTGCCGTCCAGCGTGACCTGGCCCGAAGTCGGCTTGACAAAGCCGGCAGCCATGTTCATCAGCGTGGTCTTGCCGCAGCCGGAGGGCCCGACCAGCGCGACGAATTCGCCCTGGTTGATGCCGAAGCTCATGTCGCTGACCACATCCAGCGCACCGCCGGCAGTGGGAAACTGCATCGACACGTTCTGGAAGCGTATGCGTTCGCGCGGTTCCTGCATGGTCTAGTTCTCCACCTTGTCTTGCCAGGCCACCAGGCGCTTCGAGATGCGCCGCAGCAGCAGGTCCATGCCCAGCGCCAGCGCGCCGATGCAGATGATGCCCAGGTAAATCGTGCCGAGGTCGAAGAAGGCCGACGCGTTCTGGATCATCGCGCCCAACCCCTGCTGCGCGGCGACCAGCTCCGACGCCACCAGCGTGGCCCAGGCCACGCCCAGCGCCACCCGCAGCGCGGTCAGCATGTGCGGCACCGTCATCGGCAGCATCACCTTCATGAAAATCTCGAGGTCGGTGGCGCCCAGCGTGCGCGCCACGCGAATGTAGACCGGGCTGATCTGGGTCATGCCTTCGTACATCACGATGACTGCGGCGAAGAAGGATGCATAGAACAGGATGGCGATCTTGGCCACTTCGCCGATGCCGAGGTAGACGATGACCAGCGGGATCAGCGCGATCGGCGGCAGCGCCCGGAAGAAGTTGATCAGCGGGTCGACGAAGCGGCGCACCGGCTTGTACCAGCCGACCAGGAAACCGACCGGCACCGCGACCATCATGCCCAGCAGCAGGCCCAGCACCACGCGCTGCACCGACATGCGGATGTTGGCCAGCAGCTCGCCCTCAGTCAGGTTGGCCCAGAACACCTTGGACACCGCCAGCGGCGAGGGCAGCAGCGTGGGATTGATCAGCCCCGACTCGCGCAGCAGCACCCAGAAGCTGACCAGGAACACAAAGGGCAACAGCGCCCAGCCGAAGTCGCTGAACATGCTCTTGCGCGCACTGCCCGTACTGCTTTTTGCCATCGTCGTCTCCAAATTTCCTGTCGCCTGCGGTTCACTTCAGCAGGTCGGTCTCGATCTGTATCATCTGCGCCGGATACTGGATGTGGGCGTAGTAGATGATCTGCATCGCCTCGTCCACGAAGGTGCGGCAGACATCGGCGATCGGGTCGCCGACGCCGATGTTGAGGTGCGCGGCCGTGTCCTCGTCCGACACGGTAATCCGCAGCACCTGCTTCGCATGCGCGATCTTCACGTCCTCCCGCGCAGCCAGCTGCGGCACGATGGGTGCACCGGTAAAGCCCTCGGGGTCGCTGTCGTATACCTGCCGGTCGAGGTAGATCTCGATCAGGCAGTACGGCTCGTCCTTGTGGTAATGCACGCGCCGCAGGCGCTGGTAAGACGGCCCCACGGTGCCAAACGCAAACGCCGGCACCAGCGGCGCCGCCGGGTCGCCGGCAATCGGCAGCAGCCTGATCTTCAACCCCGCCACCGTCGCCACCAGTTCGTCGAAGGTGCCGGCCAGCTTGAACCAGCGCTGCTCCGACAGGTCCTTGGCGACGAAGGTGCCCAGTCCCCGCGTTCGGCGCACGATGCCCAGCGCCTCCAGCTGGTCCAGCGCGCCGCGCAGGGTGATGCGCGACACCTTGTATTCGCGCTCGAGTTCGTCGAGCGTGGGAATCTGCGCCTCGAAGCGCCACTCGCCGTTCTCGATCCGGCGCCGCATCAGCTTGGCGACCTGGAGATAGAGCGGCACGCGGCTGTTCTGGAATACAGGCGTTGCATTCGTCATAAAGGCATAATAATAAGCACTTTGAATTTGTGCAAGGGCTTATTCGAGAAAGGAAATGCTCTGCAAAGGTGGGGGATACTGGGCCGAAGCTTATCGCATGCTGCCGGGCCACGGGATCACTGCCCCGGCAGCATGCAGCCGGGGCTTAAGCATTTTCATGCTGGCTTACCCTAGTTGGCTTGCACAACAAGCGCCACTTCCGTGCAGCGACAGTTGCCGTTGCATTAAGCCCCGCGCAGCGACAGTTGCCGCTGCCGTTGCCGTTGCTTTTGACGCTGCAGTTGCAGTTGTTTTTGACGTGGCCCCCCGTCGATGGCGACACGTCGCTGGTGCCGAAATCGGATAAAGAAGCGTCGGC
>CAUQYP010000255.1:0-6789 GCA_963522035.1 uncultured Noviherbaspirillum sp. | reverse complement strand
GTCAAAGGCAACGGCAACGGCAACGGCAACGGCAACGGCAACTGTCGCTGCGCGGAACGGCAACTGTCGCTGCGCGGAACGGCAAAGGCAACTGTCGCTGCGCGCAGCAAGCAATAGCGCTTACAGGCTGGCTTGGGCAAGTCGGCACGAAACTGATCTGGCGATTAGGGGATAGGCGGTCTTGACAAGCAGATAGGCGGCATGGAAGATGGACTTGCGCCAAGCGTAACAAGGCGCCGATATAAAAACCGCATGCCCCGGCATGACGACCATCCTCAGGAGACAGAAACAATGGCTTTTCCGTACCGCCCGCTTGCGTGCGCGCTTTCCCTCGCCGCCGCCTTTACCGCCCAGACCGCAAGCGCAGAAACCGTCAAGGTTGCCGTGATCGATGCCTTTTCAGGCCCGATGTCGCCAATCTCCAGCAACATCCTGAACAGCCTGCAGTTCATCGCCGAAAAAGCCGCCAAGGAAAAATGGGCTGGCGACCATACGCTGCAATTTACCGCCTTCGACAACAAGCTGAGTCCGCAGGAGTCTCTGTCGCAGCTGAAGAGCGCAATCGACCAGGGTTATCGCTACATCGCCCAGGGCAACGGCTCGGCAGTGGCGCTGGCGCTGGTAGACGCGGTCAACAAGCATAACGATCGCAACCCGGGCAAGGAAGTCGTGTTCCTGAACTACTCGGCGATCGACCCTGATCTCACCAACAGCAAGTGCAGCTTCTGGCATTTCCGCTTCGACGCCAATTCCGACATGAAGATGGAAGGCCTGACGACCTACATGGCCCGCGACCAGTCCATCAAGAAGGTCTACATCATCGGCCAGAACTATTCGTTCGGCCATCAGGTGACCCGGGCGGCCAAGGACTACCTGAAGCGCAAGCGTCCGGATGTCCAGATCGTCGGCGACGACCTGCATCCGATCGCGCAGGTCAAGGACTTCTCGCCCTACATCGCCAAGATCAAGGCATCCGGCGCCGACACCGTCGTGACCGGCAACTGGGGCGCCGACCTGGCGCTGCTGATCAAGGCTGCCAAGGACGCCGACCTGAAGGCCAACTTCTATACCTATTATGCGGCGACTTCCGGTGTGCCGACGGCGATGGGCGCGGCCGGCGCCGACCGCGTGAAGCAGGTCGCGTACTGGAACGTCAACAATGACGGCTTTGTCGGCAGCGACATCGCCAACGGCTTCAAGCAGAAGTTCAATGACGACTTCTACGTGATGGATACCTATACCGTCGTGTCGATGCTGTCGAAGGCGATCAAGGACAGCAAGTCGACCGACCCGGTCAAGGTGGCGTTCGCGATGGAGGGCATGAAGGTCAAGAGCCTGAATGGCGAGACCGAGATGCGCAAGTCCGACCACCAGGTGCAGCAGCCTCTGGTGATCGCGACCTGGGTCAAGACCAATGGCAAGGATGTCAAGTACGACCAGGAAAACACCGGCTACGGCTGGCGCACCGACCAGAAGATCGATACCTATGTCGCAGCGCAGCCGAGTTCCTGCCAGATGAAACGCCCGGGCGCCTGATCGCGCGCCGGTTTGTCCGTGGCGTGAGCCACGGACAATGTCAATGCATCAGGACGGCCGTGCCTGCCGGTAGATACTGGACCGGCTCTTCATCGCCGTCGTCCTCGTCCTCGTCCAGCCCGGCCTGCGCCAGTTGCACTGCGTGTCGTTCTTCCGCCTTGGCCATGCGGACGATCGTTGCCAGCGCTTCCAGGTAAAGTTCGCTATGCTTTCGGTCGCCCAGCCGTGCAAAGGCTTCTGCGAAGGTGAGAATGGCCTCATCGGTGCTGTTCATGGGTATCCTCGCTCAGGGATGGCATTTCAGGAAATTGGCAATGTGGCGATGCCGGACGTTGGGTAATTAAATCATTTACCCGGTTTCGTGGACGTAGGAAAAAGCCGCCAGTTCATGTAGGAAGCAAGGGCATATGCTGCGCCGCAAAGCATGACAAGCCTGACCATGGAGAGGGCGGGAGCCCTGCATCGAGATGACTAAAAAACCATTTTCCGCGGCCAGTGCGCGCAACCGCGAGCCGATCCTGGCGGCGTTGCAAACCTTGCTGCAGGACTGCCGCAGCGTGCTCGAGATCGGCAGCGGCACCGGCCAGCATGCGGTGCATTTCGGCGCTGCGCTACCTGGCATCAGCTGGCAGACCAGCGACCTCAAGCCCAACCATGACGGCATACGCGCCTGGCTGGACGAGGCGGCGCTGCCCAACGTGCTGCCGCCGATGGCGCTCGATGCCGGCGGGGACGACTGGCCGGCCGGCCCCTTCGATGCGGTCTTTACCGCCAACACCTGCCACATCATGGCGTGGCCGGAAGTGCAGGGCATGTTCCGCGGTATCGGCCGGGTGCTGGCGCCGGGCGGCATGCTGTGCATCTACGGCCCCTTCAACCGCGGGGGCCAGTTCACCGCGGCCAGCAATGCGCAGTTCGACGCCAGCCTCAGGGCGCAGGCGCCGCACATGGGCTTGCGCAATCTCGAGGACATCGACGGGCTGGCGCAGCAACAGCAGCTTGTGCTGATCGCGGACCTGCCGCTGCCGGCGAACAACAACCTGCTGGCCTGGCGGCGCGCTGGCTGACTAACGCGTCTTCTAGCGGCCGCGCAGCGACGCTGTCAGGCCCGGGTCGACGCTGGGTTGCCGTTCTTCAATGGGCGTGGTGCCGGCCAGGTTGGCCGGCACTGGCACGCTCTCGTTCCACACCACGTAATCGTCCACCGCGTACAGCTTGCATGGCTGCCGGCTGTTGGCCTGGCAGGCGCTGAGGACCCGGCCCACCGGGTCCTCGCCTTCCTCGGCCCAGCTCCACGCACCGCTGGGCGACACCGCGAATGCGCGCGGCGACGACTTGGCAAGGAAGGCGCGGTAGCCTTCGCGGCCGCGCTCGCGCAGGAAGGGCACCGAGTCGATATCGTCGATGACTGCGAAATCGGTGCGCGGGACTGGCGGGTCCTCGGCGATGGCCACGACTTCCTCGGTCGGCATGCCGACCTGGCGCAGGAAGCGTTCCGCCTGCGGCCACCAGACCGCAAAGCCGTCGCGGCTGCCGACCATGCCATGCGCATCGTGCTTGAACGCGTCATAGGCGACCAGTCTGGCGCTGCCGCCGGCGCCGGCGTAGGCGTGGTACAGGCGGTTGACGAGGTCATGGTTGAAATAACTGTCGTTGGCGCCGTAGAACCACAGGCTGGGCACGCTGCTGCGGCGGCCGTAGTCGCTGAAGGCGCTGACCAGCGCGGATTTCCACTGGCAGTTGCCATCATCGGCGCGCAGGCCGCCGGCGAAGTTCAGCAGGCCGCGCACGCCAGGCAAGGCGCCGGCGCCCGCCGCCAGCGCGGCCAGGCCGCCATAGGACTGGCCGGCGACGATGATGCGGCTGCCGTCGACCCAGGGCTGGGAGCGGGCGTAGCGCAGGGCGGCGCGCAGGTCCATGGCCTGCAGGTAGCCGTTGCCTGTCATGTTGCAGCCGTAGTCGGCATAGTCGCCGCCGGATCGGGAGAAGCCGGTGCGCATCGGCACGATGACCGCATAGCCGCGGCGCACGAATTCGCGGCTCAGGTAATAGAACCGGTCGCGCGACTGCATGCGCGGGTCGCCAGGCTGCTTGCCGTGATTCATCAGCACGAGCGGGAAAGGTCCGTTCCCCGGCGGCCGGAAAATCGTCGTCTCCAGCATGTTCGCGTGAGCGCCAGGCACCATGACGACCTGCTCGTTGAGACGCACGTCGAGCGCAATGTCATGTGCCTGTGCAGCGCCGGCCAGCGCAAGGCAGCCGGATGCGGCGAGTCGGGCGAAGAGGCGAAGGAGGCGGGCGAGGCGGGCAGACATTGCGACACTCCTGAACTATTACGCAAATCAGGATTTAATTCTAGGAAGCATGTTTCCTGAACTCAATACCGGATTGATAATTCCGAGAAATAAATTCTGAATTGCAACTTCATTAATGCGCGCGCAAGTGGGCGAAGAATTCCTTGTTGAGTGACTGCCCTTGCAGACATGTGACGCCGGTACGCTGCGACCGCGCGCGGCAGGCGGCTTCGTTTTCCGCCCGGTGCGCGACCGACATTCCCTCATTGAGCTGGCTGACCGTGTACCAGCCGAAGGCGTCGAACGAAGGTTGGGACTGGACGAGCTGGGTCTTGAACAGCAGCAGGGCAACGATGGTCAGGAAGGCAGCGCCACCCATGAGCAGCCGGGCATGGCGTTCGATGCGGAAGAGTGATGGCGACATGATAATTTCTCCAGTGCAATTGAGATAAATCATGCCATGAATTGCCGTACGGCAGCAAAATAGGCCGCGCAATTTTTTCGGACTGTCGTTTTTGTGTCCTAAAAGCAAATAAGCCTTGGGGCACCGGCGGTTCCCCAAGGCTGGCGATCCGGGAAAAATGCGGATCAGGCGCTCAGTTCCCGCATGACGCCGATCAGGTTGGCCTTGCCCTCGAAACCGATGCCGACCAGTTCCGGCATGACGATGTGGCTGTCCTTCACTTCCACGCCGTCCGGGAAGCCGCCGAATGGCTGGAACAGGTCCGGATAGGACTCGTTGCCGCCGAGGCCCAGGCCGGCCGCGATATTGAGCGACATCTGGTGGCCGCCGTGCGGGATGCAGCGGGAAGGCGACCAGCCGTGCTCGCGCAGCATGTCCAGCGTGCGCAGGTATTCGACCAGGCCGTAGCTGAGCGCGCAGTCGAACTGCAGCCAGTCGCGGTCGGCGCGCATGCCGCCGTAGCGGATCAGGTTGCGCGCGTCCTGCATCGAGAACAGGTTCTCGCCGGTCGCCATCGGGTTCGGGTAGTAGCTGCGCAGGATGGACTGCAGTTCATAGTCGAGCGGGTCGCCGGCTTCCTCGTACCAGAACAGGTCGTACTGGCCGAGCGCCTTCGCATAGGCGATGGCGGTGTCCATGTCGAAGCGGCCGTTGGCGTCCACGCACAGGCGCTGGCCGTCCTGCAGCACCGACAGCACGCCCTCGATGCGGCGCTGGTCCTCGGCCAGGCTGTCGCCGCCGATCTTCATCTTGACCACGCTGTAGCCGCGGTCGATGTAGCTGCGCATCTCGTCCTGCAGCTTGTCCAGGCCCTTGCCCGGGTAGTAGTAACCGCCGGCCGCATAGACGAAGATCTCGCGTTTGGCCTGGCCGTCGCCGTAGCGCTCGGCCAGCAGCTGGTACAGCGGCTTTTCGGCGATCTTGGCGACCGCGTCCCAGATCGCCATGTCCATGGTGCCCATCGCCACCGAGCGCTCGCCATGGCCACCCGGCTTTTCATTGGTGAACATGCAGTTCCAGATCTTGTGCGGATCGAGATTGTCGCCGCTGTCGTCGACCAGCGAGGCCGGGTCGGCTTCCATGATGCGCGGGATGAAGCGCTCGCGCATCAGCATGCCCTGGCCGTAGCGGCCGTTGGAGTTGAAGCCGTAGCCGACCACCGGCTTGCCGTCACGGATGACGTCGGTGATGACGGCCACCAGCGACAGCGTCATCTTCGAGAAGTCGATGTAGGCGTTGCGGATGGGCGAGCTGATAGGCAGGGTTTTTTCGCGGATGTCGACGATACGCATGAGGGGCTCCAGGCAGGGTGAAAGTGACGCCAGCATAAGGCCTCCGGGCCTGCCTATAATTCACCTTGATGCAATCCATTATTCAGCCATGATTAAAACCGACGCTACTTCCGAGATGCAGTTCTTCACCGTGCTGGCAAGGCAGGGCAGCCTCACTGCCGCGGGCCGCGAGCTGGCCATCACGCCGCCGGCCGTCACCCGGCGCCTGGCGCAGATGGAGCAGCGCCTCGGCGTGCGGCTGCTCAACCGCACCACCCGGCGCTTCAGCCTGACCAGCGAGGGCGCGCTGTACCTGGAGCAGGCGCAGCGCATTTTGGCCGACATCCGCGAGATGGAAGAGTCCGTCGCCAGCCACCGCGCCGCGCCCAAGGGCCTGCTGCGCGTGAATGCCACGCTGGGCTTCGGCCGCACCACGATTGCGCCGCTGGTGTCGGCCTTTGCGCGCGCCTATCCGGACATCGAGCTGCAGCTGCAGCTGACCGACCGCCCGATCGACCTGGTGGAGGAAGCTTTCGACCTCGGCATCCGTTTCGGCACGCTGCCCGACACGCGTCTTAGCGCCCGCCGCATCCTGTCCAACAAGCGTTTCCTGTGCGCGTCGCCGGCTTACCTGACGCGTGCCGGTATGCCGCAGGCGCCGGACGACCTGGTGCGGCACAGCTGCATCATCCATCGCCAAAACGATGAAGCCTGGGGCATCTGGCGTCTCGCGCGCGGCCGCCGCGAGGTGTCGGTCAAGGTGCGCGGCGCGCTGTCGAGCAATGACGGTGACGTGGTGCTCGGCTGGGCGCTCGATGGGCACGGCATCCTGCTGCGTTCCGAGTGGGACCTGGCGAAGTACCTGGCGTCGGGCCGGCTGCAGGTGGTGCTGCCGGACTTCATGCCGCCGCCGGCCGACCTGTTCGTGTTTTATCCGAGCCGAAGGCAGATGCCGGCGAAGGTGCGGGTGTTCATCGATTTCCTGGTGGAGCGGTTCAGCGCGAAAGCGTGAACTTGCGCGCGTAAGGGGCGGCCACGGCCCGGCTGATTTCCGCCGGCGGTCGGGACAAGCCGAGCTGCGCCTATAGCGTTTTCATGCTGGCGTGCGCCAGATGCGCCACTTCCGCGCAGCGACAGTTGCCGTTGCTCTTGACGTTCCGCGCAGCGACAGTTGCCGTTGCCGTTGCCGTTCCGCGCAGCGACAGTTGCAGTTGCAGTTGCAGTT
>CAUQYP010000254.1:0-6914 GCA_963522035.1 uncultured Noviherbaspirillum sp. | reverse complement strand
ACGGGGATCCACGTCAAAGGCAGCGTCAAAAGCAACTGCAACTGTCGCTGCGCGGAGCTACAAGCAACTGCAACTGTCGCTGCGCGCAACAAGCAATGTCGCTTACAGGCCGGCTTCGGCAAGCCAGCACGAAACCGCTCTACGAATCGGCCTTGGTCCAGAGCCCTGCCCTGGCAACAGGCGCGTCGGCGGACCGGCGCCGGCGCGCTACGGCAGCCGTCGCCACGAACCAGCCACGGCACACATGCGCCAGCTTGGCCGCGCCCGACACCTGCATCCGGCCGTCCCATGCCTGCGGCGCTGCCGCCCTCACCCGCAACCCGATATCGCGATAAATCAGCAACGCGCTCGCGATCGCCCAGGCGCAGCGCCACGGCAGCTGCGCCATGCCGATGCGCGCGGACGCGTAGTAATGTTCGGCCAGCGCCACCAGCTCGCAGGCCAGCGCGTGCAGCGCCGCATGATGCTCTGGCAGGTGCATGGTGTCGCGGCTGATGCCGCGACGGGCCAGCCATTGCTCGGGCAGGTAGCAGCGGCCGACCTGCATGTCCTCGATCACGTCGCGGGCGATATTGGTCAGCTGGAAGGCGATGCCGAGGTCGGCGGCGCGGTGCATGACCTCGCGGTCGGTGGCGCCCATGATCTTCGCCATCATCACGCCGACCACGCCGGCCACGTGATAGCAGTAATGCAGCGTGTCGTCGAGCGTGCGGAAACGCGCCTCCTCGGCGTCCAGCCCGAAGCCTTCCAGCAGCTCGAACAGGTGGCGGCGCTCGACGCCATGCCTCTGCACCACCGCCGACAAGGCGGCGAAGGCCGGGATGTCGCTCGGCTCGCCGTTGCAGATGCGCTCGGTTTCGTCCTGCAGCATCCGCAGGCGCGCCCGCTTTTCCTCCATGCCGAGTTCTTCCTGGCCATGGCCCAGGACCTGGCCGTCGATCACGTCGTCGCAGTAGCGGCACCACGCGTACAGCATGGTCACGCTCTGGCGTATCTCCGGGTCGAACAGCATCGCCGCCCTGGCGAAGCTCTTGGAGCCTTGCCGGATGGTGGTCTCGCCATAGGCGGCAAGGTCCTGCATCAGGCCACCTTCCGTTCGCCAAGGTCGTCCAGGACGATGCCGGCGGTCGCCTTGGCCGAACCCACCACGCCCGGTATGCCGGCGCCCGGATGCGTGCCGGCGCCGACGAAATACAGGCCGCCGATCTGCGCGTCCTTGTTATGGGTGCGGAAATAGGCGCTTTGCCACAGCACCGGCTCCAGCGAGAAGGCCGAGCCGACATGCGCATTGAGTTCGTCGCGGAAGTCGAAGGGCGTGAAGATGCGGCAGGTCACCAGGTCGCGCGCCAGGTCCGGGATCTGGTGCTGCTCCAGGTAGGCCAGGATGCGGTCGCGATAGCGCGGGCCTTCCACGTTCCAGTCGATGTCGGCATTGCCCAGGTGCGGCACCGGCGCCAGCACGTAATAGGCGCTGTGTCCGGGCGGCGCCAGCGACGGGTCGGTGACCGAGGGCGCATGCAGGTAGAGCGAGAAGTCGTCGGCCAGTTCGGCGCCGTGGAAAATGTCCTTCAGCAGCTCGCGGTAGCGCGGGCCGAACAGCACCGTGTGATGCCGGAGGCCGGGACGCTCGCCCTTCAGGCCGAAGTAGATGACGAAGAGCGACATGCTGAAGCGCTTCTTGCGGAGACTGGCGGCCTTGCGCCGGGCCAGCGCATTCCCCCGCAGCAGCTTGTCGTAGGTATGCACGACGTCGGCATTGCTGGCCGCCAGCAGGCACGGGATGGTTTCCCCGGACTGCAGACGCACCGCAGACACCCGACCCTTGTCGACCACGATCTCGTCGACGCCGGCATTGAGCCGCACTTCGCCGCCCAGTTCGCGAAACAGCGCCAGCATGCCCTCGATCAGCGCGCCGGTGCCACCCTCCGGAAAGAACACGCCCCACTGCCGTTCCAGCGCGTGAATCAGCGCATAGATCGCGGAGGTCTCGAACGGGTTGCCGCCCACCAGCAGCGAATGAAAGCTGAAGGCCTGGCGCAGCTGCGGGTCCTGGATGAAGCGCGACACGATGCTGTAGACGCTGCGGTAGGCCTCCAGCTTCACCAGTTGCGGCGCCACCCGCACCATGCTGCGGAAGTCGGGAAACGGCACATGGCCCAGCTTGATATAGCCTTCCTGCATCACCGCTTCGGAATAGGCCAGGAACTTGCGGTAGCCGGCGACGTCGGCCGGCGACTTCAGGCCGATCTGGCGGTCCAGTTCGGCCTGGTCGTTGGCATAGTCGAAGCTGTAGCCGTCTTCCCAGCACAGCCGGTAGAACGGGCTGACCGGCAGCATCCGCACGTAGTCCTCGAGGCGCCTGCCGGACAGCGCAAACAGTTCTTCCAGCGCGCTCGGGTCGGTGATGACGGTGGGACCGGCGTCGAAGGTGAAGCCCTGGTCGTTATAGACGTAGGCACGGCCGCCGGGCTTGTCGCGCTGCTCCAGGATGAGCGTGTCCATGCCTGCCGACTGCAGGCGTATCGCCAGCGCCAGGCCCCCGAATCCACTGCCGATCACGACTGCTTTGATGATAATTCCTTTCCGGTTTCGAGGGCCGCCCTGAGGGCGGAGAACACGGGCACCGGCGGCTTGCCGGTCAGTATGCGCAGCCGGTCGAACCAGGTCGGCCGGGCTGCGTAAAAACGTTCGATCAGCTGCTGCGGCAGCTTGTAGAAGCGCTGCAGTATCCGGTAGCGCTGCAGCGGCGGGCTGGCGAAGAACAGCATGCGGTTCAACAAACGCATGAAGCCCTGGCGGCGCCACTGCTGCACCGAGAAGTCCCTTGTCGTACGGTACACCGTGTCGGCGTCCAGCATATCCAGCGCAGCAACCCGGTCGGCCAGCTGCACGGCGAAGAGCAGTGAGTAACCGGTGGTCGCATGGAACAGGCCGGCGCGCAGGCCGCTGCAGGGCAGCATGCCCGGCTTGTCGCGCCAGAACGCGTCGATGTCGCCCGACAGCGCGATCGGCAGCACGCCGGTCTCCTCCCTCACCACGCTGGCGACCTTCCAGCCGCGTGCGTCGATGTAGGCGCCGAGTTGGTCGCCCACTTCCGCAAGGTCGAGATCCGGCTGGTTGCTGTAGTAGGTGTCCTCGACCAGCACGCGGTGCTCGTCGAACGGCAGCGTGTAGACGAAACGGTAACCGCCGCCCTGGGTTACGGTCGCATCCATGATGATCGGAATCGTCTGCCCGTGCGGCTCGCTTGTCACCACTTCCCGGCCGACGAATTTCTGGTACGCGCAGCGCATGTGGGGCGACGGCTGCGGCCCCCGGCCGTCGATCACCACCTTGGCCTTGAGCGTCTGCCCGCCCACCAGCACGGTGTGGCGGTCGACGATGCCGACCGGCGCGCCGAGCATGACGGCGTCGCCCAGCGCTGCCATCAGCACCTGGTGGAAGCGCTCCGAGCTGATGCTGAGGCAAACCGTGTCCAGCGTGCGCCGGTGCGATGGAAAGCGCACCTCGTAGCCGGGCCAGCGCTGTACCACCATGGGCTGCAACCAGGCCAGCTGCGCCGGCGTCACGTCGTGCTGGTAGAACGACCACGTATGGTTGCCGCCCAGCGTGGCGCCCTGCTCCACCAGCAGGATGCGCAATGCCGGCTTCTGCACCTTGAGCCGCCACGCAATGAGCCCGTTGGCCAGGCCGCCGCCGACGAGGATGACGTCATGCATCGCCCAGCACCCTTTCGATTGCATCGCAGGCGCGCGCCACGCCGTTTTCCGCCTTCGCCTGCACGGCGCTGCACGTCGCGTTCGCCTGCATCTGCCGGTCCGCCAGCACGGCCCGCAGGGCCTGCCGCAGCGTACGCACGCCGGCGCGCTTGCCGCGGATGACGCGGGCCACGCCGAGACGCTCCAGCCGCAGGCCGTTGTCGAGCTGGTCATGCGCGTGCGGCAGGACGATCTGCGGCGCCCCGGCCTGCATCGCCTTGAACCCGGTGCCTATGCCGCCCGCATGCACGACTACCGCGGCATGCGGGAAGACCTGCTCGAAGGGGGCATAGTCGACGCGGCAGGCCCATTCCGGCAGTGGCTCGGGCAAGCGCGACGATGCGGCGAGGCCGCTCGTGATCAGGAGCGCCCGAAGGCCCAGTGCCCCGGCCGCTTCCAGGCCGTTGCGGTAGAAGTCGCCGGCGTCGTTGCTGGCGGCGGACGACAGCGTGAAGATCGCCAGCGGCCGGTCGTCGCGTTCGACGAACCGCGCCAGCGCATCCGGCAGCGGCGCGCTCCGGTCCGGCAGTTGCGCGGTCCCGGTCTGCATGACCGACGGCGGCCAGTCCGGCTGCGGCCCGCCCAGCATCGGCGAGAACATGGCCAGCACGCCGGCGGGCGCATGCTGGCCCTCGTACATCGGGTGGCCCTGATGGCTGATGCCCAGTTCGCGCTGCAGGTCCAGCACCGGCTGCACCCATTGCTCGGTATGCTTCTTCACGTACTGGAAAATAGTCTGGTGCACTTGCGGCGAGCGGCCGCACAGCCAGGGCAGCAGCGGAAATGGCAGGTAGTTGGGCCGCTCGTGCACCGAGAAAAAAGACATGGGCTGCAGCACCGCCGACATCCAGGGAATCTTGGTGCTGGCCGCCACCAGTGGCGCCGCCAGCGCCATCAGCGACTGGCTCAGCAACAGGTCGGCGTCCTGCGTCGCCGCGGCCAGGTCGTCGTAGCTGCGCCGTATCGCCGGCGCCAGGTAGTCCTGGTAGACGAACTGGCCGCCGGTCTTCGGGTGCATGAAGCGTGCGTGGAACGCCGCGGAGTTTTCCGGATCGGGCCGCATGTGCCGGAACGCCAGGCCCGCCTTCAGCACCGGCGGCTGGTGATTGGCGCTGGTGGCGACACTGACGCGCTTCCCGCGCCGCTGCAGTTCCTGTCCGAGCGCCAGGAAGGGGTAAAGGTCGCCCAGCGAGCCGGCAGTCGCGATCACGATATGGCGTTCACGCATGGCGGCGCCCGTCATGGCCTGCGCAGGGCCGGCAGGCGCCACCACGGCTCGCCGGGATGAAGGTGGTGCTCATGGTGATAGCCGAAATGAAAGCAGGTCAGCAGCGACACCAGGGTGCCGTAGCCGTTGCTGCGGGTGCGGTGGTGGTCGGCAAACATCGGATTGCCGTTTGCGGGCAGGTGCCGGTGCGGCAGGAAGGTGCCGAAGTAGAACAGCTGGAACGAGGACAGCAGGCCGGGCAACGCGAAGAACAGCAGGATATTTTCCAGCCGGGCGCCGAGCAGCAGGTAGAGCCCGACCCGCAGCACCATGACGAGCATTTCGCGCGGCCCGAAGTAGGCCTTCATGAATTGCCCGTACCACCGCAGCGCCTGGTCCGGCGTCGCCATCGCGAAGTCGGGGTCGCCGGCGCTGCCCGGGCTGCGATGATGTGCATGGTGCTTGGGCACCAGCTTGCCGAAGGTGAAGCCGGCATAGAGCCAGACCGCCGCCGCGCCGATCATATTGCCCGCCGCCCGGTTGGCCGGGCAGAGCGAGCCGTGCATCGCATCGTGCGCGACGATATAGACGCCGACCGACAGCCAGCTCAGCGCGGCCAGCAGCAGCAAGGCCGGCAACGGCTGTCCCAGGTCCATGAAAAAGATGCCGAACACGTGCAGGGCCAGCCACGCCGCGATGATCGCCAGCGCAAGCGAGACGCCTATCCAGCTCTGGCGGGCGGCGTTCATGTCCCCGGCTTATTGCTGCGCAGTTGCTGGCGCAGCCTGTCCACCGGCGGCGCGTACAGGAAACCGAACGAGATGCCGCCTTCGCGCGTCCGGGTGGCATGGTGCAGGTAGTGCGCGGTCATCAGGCGCTTCAGGTAGCGGTTCTTCGGCCGCCACCGGTGCGGCAGCCGCTTGTGGATCAGCACGTCGTGCATCACCCCGTACACCATGCCGTACAGCGTGACGCCAAGGGCGATCCACCAGAGCGGCGCATGCGTGTCGCCCAGCGCGAACAGGCCGATGGTGGCGGCGGCGAAGACGATGGCATACAGGTCGTTCTTTTCCCAGCCGGCCTGGCGGCGCGCCACGTGATGCGAGCGGTGCCAGCCCCAGCCGAACCCGTGCATCACGTACTTATGGATGAGCGTGACAGCGCCTTCCATCACGAACATGGTCGCTAGAACGAGGAACAGGTTGAATACTTTCATGCCTGGCGTCGGTGGGCGTTGGTCAGGGAATGCGCTCCTTCGAGCGCCGGTCGGGGCGTGGCCTGGTACGGCCTCTCTGTTGCCGCCAACGGAGATCAGCAGCAGGTCATTCTACTGCGCATGCAAAATATGCCGCCAACAAACACCCGTTGAACAGGGTTTGATCAAACCCGCGGCGTCCGCGCAATCCTGATGGGCATTGCGCAAGCGCTGTGGCGGCGCTGTGGCAAATTCTTAACATCTGGTGACAATCTAAACAAATTTTGCGTAGCAAAAGTCAACAAGCGGGCGTAGACTGAATTTCCCATGGGCATTAACATTTGAGGAAGCCACCATGCCTGCACAAAAAAAAGAAATGCGCATGCGCACCCGGATCGTCGTTTCCGGACTGGTCTGCCTGATGATGGCCAGCGTGCTGCTGGCCGCGGCCTTTCCGTCAGGTGTACACCTGACGCCGCTGGACCAGGCCCGTTTTTCCGGCCACGCCGTTGGCAAGACCGCAGACGCGCGACCGCGCTTCTGAAGCGCCTGCAGGCGGCGCCGCAGCAGCTTCCTGCCTCCTGAAGCAGTTTCGTGTTGACTTGCCTGAGCCGGCCTGTAAGCGATATTGCTTGTTGCGCGCAGCGACAGTTGCCTTTGCGGATGCCCGCGCAGCGACAGTTGCTTTTGATTTTGCTTTTGCTTCTGCTTTTGACGCTGCCTTTGACGTGGATCCCCGTTAGACGGCGACGCG
>CAUQYP010000253.1:0-6929 GCA_963522035.1 uncultured Noviherbaspirillum sp. | reverse complement strand
GCAACTGCAACTGCAACTGCAACTGCAACTGCAACTGCAACTGCAACGGCAACTGCAACGGCAACGGCAACGGCAACGGCAACGGCAACGGCAACGGCAACGGCAACGGCAACTGTCGCTGCGCGGGCAACGGCAACTGTCGCTGCGCGCAACAAGCAATATCGCTTACAGGCCGGCTGGCAAGCCAGCATGAAACCCCGCTGGGGAATGCGTCAGCGGCCTGCCGACAGCCGCCGCTTCAGTTCGGCCACCGCGCTATCCACGGTCGTCAGCACCCGCAGCCCGGTCGCCTCCTCGCACAAGCCGCGGGCGCGGGCCATGCTGAACTGGGCCAGGGCCAGGGTCTTGCAGCCTGCCGCCTGCAGGCGCCGCGCCTGCTCCACGATGAGCCGGTCGTGGGCCTGCGCATCGCCGCGGTTGAGTGCGTCGAGCGCGCCTTCGGCCAGCGCGCACTGCAGCGCGACGCCCTCCGGAAACTCCGGCGGCATGGAGCTGAGCGTCGGACCGAAGGTGGCAATCAGCCCGACCGGGCCGGGCGCTGCGGCGGCGTCGGTCACCATGGCCTCGTTGGGCTTCAACACCGGCATGGGGGCATAGTGGCGGGCCACAGCCTCGATGCAGGGGCCGAAGGCGGAGCAGGTAAACAGGATGGCCTCTGCACCCGTGCCGACTGCGTAGTCGGCCAGGTCGCGAAAGCGCCGGTTCATTGTCTCGTCGAGGCCGTGCCCCGAGGCGGCGAGGTCGGCCGACAGCGAGTCGTCGAGCAGGTTCATCCGGGTGGCGTCCGGCCAGTCGCGGGCCATGGCCTGGTTGATCGGTTCCACCGAGTGGCTGAGGGCGTGTATCAATGCAATGCGTGGCATGGGTGTTCCCGGTTCAATGAGGGTGGCAGGGGCGGCGAGCACAGATCATTCGTCGGCGATCTTCGGCAGTTCCGGCGCCAGCAGGCGCAGGCCGGCCATGAGCAGGTCGTCGTAGCGCTTGCGCTCGGCGGCGATACTCTCGGGCGTCCACTGGTAGAAGCCCTCACCGGTCTTCATGCCCAGCCGGCCGCTTTCCAGCCGCTCGGTCAGGGCGCGGGCGGGAACGGTATTGGTCGCCAGCGACGGGTACATGGTGGCCGCGGCCGGGCAGTGCACGTCTATGCCCGCATGGTCGCGTTGCAGCACCGGGCCGGCCGCCAGGAAGCGAAAGCCGAAACCGAAACGCACCGCGGCGTCGACGTCTTCCGGCGTGGCGATGCCAGCGTCGATCATTGCAAATGCCTCGCGCGCCATTGCATGCTGCAAGCGGTTCGCCAGGAAACCCGGCAGGTCGCGCCGCACCAGCACCGGCACCATGCCGCAGCCGCGCATGAACGCCGACAGCGACTCGGCAAGCGGCGGCGACGAGCGCTCGCCCAGCACGACCTCGACCAGGGGAACCAGGTGCGCCGGCATGAAGAAATGCAGGTTGAACATGCGCGCAGCGCTTGCCAGGCCTTCAGCGATGGCTGAAATCGGGAAGCTTGAACTGTTGCTGGTCAGGACCGCATCGGGCCGCGCACGCTTTTCCAGTTCTGCAAACAGCGCCTGCTTGGGCGCCAACTTTTCCGGGATGCATTCGATCACCAGGTCCACCGCCTGCCAGTCGACGTCGTCCAGGGAAGCGCAGGCCGAGACAAGGTGGCGCTTGTGGGACGCGCCCAGATTCTGCAGGCCGTTGTCCAGGTAAGCGCCAAGCGACTCCCGCCGCGCTTCCGCGGGTTCCAGCACCAGGGTGCGGCAACCCGCGCGCGCCAGCACCAGCGCGACGTCGGCGCCCATGGTGCCGCCGCCGGCAACGAGAGCGCAGGCGCGGGATGGCGCCGGCAGGCCGGCGCCGTGGTTCAGGTTGCTCGGGGAAACTTGGTTCGGGTTATCCATGGCTCAGGTGTATTCATGACAAAAATGCAGTGTGCTCTTGTCCCTTATTTCTGTGAATCGCATATTTTCTATAGACTTATCGATCATGGAGATAAATCTTTCAAGCCGGGACCTGCGCGCCTTCCTTGCTGTTGCCACCACCCTGAGCTTCAGCAAGGCTGCAAAGGAGATGCACCTGTCGCAGTCGGCGCTGTCGACGCTGGTAGTCCGGCTCGAAGCGGCGATGGGCAGCCGCCTGTTCGACCGCACCACGCGGGCGGTGACATTGACCGGGGCGGGCGCGGTGCTGGCCTCGCATGCCGAACAACTGCTGTCCGACATGGAACGTGCCGTGGTTGCCGTGCATGACGTGGCGGCCGTGCGGCGCGGACAGGTTGCGCTGGCGGCGATGCCGTCGCTGGCCGCGCGCATCGTGCCGCGGCTGTTTCGCGTCTTCAGCGACAGGCATCCGGAGGTGCGGCTATCCCTGGTCGATACCCTGTCGGAGCCGGCGTTCGAACTGGTGCGGCAAGGGCGTGTCGACTTTGCGCTGACCGCCGCCAACCCGGCCTACACCGACCTCGACTATGCGCCGCTGACGACCGACCATTTCGTCCTTCTCGCCGCGCGCTCGCATCCGTTGGGCCGCGGTCGCGGGCCACTACGCTTCATCGACACCCTGTCCTCGCCGCATATCTCGATGTCGCGCCATACCAGCGTACGCCAATACGTCGAGGCCGCAGCGCTGCAGCACGGATTTGCATTTCACCCCGCCTACGAGGTGGATCACCTGGCGACGATCGGCGCGATGGTCGCCGAAGAACTTGGCGTGGCTGCACTACCGGCGATGGCCGCGGATGTCATCGGCACCGCTGGCATTGCCAGGCGGTTGTTGATCGATCCAGCGATACGCCGTTCCATCGGGCTGGTAACGCGCCGGGATAGAACCGCATCGCCGGCTGCTGCAGCGATGCTGGACTTGTTGAAGGAGCAGCTGATAGTGACCAATGAATAAAATGCCTGACTCAATCAGCTTGCCCGGTGCCGACGCACAACGCCAATTTATTTTCCATATAGCTTTTAAAATGAAGGTAGCTAGTTTCAGGCCCGCCACCGATTTTGTAAATCTCCTGCAGCAAGGAAGGTGCGGTATCTTCTTGCCTAAGCTCGGAGGCGCAGTCAGCCAATAACTTTAAGAGATAGCCAGAATATAGGGTTTCATATCCTTTATTGTCCTCATCACCATTCGGCGTAGGTGCAAGTTCAGGATTTTGTGCTGCTGTCGAGTCGAATGCCATGTCAAAGCTTCCATTATCGTAAAAATTACAATAATTCATTGGTTGGTGATATATGGAAATTATTTTTATCAGGATGATCTTTCGGTCGCTTTCACTGAATTCCCGTGTTGCGCCGCCAAGCATTTGAGTGAAACTTAACAGCCACTTTATCGAATGTGATTCAAATAATTTTTTACTAATGCCGAAGTTAATGATCTGAAAAACAGCCTTTCTTGATTCCTCGCTGCTAAGCTGATGCAGCAAGATTGGTAGCATTTCCATAAATCTGCTACTCTTTTCTTCAAGAAATGCAAGTATGCCAGTGCTTACCACCGTGAGCTTCAAGTCGAAGTCTTGTGCTAAGGAAATAAGCTCCAATCCCTTAGTTACCTCGAAATGCGTTTCGCAAAGTACCTCAAGAAATTTTTGAAAGATTAAAGACTTCGTGTCACGGTCGAGATTGGTGACATTGAAAAGCTTCCGCAACATGCTTCCCTCCGGCAAATGCCCAGTGGTATTGACCAAATGCCAATGGAACACATCTTTCATTCCATCTAAAAAATGGACGTCATAATTTTTATCGATAAATTTCACAGTTAGTGCAACAAGTGAGGTGTAATCGTTTCTGTGGACTTTTCTGGAGTGTGCCCAGAGTTGCATTGCAACCGCAACCGCACATCGGTGCGCATTCGACATTGGGGTAAGCAGCACGCGGTCGTAAGCGCCGCCTGCTGCAATCGCCTCGAGGTAAGCCTTGAAACCTTCGGGATGGACACTTAGGTTTTTTACGCGTAGCCGTTTCAAATCACCGAGCAGGCCTGGCAATGGATACATGGGGAACGCTTCTCTGTGCAACTGCGCACCACGGTGGCAACTTGATTTGAGTAAATGCCATTGATGCTGGCTAAGGCGGGGGAAAATATTTTTGTAAGTATCACCCGGATAATCAAAAAAGCTGAGCCTCTCCGGATCCGGGGTATGCAGCTTAGGCTGCAGTTTTACATCGAACCGGTTGCTGGAGCGCTCGCGGTCCGAGGCGAGGTTGAGGATTCTCTTATGTACATCGTCAGCAAGGTAGGGGACGATCTTTTTTATGGTTAAATTGTCACTATACGTAGCTGCAATTCCTGGCAATTCGGGGGTATTGGCGGGCACGAGAGTTGGAATTGGGGCAAGATGTGCTGCCGAATTGGTCCGTTTCATTTTAAGCCTTACGTTGGAAAGGCAAGTCTGTTACCGATTGACTTTTCCGGTTCCTGGCTGGCTGCCGGTCTTGCAAATAGCTGGGGTCCACTGGCTTGTCGATATCGAATGACAATGAATAGTTCTTGCCAGCTTGTTCAAGTGCCGCCTAGACTTCATCCCTGCTTGTCCATGTACGCTAGCGTGCAGATTCCAGCGCAAGCTTAAGCCGGCGTCGATGCGACAGCGATGGCGACGCCTTCGGCACCAGGCTACGGCCGCCCGGTATGCTGTCTCCCCAGGCCGCCCCCGTGGGGCGGCGATATACGGTAAAAGCTCGAGTTGATCTCCATGGCCGTCATCCGCGCCATCGCATACAGCAGCCTGTCCTTTATGGCTTGCGAAAGATGACGATGTGCTGCCATGGCAGGGTGTCCACCGTCTTCTGCCACAGCAGCCCCTGCGCACCGACCTCGCGCCGGATCTGCGCTACGCTCATCTTGTGCAGCCGCTTGATCGGCACGCTGTCGTCCTCGGCGCGGTACTCCACCAGCACCAGCCTGCCGCCGGGCCGCAGCGCGCGCATGATGCTGTCCAGGATCTCGCGCGGGTGGTCGAGCTCGTGGTAGACGTCGACCATCAGGGCCAGGTCGACGGAGGCGCTCGCGAGGCCGGTGTCGGTCGGGCTGCCCAGCACCGGCAGCACATTGCGCACGCCGCGCTGCTGCATGCGTTCCTTCAGCAGCGCGATCATCTGCGGTTGCACGTCGACTGCCTGGACACGGCCGGTTTCCCCGATGCGCGCGGCGATCTGCCAGGAGTAGTAGCCGGTGCCGGCCCCGATGTCGGCCACCGCCATGCCGGGCTTCAGGTCGAGCGCGGCCAGCAGCAGGTCCGGCCTTTCTTCGCGTTCGCGGCTGCCCCGCTCCAGCCAGTCGGCGCCCGGGTAACCCATGACCTGGGAAATCTCGCGCCCCATGAAGGTCTTGCCGATGCCGTCGGCGCTGGAGCGGGTGGCGCCATACCCTTCGTCACGCGCATCGGCGTGCCGGGCGCCGCAGCCCATCGCCACCAGGAATGCCAGCAAGGCCGGGAATGTACGCATCGGAAGTCCTTTCGGCGGGGCCGCAGTAGTGAAGCATTGCAGCATAGCCGTCTTTGCGCCCGGCTTGGTCGAACCTGCGCAATGCCGGCCAGGTCGCCGGCCGGCATGCCTGCCTTCAGGCCGGCTGCCGCGCGCCCTCGCCGAACCAGGCTTGCGCCACCAGGTATTCGAGCGCGACGGCCAGCGCCATCAGCACCGCGCCGGCAGCCAGCATGACGGCGGGCGGCATGGCGGTGGAAAGCGCCCAGAAACCGAGCAGCGACACCATGCGCAGCGCCCACAACGTGACCTCGCGCACGACGATGCGGTCGCCAAGGTCGCCGGCGAAGTCCAGCGCCCTCTGGTTCAGTACGTGTTCGCTGGCGCCCAGGAAGGGGCCGGCGGCGGCCTTGGCGACCAGGTGGACGACGAACAGTCCGGGAATCCAGGCGCTGCCGGCCAGGAACAGGAAGGCGACAGCCATGGCAAGGCAGGAGCCGCCCAGCCACGAAGCCCGGTTATCGATGCCGCGCATCCGAGCCGACAAGTAGAGGCCGACGCTGCCGGCCAGGCCGGCGACCGTGGCCACCGTACCGAGCGCGGCGGCCGAACCCATCGCGCGGGAAGCGCCGATGGAAGTAATCGCCTGGCCCAGGCCGAACAGGCCGGATTCCAGGAAGAACAGCGGCAGGCACGCCACGAAGTCTGGCTGCCGGACCAGCGCAAGCGGCGCCTTCAACGGCTGCATCGGCGCTTCCGGCATGCCGCGTCCGAGGCGCCAGGCGGCGAGCAGGCACAGCATCCCGTAGAAGCCATACAGCAGCCGGGCGCTGTTGGCGCTCTGGCTCAGCAGCAGAGTGGAAAGCAGGGTCGCGGCGATGCCGCCAGCCACGGCCAGCGCGCCCGCTTGGGATGCGTAGGCGTCGCGCTGGCCGTCGCCCAGCAGCTGCATTTCCAGCCAGTGGCGTGCGCTCCAGGTCAGGCCGAGAAAGCTGCCGAAGGCGAACGACGTGGCCCAGACCGACTGGTTGCCTGACAGGAGCACGACGCCGGGCACGAAGAATCCCAGCTTCATCAGCATCTTGCCGGTAAGCCCGAGCCGGGCGCCGAAGCCGTAGGCCAGCGCCGCGGCCAGCATGGCGAAGGTCAGCATGATGGCAGTGAACTCGAACATGGCCTCGTGGCCGCGCTGGCGCATCAGGAAGTAGCCGATGAAACCGGAGAGTGTACAAACCGCGCCCTGCAGGGCGACAAACGGCAGCAGGCTGCGTTCATGGGGTGGAATAAGCATGGCTGGGCGTGGATTATGCTGGAACCGGCATTTCTGCTGTTCGCAAGAAATGCATTTTGGAAAGATTGCAGGCTAAGAGATTAGGCACATTGAGGCAATGCCAAATAGCAACTTTCAGGATCAAATGGTCGACGTGTTGTATCCTGAATGCAACAATTGCCCGCGCAGCGACAGTTGCCGTTGCATTAAGCCCCGCGCAGCGACAGTTGCCG
>CAUQYP010000252.1:0-6965 GCA_963522035.1 uncultured Noviherbaspirillum sp. | reverse complement strand
TCGCTGCGCGGGCAACTGCAACGGCAACTGTCGCTGCGCGGAACGTCAAGGGCAAGCTCGTTATCCGCTAGGTGCGCACCAGCCGCTCCGGCGCCAGCACGCCATATTCCATCAACTGCGCAGTGCCAAGCAACCGCTGGTCATCCCGCCCGTACACCCGTACCCTGCCCGCCGCCGGCAGCCCAACCATCCCAGCCAGCGCCAGCCGCTGCCCATGCAGGAAGCGCCTCGACAATTCCGCATCCAGCGCCAGCGCCGGAAAACTCGACAGCAGCGCGTCGACCGGCGCCAGGCCAGCCGCACGTTCCAGTTCCGGCAACCCTGCCAACTGCTCAAGCGTCGTCGCCTGCGCGATCGACAGCGTACCGACGGCCGTGCGGCGCAATGCATTCAGATGCGCACCGCAGCCGAGCGCCGCGCCGATATCCTCGCCGAGCACCCGGATATAGGTGCCCTTGCTGCAGGTGACCGACAGCCGCAGGAACGGCGCCTCCCAGGACAGCAGCGTCAGCGCATGGATGGTGACCCGGCGCGCCTCGCGCTCCAGGGTGATGCCGGCGCGGGCGTACTCGTAGAGCGGCCGGCCATCGCGCTTGAGCGCCGAGTGCATCGGCGGCACCTGGTCTATCGGGCCGCGAAAGCTGGCCAGCACGGCAGAAATCTGCTCCGCGGTCACCGCGACCGGCCTGGTGCCGATGATTTCCCCTTCGGTGTCACCAGTGTTGGTAACGATGCCAAGGTGAACCACGGTTTCGTAGGTCTTGTCGGCGTCCAGCAAGTCCTGCGCGAACTTGGTCGCTTCGCCGAAACATAGCGGCAGCAAACCGGTGGCAAACGGGTCCAGCGTGCCGGTGTGCCCGGCCTTCTCCGCGTTCAGCAGCCGCTTGGCCTTGACCAGCGCGTCATTGCTGGACAAGCCGGGCGGCTTGTCCAGCAACAGCACGCCATGAACCGGCACGCGTACGCGTTTCGGCCGTGCTTCAGCCTTCATCGGCATCCAGCGCGCGCGTGGCGTTGGCTTCGTCGATCAGCTTCGACAGCGCGGAACCGCGCGCAGTCGATTGGTCATGCACGAAATGCAGTTCCGGCAAGGTGTGGATGGTCACGCGCTTGCCCAGTTGCAGCCGGATGAAGCCGGCTGCCTTGGACAGGCCCTGCACGGTATTGCGCACGACTTCCGGGTCGTCCGCGAGCGTGGTGAAAAAGACCTTGGCATGCGCATAGTCGGGCGTGAGCTGCACTTCGGTCAGCGTAATCATGCCGACCCGGGGGTCCTTGAGTTCATAGGCAATGATTTCCGCCAGGTCGCGCTGGATCTGGTCGGCCACCCGCAATCCGCGGGCCGGCATGGTTTTGCTGTGTTTGGCCATGATGATGGAGTGTGGTGTTGATAGGGGCGCAGCCGGTGGGCGCGCCTTCTGGCACGCGCGTCTTGCAGAATGCAGGTCCGCCAGCGCGCGTTATTGTGCGGTATGCCGAATTGGGGCCGGAGGCGTCGGACATGAGCGCACGGCCAAAAAAATCGGGACCCGGCGATGTACATCGTACACCGCTGAATCCCGACCGGTTTGACCAGCTTCCGCCTTACAGCGTACGCGCCACTTCCTGGACTTCGAACAGTTCGAGCTGGTCGCCTTCCTGGATGTCGTTGAAGTTCTTCAGCGTCAGGCCGCATTCGAAACCGGACTTGACTTCCTTCACGTCGTCCTTGAAGCGCTTGAGCGAATCGAGTTCGCCGGTCCAGGTGACCACATTATTGCGCAGCAACCTGGCCGATGCGCCGCGACGGGCCACGCCCTCGAGCACATAGCAACCGGCAATCGCGCCGACCTTGCTGACCATGATGACCTGGCGAATTTCGACGAGGCCGATATTGTTCTCGCGCTTCTCCGGCGCCAGCATGCCCGACATGGCCGCCCTGATCTCGTCTACCGCATCGTAAATGATGTTGTAGTAGCGGATGTCGACGCCGTTGGATTCGGCCAGCTTGCGCGCCTGGGCGTCGGCCCGGGTGTTGAAGCCGATAATGACCGCCTTCGATGCCACCGCCAGGTTGACGTCGGACTCGGTGATGCCGCCGACGCCGGCATGCACGACCTGGACCCGGACTTCGCTGGTGGAGAGCTTCTGCAACGACTGCGCGAGCGCTTCCTGCGAACCCTGGACGTCGGTCTTGATGATCATCGGCAAGGACTTGACTTCGCCTTCGGCCATCTGCTCGAACATGTTTTCCAGCTTGGCCGCCTGCTGCTTGGCCAGCTTGACGTCGCGGAACTTGCCCTGGCGGAAGAGACCAATTTCGCGTGCCTTGCGCTCGTCCGACATGACCATGACTTCCTCGCCGGCATTCGGCACTTCGGTCAGGCCCTGGATCTCGACCGGCAGGGACGGACCCGCCTCGCTGATCGCCTTGCCGTTCTCGTCCAGCATGGCGCGGACACGGCCATACGCCGAACCCGCCAGCACGACGTCGCCGCGCTTCAGCGTGCCCGACTGCACCAGGATGGTGGCCACCGGGCCACGGCCCTTGTCCAGCTTGGCCTCGATCACCAGGCCGCGCGCAGGCGAGTCGATCGCCGCGGTCAGCTCCAGCACCTCGGCCTGCAGCAGCACCTGCTCCAGCAGCGCGTCGACGCCTTCGCCGGTCTTGGCCGACACCGGCACGAACGGCGACTCGCCGCCGTACTCTTCCGGCACGACCTGCTCGGCAATCAGCTCCTGCCGCACGCGGTCGAGGTTGCTGCCGGGCTTGTCGATCTTGTTGATCGCCACCACCAGCGGCACGCCTGCAGCCTTCGCATGTGCAATTGCCTCCTTGGTCTGCGGCATCACGCCGTCGTCCGCCGCCACCACCAGGATGACGATGTCGGTTGCCTTGGCGCCGCGGGCACGCATGGCGGTGAACGCCTCGTGGCCCGGGGTGTCGAGGAAGGTGATCATGCCGCGCGGCGTCTGCACGTGGTAGGCGCCGATATGCTGCGTAATGCCGCCCGCCTCGCCCGACGCCACCTTGGCGCGCCGGATGTAGTCCAGCAGCGAGGTCTTGCCGTGGTCGACGTGGCCCATGACGGTCACGACCGGCGCGCGCGCTACCTGCACGGCGTCGGCATGCTCGTCGCCGTCCTGCAGCAGCGCTTCCGGGTCGTCCATCTTGGCTGCATGCGCGGTGTGGCCCATTTCCTCGACGAGGATCATCGCGGTTTCCTGGTCCAGCACCTGGTTGATGGTTACCATCTGGCCCAGTTTCATCAGGTGCTTGATGACCTCGGACGCCTTGACCGACATCTTGTGCGCCAGTTCGGCCACGGTAATGGTTTCCGGCACGCTGATGTCCTTGACCACTGCCTCGGTCGGCGCCTGGAAATTGCTTTCCCGGTCGTCGCTATGGCCGCCGCGACGTCCGCCGCGCGGACCGGCACGCCAGCCGTCGCGACCGCCGCCACCGGTGTTGCCGCGGGTCTTGATGCCAGGGCCGCCGCGCTTCTTGGCGTCGTCCTGCCAGGTCGACGACACATTGGCCGACTTGATCGCCTTCTTGTCCGGCGTCACCGCAGGCTTCTTGTCATCCTTCTTGGCGTCGGGCTTCTTGTCGGTCGGCTTGTGCAGCGTGCCTTCCGGCTTGGCCTTCGCCACCGGCGCGGGTGCGGGCGCCGGTTCCGGCGCCTTGATCACGCGGCGCGGCGCGTTCATCATCGCCTTGATCTGGGCCACTTCGTCGGCCACAGCCTTGCGGGCGCGATCGACCGCGGCAGCGCGCTCGGCTGCTTCCTTGGCTTCCTGTTCGCGTTTCTTCGCAGCTTCCTCGGCGGCGACGCGCTTGGCTTCTTCCACTGCAGGGTCGGCCTTCGGCGCGGCGGCCGGCGTTGCGGGCTGCGCCGGCGCCTGGGCGGCTGCCTTGCGCGCATTGGCTTCGGCCGCCGCTCTTTCGCTGGCAGCCTTCTGCGCAGCGCGGGCTTCGGCTTCTTCCTGCACCTGGCGCTCGGCTTCCAGCGCGGCAAGGCGCTCCTGGCGCTCTTTCAGCTCTGCCTGCTGGCGTGCAGCCTGTTCGGCCTGGCGGCGCGACTCTTCCTCGCGGCGGGCGATTTCGGCCTCGTCCACGACAGGTGCCGCCGGCTGGACCGGGGCCGTTTCCGGCGGCGTATCCATGCGCTGCACGAAGGTGCGTTTCTTGCGGACTTCCACCTGGATCGTGCGCGACTTGCCCGTGGCGTCGGCCTGCTTGATCTCGGTGGTTTCCTTGCGGGTCAGGGTAATCTTCTTCTTTTCGCTATCCGGTGCCACACCATGCGCGCGCCGCAGATGACCCAGCAGCTTGTCCTTGTCTTCCTTGGACAACTGGTCATCGGTCGAGCTCTTCGGTACTCCGGCTGCGCGCAGCTGTGTCAACAGCAGGTCAGCCGGCATCTTCAGCTCGGTGGCAAATTGGGCTACGTTGTTACTCGCCATTCAGTCCTCTTTTCTATGTGACGCGGTGGATGATGTGGAACCGGCTTACTTGACAGCTGCCAGGCTCCACGCCTTGGCCTGCAGGGCCTTGGCGCGATCGTCGTACTTCAAGTCGATCAGCTTCATCTCCTCATCGGTCACATCTTCAAATGCATTGTCTATCAGCTGGCGCGCGCGGTCAGCGGGCAGTGCCAGTATTGCGCCAAATTCGTCATACGCCAGGCTGGAGAACTGGTCCAGCGTTTTCACGCCGGAAAGGCCCAGCTTGCCGGCGGTGACCCGGTCCATGCCCTCGAAGTTGACCATGGCTTCTTCCATGCCTTCGAGGCCTTCTTCGGACGCGATCGCTTCGGTCACCAGCGCGTCGCGCGCCCGGTTGCGCAGCTCGTTGACGGTGTCTTCGTCGAAGGATTCGATTTCCAGCATTTCCGTGATCGGCACGTACGCGATCTCTTCCAGGCTGGAGAAACCTTCGTTGGCCAGGATGTCGGCGACTTCCTGGTCGACGTCCAGCTTTTCCATGAACAGCAGGCGCACCGCAGCGGTCTCCTGGGCCGACTTGTCGGCGGACTCCTCGGCGGTCATGATGTTGATCTGCCAGCCGGTCAGCTCCGCTGCCAGGCGCACGTTCTGGCCGCCGCGGCCAATGGCGATTGCCAGGTTTTCCTCGTCGACGACCACGTCCATCGCATGCTTTTCCTCGTCGACCATGATGGACGAGACATTGGCAGGGGCCAGCGCGCCGATGACGAACTGCGCCGGATCGTCCGACCACAACACGATGTCGACGCGCTCGCCGCCCAGTTCGCCGGTCACTGCCTGCACCCGCGAACCACGCATGCCGACACAGGTGCCGATCGGGTCGATCCGCTTGTCGCTGGTGAACACCGCAATCTTGGCGCGCACGCCGGCGTCGCGCGCTGCCGACTTGATTTCCAGCAGGCCCTGCTCGATTTCCGGCACTTCCAGCTCGAACAGCTTCATGATGAATTCGGGCGCGGTGCGCGACAAAATCACTTGCGGGCCGCGTGCGTTACGCTCGATACGTTGTATATAGGCGCGCACCCGGTCGCCGATGCGCAGGTTTTCCTTCGGGATCATCTGGTCGCGCGGCAGCCGCGCCTCGATCTTGCCGGACTCGACGATCGCGTCGCCGCGCTCCATGCGCTTGATGGTACCGGTCACCAGCGCGTCGCCGCGCTCGAGAAAGTCGGCCAGGATCTGCTCGCGCTCGGCGTCGCGGATGCGCTGCAGCACGACCTGCTTGGTGTCCTGCGCAAAGCGGCGACCGAAGTCGACCGACTCGATCGGCTCCTCGATGAAATCGTCGACTTCGATGTCGCCGATCTGGTCCTTCGCTTCGAACAGCAGGATTTCCTGGTCGGGCAGCTGGAGCCCCGCTTCGTCCGGCACCACGTGCCAGCGGCGGAAGGTTTCGAACTCGCCGGTGTCGCGATCGATGGCCACGCGGATATCGACATCGCCTTCGTAGCGCTTCTTGGTCGCCTGCGCAAGCGCATGCTCCAGGGCGCCGAAGACGACCTCCTTGTCCACGTTCTTTTCGCGCGCCAGCGCATCAACCAACAGTAAAATCTCGCGACTCATGCTTTGCGACTCCTAAAATCCACTTTCGGCACCAGTCGTGCCTTGTCCACATCGGCGAGCGTAAACTCGAGCGTCGCCGGGCCGTCTTTTCCTTCAAATTCAAGCTTGAGCTGGTCGCCTTCAGGCTGCTGCAAGATACCCTGGAAGTTCTTGCGGTTGGCAGCGGCCGCCATCGGCATGCGCAGCTTGACCACCGCTTCCTGGCCGGCAAACCGGCGATAGTCGGCCAGCTTCTTCAGCGGCCGGTCCAGGCCGGGCGACGATACTTCCAGCCGCTCGTAATTTGCATTTTCCACAGTCAGCACATGCAACAGCTGGTGCGTCACCTTTTCACAGTCTTCCACGGTGATGAAACCGCGGTCGGCTTCTTCTTCGGTGAAGTCGATGAACACCCGCAGCAGGCCGCGCCCGGCCTGCTCGAAATCGACCAGGTCATAACCCATGCCGACGACGGTTTTTTCTATCAGTTGCAACAATTGCAATGCGATTCTCCGATGTTTGCCTACGCCTGCGACAGCCTGCACACAATCGTTCGCCAAAAAAAAAATGGGCATCTGCCCATCTTTCTTATCGTTCAAGCCAACTTGACCTGTGCTGCGATTGTTGCCACGATGCTGTTGCGCTCCTGCCCCTGCTTCCGCGCCTGCTCAGGCTACCGGCCGACTGAACTGTTAAAAACCAGTTGCAGCGACCTTCGTTAACTATCGAATTATACGGGATTGCCGCCCGCGCCGCAATGGAAAATACCGCAGTGCGCCATCCGGCCACTGCGGACATACCGTTAACCCTGTCCTAGCCTTTAGGCCGGCGCCGTGGCGTGGCCTGGGCACCGCCGGCAGGGTTGAATCTGCCCTGCCCGCCTGGCCGCGGCCCACGGCCCGGACCCTGTTCCGGTCCACGGCCGGGGCCGGCGT
>CAUQYP010000251.1:0-6988 GCA_963522035.1 uncultured Noviherbaspirillum sp. | reverse complement strand
TGCCGGTGTAGGTGTTGTTGCCGGAGAGCGTCTGCGTGCCGCCGGTGACGTTCACATCACCCGCGCCGCCGATGGCGCCGCCGAAGTTGCCGGAGGCGTTCGTCAACGTCAGGTCCTGGCTGCCCAGCGCGACTGCGCCGCTGCCGGACAGTGTCTGGATGCTCGCGCCGGACGTGGTGTTGGCGATGTCCAGCGTGCCGTTGGCAGTCACGCCGCTCGACGTGGCGATGTTGCCGTTGCCGGCCAGGGCCAGCGTCGCGCCGCTGGCGATGGTGGTGCCACCGGTGTAGGTGTTGGCGCCGGACAGCGTCTGCGTGCCGCCGGTGACGTTCACGTCGCCCGTGCCGGCTATCGTGCCGCCGAAGTTGCCGGAGGCATTGGTCAGCGTCAGGTCCTGGCTTCCCAGTGCCACGGCGCCGTTGCCGGCCAGTGAAGTGATGCTGGCACCTGCCGCCGTGCCTGCGATGTCCAGCGTGCCGTTTGTGTCAACCCGGCTGGAGTTGGCAATGCTGCCGCTGCCTGCCAGGGATAGCGTCGCGCCATTGGCGATGGTCGTCGTCCCCGTGTAGCTGTTGGTTCCCGACAGCGTTTCATGGCCGCCATTGACATTCAAGCCACCAGCGCCGGCGATGTTCCCTGCAAAGGTGCCGGTCGCGTTTGTCAGTGTCAGGTCGCGCCCTCCAAGCAGGACATTGCCATTGCCGGCAAGGGAGGCCAGTGCAGCGCCGTGAGTGGTGCCGGCGATATCGAACGTGCCGTTGTTGGTGAGCCCGCTGGACGCAGCGATGCTGCCATCGCCGGTCAGGGTCAGGTTCGCGCCCTGGTTGACTGTCGTACCGCCGGTGTAGGTGTTGATACCCGACAGGGCCAGTCGGCCGTTACCCGTTGTATTGGTGACACCCAGTCCACCCGGCGTGCCAGCCGAATTGTCGGTGATGGGCGTGGAGATCACGGTGTTATAGCCGTGCGTGTCGATGACACCATTATTGCTCGTGATGGAATAATTTCTCGCGTCCAGTGAGGTGCCGTCCGCTACCAGCGTTCCGCCATCGAAGATGTTCGTGGCGGTCAGGTCGGAGGCATTGGTCGGCGAGGCGATGACGGTATTTGCTGGCGCGCCTGCATTGGTAGTTTGGGACGGCTGGTACAAGGTCGTAAAGCCGGTGGAACTGTCCAGCGTACATTCGGCGGCCGCGGTTAGCAGGGACAGGCAGGGTCCGGCAAAAACACCCATGCGAACCGAACTGGTATTTGCATTGTCATTGGAAAGCGCCGAGAAAGACACCGTATATGAAACGCCGCCAGTCAGTGAAACACCTTGGTAGATACCGTCGAAACTTCCCACTGCGCCGTCGTACCAGGAACCGCTGGTGCTCGTGTTGACCCCCAAGCCCGAAGTGGAGGTCGAATCGCCGGTGCCTGGCGCATTCCATGTTCCGGCAGCCGTCGGCGGCGACCCGGTCTGATAGACGATGCCCCAGTTAGCCGGCGCCTGAATACCTGAGCTGCCGACGCTGCCGCCCTGGGTAAAATTCGGGTTGATCAGCAGATTGGTTGAGGTCCCGGTTTCAATGAGCGAGACGTTGCCAAAAGTCCAGTACGCCGGGTCCTGCCTGAAGGCGAAAAGCAGGTAATTGCTGCCGGTCTGACCGGCTGTGAAAGAAACCGAATAATCGCGGAAGGTGTCAGCGATTGCGCCTGTGTTGCTGGCTGTGCCGCTGTTAATGTCGAGAATTGCGCCAGCCGGTAACTGCTGGCCGTGAACAAGCCCGTGCGCCATTAACATGGCGAGCGCGCCGAGCGACAATTTGAACTGCCGGACAAGCGCAGAACCTGTGGCACGCGACGGGGCGCTGCCGGCGATTGACTTATCTGCACCTGACCCGCCTTTCCCCCTGCTACGTGCCAGTTCGGAAGCGACGACAAACATGTTCAGTGCAGCGTTATAGACCAGCCGATAAGTGTGATTCATGGTTCCGGTTTCAAGTAAGTGGGCGGCAAGGACAGGTGCACAGGATCGACTGGCTAAAGCCCTTGCTAAAAATTTCCTCTAGGAATTATTAAATTCTAACGAGAAAATTTCCTTGAAACCATATTTCCTGAAGGAATTTTTTAATAGTCGCGTGTTAGTGACATGGAAATTTCACAACTTATTGTGAAATTCTCTATAAAAGCGGTGAAAAATTGCAAGAAACTTAAGAATTTGTGTGACAAGCAATCCGGCGCTGCCGTATTACCAGCGCAAGAAGCGCTTTCCCACCGTCGCGCCCACGACTGCCGGTATCGCCATCCCCAGCACATACCAGATGCCAAGAAACGGCGCGGCCATTTCCGGGCAATGCAGCGCATATACGGCGGCGCCGGCCGCGCCGGCCAGCAGCCCGGCGGCACCACCGGCCTGTGCCGGCCGGGTCGGGGCCAGCCCGCGCATTGCCCAGAATGCGGCAATGAAAATCGGCGAGGACAGCAGGACGATATTGAATGCGCAGGTCTTCCAGGTGGCGCCGAACACCAGCGGCGTCCAGCGTTCCGGCGCACTGTCGAACAACACCGCCGCGGCGCCGGTCCAGGCCAGCAGCAGCAAGGCCGACAGCACCAATGGCGCGCGGCCCGGTCCGGTTCCGGGCAGGCCCAGCCGGCGCGCCAGCTGCAGCGCCGCCAGCGCAGCCAGCACCGGCACGCCGAGCTTGATCCAGAACATCGGCAGGCGCAGCGCCTGGGCGATGTCGTCTCGCACGCCCAGCAGCAGCGCCATCAGCAGCGTCGCACCGAACAGGCCCCAGCCCAGCGCCATGGCGAGGCGGCGCAGGCCGGCGTCGGCATCCACCGGGGCGGGGCCGCTGGCAAGCATGTCTATCAGTTCATCGGTCTTCATTTTTCATTCCGTATCCTTGCGGCCAGCGCCTTCAGTCCGCGGTGCACGCCGACCTTGACGGCCGACGCCGTCATGCCGGTCAGGCGCGCCGCCTCCAGCACCGACAGCCCTTCCAGCTTCACATGCTGGATGGGCAGGCGCTGGCGGTCAGGCAATTGCGCCAGCAGCGCCATGACGTCGCGCCTGGCATCGCCGGCGTCGTTGTCGGCCACCGCCGGCAGGCTGCTGTCTTCGTCGAACGGCACGTTCAGCGCCTCGCGCGCGCCGCGCCGGCGCAACAGGTCCACCAGCTTGTAGCGTGCAATCGCATGCGCCCAAGCGGTGAGCGGCTGTGCCGGGTCGTAGGTGTGGCGCTGGTTATGGATGGCCAGCAGGGTTTCCTGCACCAAATCCTCGACCTCGTCCGGCAGCCCGCCCAACCGCCTGCGGAAATAGGCGCGCAGCACACCGCCCATCTCCTTCAGGAACAGGTGGTACGCGGGGCCGTCGCCGGATTGTCCGCGCACCATCAGTTCACGCAAGCGGCTTTCGCTGGCTATCACGCTTCATCCTTTGTTATTCGTTCTGAAGCTGCGTGCGGTTACAGGACGCGAAAAAATATAAAACAAAAAAATACAGCACGCGCTGTAACCGTTTTCCCGGCGCGGCCGAATTAGCTGGCAGACCGCACGTGCGGCATCGTCCGCGATGTTGGCCATGCGGTCAACCATCCCATCGCATCGTTCACCAAGGAAAGCCATCATGCAAGCACGTCACTTCGCCGCTACCGCCGTCGCCCTTTCAGCCCTTTCAGCCCTCGCCGCCGGCGTGGCGCAGGCCCAGGACAAGAAAGCCATGGATGCCAAGCCGGCTGTCGAAAAATGCTACGGGGTTTCGCTGGCCGGCAAGAACGACTGCCAGGCCGGCGCCGGCACCAGCTGCGCCGGCACGTCGAAAACCGACTACCAGGCCAACGCCTGGAAGAACGTGCCGGCCGGCACCTGCGTGACCATCCAGACGCCGAAGGGCATGGGCTCGCTCGAACCGCGCAAGTCCTGACCCGGGAGCGCACCGTGACCCCGACCCTAAGCGCCGGCATCGCCCTCAAGCCGGCCCATTACGAGGCTGCACTGTCCTGCGACGCAGACGGGATGTGGTTCGAGGTGCACCCGGAAAATTATTATGCCGACGGCGGGCCGCGGCTGGCCTGGCTGGAGGCCATACGCAGCCGCCATCCGGTCGCGCTGCACGGCGTCGGCCTGTCGCTGGCGTCGGCCAGCTCGCCGGATCCTGTGCACCTCAGCCGGCTGGCCGCGCTCGCCGAACGCATCGCACCGGCTATCGTGTCCGAACACATGGCCTGGTCGGCCTGGCGCGGCGCCGCCTACCCTGACCTGCTGCCCTTTCCCCGCACCGGCGAGGCGCTGCAGCGGCTGGCCGACAATGTCGGCCGCGTGCAGGACGCGCTGAAACGGCGCATCGCCATCGAAAACCCGTCGCACTACCTGCGCATCGAAGGCCATGCATGGGACGAGATCGACTTCATGGCCGAGCTGTCGAGGCGCAGCGGCTGCGGCCTGCTGCTCGACGTCAACAACGTCCATGTCGGCGCCCGCAACCTCGGCTACGACGCGGCCGCCTATATCGACCGGGTGCCGGCCAGCCTCATCATGGAAATACACCTGGCCGGCCACACGCCGGACCCGGTCTTGGGGCAGGCGCTGCTGATCGACAGCCACGATGCGCCGGTCGCCCCGGAAGTCTGGGCGCTCCATGCACGGCTGGTGGCGCGCGTGGGGCCGCGCCCTACCCTGATCGAGCGCGACGACCATCTGCCCGACTTTGCGACGCTGATGGCCGAACGGGCGCGCGCTGCCGCAATGATGGCGCCGGCCTGCACGGAGGAAGCCGCATGACGCCTTCATCCGCATCGCTATCCCTGGCCGACTTCCAGGACCGCTTTGCCGACGCGCTGCTGGCCGGCGGCGACGCTGACGGCACGCCGGCGGCCCAGCCCGGCTTTGCGATCCACCGCAACACCGTGATGAAAGGCTGGGTCGATGCGCTGGCTGCCAATTATCCGTCGGTGCTGCGCCTGGTCGGCGACGCATTCTTCCGTACGGCCGCGCTCGCCTATGCACGCACGAATCCGACCGCCGACCCGCGCCTGTGGTGCTATGGCGCAGGCTATGCCGATTTCCTGGCGGCCTATGCCCCCGCGTCTGCGCTGGCCTACCTGCCCGGCGTTGCCCGGCTGGACCGCTACTGGACCGAGGCGCATGGCGCGGCACGCGCGCCCGCGCTCGATCCGGGCACGCTGGCATTGCTGGCCCCGACGCGACTGGCGCAGTGCAGGCTGGCGCCGCATCCGTCGGCGCGCTGGGCCTGGTTCGGCGGGCAACCGGTCTACACCCTGTGGCGGCGCAACCGGGAAACGGACGGCAGCGAGGACGGCGCCGCGCCGGACTGGCAAGGCGAAGGCGCGCTGCTGCTGCGTCCCGGCGCCAACGTGACCTGGCGCCCACTGGATGCCACCGGTTGCGCGTTCCTGGATGCCTGCGCGGAAGGACAACCGCTGGGCATGGCCGCCGCCGCCGCACTGGCGGCAAATGCGCATGCCGATATCGCCGCTTTGCTGGCCATGTTGCTGCAGGACGGCGCCTTTACTGCAACGCTTATCGAAACCTGAACGCACGAGGAGAGATGCATTATGCACACCGCTACCGCCCGCATCACTGTCGATGAACCCGCGTCCGGCCTGGGCGCTGCTTACAACCGGCTGGCTGCCGCACTGGAGCGCCTGCTGCCGCATGACCTGCTGGCGCTGGTCGCCCGCTTCGGCATTGCCGCGGTGTTCTTCTTCTCCGGACGCACCAAGGTCGAGGGCTGGCTGACGGTCAGCGACGGCGCGCATGCGCTGTTTCGCGAGGAATACCGGCTGCCGCTGCTGCCGCCCGAACTGGCGGCGCACCTTGCCGCCTATGCCGAGCACCTGTTCCCGGTGCTGCTGGTGCTGGGGCTGGTGACGCGGCTGTCGGCGCTGGCCCTTTTGGGCATGACGGCAGTGATCCAGGGATTCGTCTATCCTGATGCGTGGCCCACGCATCTGTCATGGGCTGGCCTGCTGCTCTACCTCGTCGCGCGCGGTCCCGGCCGCCTGTCGCTCGACCGGCTGCTGCGCCTGCGCTGACACCGGTTTCAAACCATCAAGGAGCTTTCGATGAAAACATTATTTGCCAGCCTCGTTTTGTTGTCGGCGCAAGGTCTTGCCGCAGCCGCCGACGCGCCTGCCGCCGCGCCGTTGGGCCAGGGCGCCACCGCCATCTTCGCCGGCGGCTGCTTCTGGTGTACCGAGGCCGATTTCGAGAAATTACCCGGCGTGATCGAGGCCGAGTCCGGCTATCTCAACGGGCAGGCCAAAAACCCTACCTACGAGCAGGTCAGCGCCGGCAGGAGCGGCCATACCGAGGCGGTGCGGGTGCGCTATGACCCGGCCAAGGTCACCTACGCGCAGCTGCTCGAGCATTTCTGGCCGACCATCGACCCGACCGTCAAGGACAGGCAGTTCTGCGATATCGGCAACCAGTACCGGACCGGCATCTACTACCAGGACGACGCGCAGCGGACGGCGGCGCTGGCAAGCAAGGCGAAGCTGGAAAAGCAGGGACGCTTCAAGCAGATCCATACCGAGGTCGAGCCGGCGGGGCCGTTCTACCTGGCCGAGGGCTATCACCAGGACTATTACAAGAAGAACCCGGTGCGCTACAAGTTCTACCGGCTCAACTGCGGCCGCGACGCCCGGCTGGCCGAGGTCTGGGGCAAGGCTAACTAGCGCGGGTCCAGCCTGACTGGCTCGCCGATGCCGGCCGCCTTGTGCCAAGGGCAATCCGCTTCGGCTTAGAGCATGTTTATGCTGGCTCTCACCAGATGCACCACTTGCACGCAGCGACAGTTGCCGTTGCATTAAGCCCCGCGCAGCGACAGTTGCGTTTGACGTTCCGCGTAGCGACAGTTGCCGTTGCCGTTGCCGTGGCCGTGGCCGTGGCCGTGGCCGTGGCCGTTGCAGTTGCAGTTGCCGTGGCTTTTGACGTGGGCCCCCGTCGATGGCGACACGTCGCTGGTGCCGAAATCGGA
>CAUQYP010000250.1:0-6999 GCA_963522035.1 uncultured Noviherbaspirillum sp. | reverse complement strand
TGCGCGGGGCTTAATGCAACGGCAACTGTCGCTGCGCGGAACGTCAAATGCAACTTTCGCTGCGCGGACGTGGCGCATCTGGCGCAAGCCAGCATGAAAATGCGCTAGCCCGTAAGCCCTGATCCGCCGCTTTATTCCTCGCCCAGGTACGCCTGCCGTACCTTCGGGTCATCCAGCATTTCCCGCGCCGGGCCGGTCATCGTGATCAGGCCCGATTCCATCACGTAGCCGCGATGCGCCGCCTGCAGGGCCAGGCGCGCATTCTGCTCGACCAGCAGGATGGTCACACCCTGGGCGGCAACCGTACGCACCACGTCGAAGATCCGCTCGACCATGATGGGCGACAACCCCATCGACGGTTCGTCGAGCAGCAGCAGCTTCGGGTGGCTCATCAGCGCGCGCGCCATCGCCAGCATTTGCTGCTCGCCGCCAGACAAGGTGCCGGCAAGTTGCGACGCCCGCTCCTTGAGCCGCGGGAAAATGCCGTACCACTTGTCCACATCCGCCGCAATGCCGGCCTTGTCGTTGCGCGTGTAGGCGCCCATCATCAGGTTCTCGTGGATGGTCATGCGGGTAAAGACGCCGCGGCCTTCCGGCACCATGGCCAACTGCTGGCGCACCAGGCCGAACGAGGTCTTGCCGCGTATCGGCCGGCCGTCATACTCGACATGGCCTTCCACCCTGCACTCGGGCAACGTGCCGGTAATCGCCTTGAGCGTGGTGGTCTTGCCGGCGCCGTTGGCGCCGATCAGGGTGATCAACTCGCCCTCGCGCACTTCCAGGTCGATGCCCTTTACCGCCTGGATGCCGCCATAGGCAACCTTGAGGCCTTCCACTTTCAGCAGCACTTTGCCCGTGGTGGCGTTCATCAGTGCGACCCTCCGAGATAAGCCTCGATCACGGCCGGGTTTTTCTGCACTTCGGCCGGCGTTCCTTCCGCAATCGGCTTGCCATAGTCCAGCACCGTGATCCGGTCGCACAATCCCATGACCAGCTTGACGTCATGCTCGATGAGCAGGATGGTGCTGCCACTGGCCTTGATTTTCAGCAGCAACTCACGCAGGCCCAGTTTCTCGGTCGCATTCATGCCGGCGGCCGGTTCGTCCAGCGCCAGCAGCAGCGGGTCGGTGGCGAGCGCGCGCGCAATTTCCAGGCGTCGCTGGTCGCCATACGACAGGTGGCGGGCGGTGCGGCGCGCAAAACCGGCAATGCCGACGAAGTCCAGCAGCTCGAGCGAACGCGCGCGGATTGCCGCCTCCTCTTCCCGCGCGGCGCGATGGCGCAGTACTGCGCCCAGCACGCCCTGCCGGGTGCGCACATGGCGGCCGACCATGACATTTTCCAGCGCGCTCATTTCGCCGAACAGCCGGATGTTCTGGAAAGTGCGCGCAATGCCCGCCTTGGCCACTTCATGCGGCGCCGACGGCGAATACGGCTTGCCGTCGAGCTCGAAGCTGCCGCCGTCCGGCTGGTACAGGCCAGTCAGCACGTTGAAGAACGTTGTCTTGCCGGCGCCGTTGGGACCGATCAGCCCGTAGATCTGGCCTTTGGCAATGCGCATGTCAACGCCGGACAAGGCTTGCAGCCCGCCGAAACGCTTGCTCGCGCCAGTGATATTGAGCAGATTCGCCTGCATGAAAAGCTCTCCTATGTTTCTATACAGGCGCCACGCCAGTGGCGGGGGCAGGCTTGTCGATGTCGGCGTCGGGACGGTCCTCGTGGCGCGGCGCGGGCCACAGGCCAGCGGGCCGGATCAGCATGATGGTGACCATGGCCAGCCCGTACAGCAGCTGGCGCAGGATCTCGGCATCGATCAGCACCTTGCCGAAGAGCGCCTGCTGCACCGGCTCGACCGTATGGCGCAGCACTTCCGGCAAGGCTGCCAGGATGATGCCGCCGACGATGACGCCCGGTATATGGCCCATGCCACCCAGCACCACCATCGCCAGCACGGCGATCGACTCGGTCAGCGAGAACGACTCGGGCGACACGAAGCCCTGGAACGAGGCGAACAGGCCGCCGGCGACGCCGCCGAACGACGCGCCCATCGCGAAGGCCAGCAGCTTGACGTTGCGGGTATTGATGCCCATGGCCTTGGCGGCGATCTCGTCTTCCCGGATTGCCACCCAGGCGCGGCCCAGCCGGGAGTCCTGCAGCCGGTAGGAGATGAACACGATGAGCAGGCACAGCGCCAAAAACAGGAAATAGTAGGCATTCACCGACGGCATCGACCAGTCGCCGATACGCACCATGGCCCCGGACCCCGGCTCGCCGCCCAGCGACACGCCGAAGATGCGTACCGGGTCGATCTGGTTGATGCCCTGCGGACCGTTGGTGATGTTGACCGGGCCGTTGAGGTTGTTCATGAAGATGCGGATGATTTCGCCGAAGCCGAGCGTCACGATGGCGAGGTAATCGCCGCGCAGCTTCAGGGTAGGCGCGCCCAGCAGTGCGCCGAACACGCCGGCCAGCAAGGCCGCCAGCGGCAGGATTACCCAGAGCGACAAGTGGATGCCCTGCTGCGCGACTTCGGGGCCGAAGAAGGCAATGACCGCATCGCCCAGCGGCTGGTACTGGTTGACCAGCGACTCCAAGAGCGTGGCGAACTGGGGCGACGCCAGCAGGCCGGTCAGGTAGGCGCCCAGCGCGTAGAACGCGATGTAGCCCAGGTCCAGCAGGCCGGCGAATCCGACCACGATGTTCAGGCCCAGCGCCAGCATGATGTAGAGCAGCGCGAGGTCCATGATGCGCACCCACGAGTTGCCGTAGCCCGAAGCGATGAAGGGGAAGGCGATCACGGCCACGGCAAACAGCAGCAGGCTGGCGCGGCCGGCGGTGGTCGCCGATGTCAGTTTGTATGCCATACGTTGATGTCCTTCCTGATCAGGCGCGGTCGGCAACGCGCTCGCCCATCAGGCCGGAAGGGCGCAATGTGAGCACGATGATCAACACGATGAAGGCAAAAATGTCCTGGTAGTTACTGCCCAGGAAACCGCCGGTCAGGTCACCGATATAACCTGCGCCCAGGCTCTCTATGAGCCCCAGCAATATCCCGCCCAGCATCGCGCCATAGATATTGCCGATGCCGCCCAGCACCGCCGCCGAGAAGGCCTTGAGCCCGGGGACGAAGCCCATGGCGAACTGCGCCGACGAATAATTGGCGCCCCACATCACGCCGGCCACCGCGGCCAGCGTGGCGCCGATGGCGAAGGTGAAGACGATGACCCGGTTGGCGTCTACCCCCATCAGGCCGGCGATGCGCGGATTTTCGGCGGTGGCGCGCATTGCCCTGCCCATCTTGGTTTTCTCGACCAGCAGCACCAAAGCCAGCATGCAGACCGCGGCCAGCACCAGCAGCATGACCTGGGTCGGCGTGATCAGCGCGCCCATCAGGTTCAGCGACTCGGACGGCATTACCTGCGGGAAAGGCAGCGGATTGCGGCCCCAGATCATCATCGCGATGGTCTGCAGCAGGATGGACACGCCGATGGCCGTAATCAGCGGCGCCAGGCGCGGTGCATTGCGCAAGCGGCGGTACGCAATGCGTTCGATCAGGATATTGACCAGCACGCAGACGGGAATTGCCCCGAGGATGGCAATGAGCAGCTTGACGACGCCCGGCAAATCCGGGGCGACATTATTGACCATCTTGAGTATGGTCAGTCCGGCCATCGCCCCTATCATCAGCACTTCGCCATGGGCGAAATTGATCAGGTTGAGTACGCCATACACCATGGTGTAACCCAGGGCGATCAGCGCATACATACTGCCTAGAACCAGGCCGTTGACGATTTGCTGCAAAAATATTTCCATGAGCCGCCTGGATGAGGTTAAAAATTGGGCATGCAGCGATCACCGGTCGTCGCTGCGGCCGCCCTGCGCATATCACGTCGTTTCAGCCGGCCGCAACAGTCCCGCTCAGTCCCTTGGGCAGCGGGAATGTGACGTGCTCTTCCACGCCTTCCAGCACGCGGACGCTTTTTGCGCCATGCAGCTTGAGCTGGTCGATCACTGCATCCACCAGTATCTGGGGCGCCGACGCGCCTGCTGTCACGCCGATGCGGCGCTTGCCGCTCAGCCATGCAGGGTCGATTTGCGCGGCATTATCAACCATGTAGGCCAGTGTGCCCTTCTTCTGCGCGACCTCGCGCAGCCGGTTGGAATTGGAACTGTTGGGGCTGCCGACCACGATCACCAGGTCGACCTGGGGCGCCATGAACTTGACGGCTTCCTGCCGGTTCGTGGTGGCGTAGCAGATGTCGCCTTTCTTGGGCTCGGCGATCTGCGGGAAACGCTGTTTCAACGCGTTGATCACGTCCGCCGTGTCATCGACCGACAGCGTGGTCTGGGAGACATACGCCAGCTGGTCCGCACGCTTGACCTGCAGCCGCTGGACGTCGTCGACGGTTTCGACCAGGTACATGCCTTCGTCGGCCTGGCCCATCGTGCCTTCGACTTCCGGGTGGCCGGCATGGCCGATCATCACGATTTCCCGGCCTTCGCGCCGCATCTTGGCCACTTCCATATGCACCTTGGTGACGAGCGGACAGGTCGCGTCGAACACTTTCAGGCCGCGTTGCGCGGCTTCCTCGACAACCGAACGCGGTACCCCGTGGGCCGAAAACACCAGCGTATTTCCCGGTGGGACATCGGCCAGGTCCTCGATGAAGATGGCGCCCTTCTGCCGCAGGTCTTCCACGACATAGGCGTTATGCACGATCTCGTGCCGGACATAGATGGGGGCGCCAAATTGCGCCAGCGCCCGTTCCACGATCTCGATTGCACGGTCCACGCCGGCGCAGAACCCGCGTGGCTGGGCCAGCAATATTTCTTGTTCCATATTTTGTTTCCTCGATGCCGTTGAACGCACCCGCTCTAAAGAATGCTTATGATGCGCACGTCGAATTTAAGCGTCTGGCCCGACAGCGGATGATTAAAGTCGAACAATGCATCGGTGTCGTTGATTTCAAGCAGCACGCCGGCGAAACGACCGCCACTTGGCGCGGCGAATTCGACGACATCGCCCACCTTGTATTCTTCGCCAAACTGCGAATTCTCTGCCAGCGTGTCACGCGAGAGTCGTTGGACCAAGTCCGGGTTACGCTCACCGAACGACTCTTCCGGCGTCAACGTGTAACTTTGCTCGGCGCCTTCGGGCAAACCCAGCAGGCAGTGTTCGAGGAAGGGCGCCAGCTGTCCGCTGCCGATTTGTAGCGTAGACGGATTGCCATTGAAGGTGGTCACGATATCGTTGCCATCTTGCGACGCCAGCCGATAGTGCAGGGTCAGGTAGGCGCTTGGTGTGACTACCGCCTGTGGTAAATTTTCCATGGGATTTTGCATGCCAGAATAATCCGCCATTTTAAGCCACGATGCGTCGCTCCGCGGTAAATACGCCCGGCGCCCGACTTTCCGCAGCACCCAACGAAAGCACATCCATGGGAATTTCGGATTGGCCGCTCGCCTTGCGGCCGCGAGAACGATTGATCAGCCATGGCGCGCATATTCTGTCGGATGCCGAGCTATTGGCCATCTTTCTGCGCACAGGATTGCCGGGCTGCTCGGCAATCGAACTGGCACAGCGGCTTTTACTGCACTTCGGCTCACTAGGCAAACTATGCAATGCGGCTATACAGGATTTTTGTGCGTTTCCTGGACTAGGCCCAGCAAAATTTGCCCAATTACAAGCCGTCCTCGAACTGGCCCGTCGAACGACCAAGGAAGAACTGACTACCGGCGCCACGCTGGGCACATCGGCTGCCGTAAAGAGTTACCTTCACCTGCGGCTTGCGAATCTCTCTTACGAAAGTTTTACAGTCCTTTTCCTGGACGTGCGCCACTGCCTGATCGCGTGCGAGGAAATGTTTCGCGGCACGCTGACCCGTGCGTATGTATATCCCCGCGAAGTCGTACGCACCGCACTTCATCACAACGCGGCAAGCGTCATCCTCGCCCACAATCATCCATCCGGCGACCACACTCCCAGCCCGCAGGACCATGAGTTGACCGACTTGCTGGTCAGCGCGCTGGGTTTGATGGAAGTAAAAGTCCTGGACCACTTCATCATTGCAGGCAATCGTTTTTACTCGTTCGCTGAACATGGCGATCTGTGAACAAAACCAGCTCAAAATGTTAAATTTCATCAAAAGAAGAAGAAACAATTGTTTTTCGCAAGTCGTTGAATAATCTAGTTTTTCTGGATATACTCTCTTTTTTTCCAATTTCGGAAATCTTTAAGGAGTGAAACATGGCACGTACTTGCCAAGTCACCGGGAAAAAGCCGATGGTCGGCAACAACGTTTCCCATGCGAACAACAAGACCAAGCGTCGTTTCCTGCCGAACCTGCAGCGGCGTCGTATCTTTGTCGAGTCGGAAAATCGCTGGGTCTCCCTGCGCCTGTCCAACGCCGGCCTGCGTACCATCGACAAGATCGGCATCGACGCCGTCCTGCTCGACATGCGCGCCCGTGGCGAAAAAGTCTAACTAGCACAGTAAAGGAATCATCATGGCTACCAAAGGCCGCGACAAAATCAAGTTGGAATCGACTGCAGGTACGGGTCACTTCTATACCACCACCAAGAACAAGCGTACGATGCCGGAAAAAATGGCGATCATGAAGTTCGATCCCAAGGCACGCAAGCATGTCGAATACAAGGAAACCAAGATCAAGTAATTGGTCATGGAAAGAAAAAGCCCCGCAACTATTGCGGGGTTTTTTTATGGGCATGCACTTCGCCAGCATGGAAAAAGAGCCCGGATCACCGGGCTTTTTGACTAAAGCAGTTTCGTGCCGACTTGCCCTAGCCGGCCTGTAAGCGATATTTCTTCCTCCGCGCAGCGACAGTTGCCGTTGCATTGAGCCCCGCGCAGCGACGGTTGCCGTTGCATTGAGCCCCGCGCAGCGACGGTTGCCGTTGCATTAAGCCCCGCGCAGCGACGGTTGCCGTTGCCGTTGCCGTTGCCGTTGCCGTTGCCGTTGCTTTTGCTTTTGCTTTTGC
>CAUQYP010000249.1:0-7024 GCA_963522035.1 uncultured Noviherbaspirillum sp. | reverse complement strand
CAAGTTCGAGGTGCCCACATCATGCCAGACGTACCGAGGTTTTTCGAGGTGCCCAGTAGTGCGCTGGCCGGTCGCGTCGGAGGCGCTGCCTTTAACGCTGATAAGCTTCTCGGGGTTGTCGCCATATTTCGCCAGTGCGCGTTGCCTGCACTTGGCGACGATGTTGGCCAGATCGCTTTTCGCCAGCTCGGCGTTCGCATAGCTGCCAAGCTCGCTGTAGACACCGACCCCGTCGTGTTTTGGACTCAGGCGGCCCAGCGTCTTGGGCTTCAGCCCATTTTCCAACTCGGCGGCGACGATCTTTTTGGCGATCCGCGTGATCGTCTCGCCCGAGTTTCCGCTGCGCGGGCTCACGATTCTTTCGACCTCCGACGGGTCGAAGTCGAGCATCTGCCGGAATGAAAGCGCGTAATCGTCGTCGCGATTGGCGGACACCGATTTCGTCGCGCCGGGCGACAAGGGCAGCGTAGGCATGGTCCTCAGTGCGGGCCGCGAGGACGATGGCGTTCTGACAGGCGTTGCAGTCGTTGCTGGGGCCTGCGCCTGCAATGGCGCTGGATCCTGCAGGACAGCGGTCCTTGGCGTAAAAATCCTTGAAAGCGGAACCTGGAGCGGCTGGTCCTGTGGTGCCGGCGTCCCGTTCCTGATGATATTTCCAAGCGCAATGGCTGGTGGACGCGATGACTCCGGCTGCTGGCTGCGTGCACTGTCTGCGTCGCCCGTTTGCGGCCGCGGCGATATGACCGATGGCGTGCGGCCGGACGCATGCGCCACCGCGTTCAATTCGGGGAACAACGGTTTTTGAAGGTCGCGTCGGCTGACGGAACTGCCGGTCTTGCCTTGCCTGAAGTCCGTGCCGCTCAATGGCGACTGGATGGACGAAGCGGTAATCGTGGTGCCGTTACTTTCGACGATCACGTCGCGGCGCGCACCTGGAGCGTCTTTGGCTTCTGGCGAAGAAGATGCGCTTGCCGAACTGGCTCGTGGACTGGGCTGCTCCGAATCTTTCGTGACAGTCGGCACACGCAGCAGTTTCTTTGGGCGGCGGCCGTCATTGTCCGGCATCGTGTGCAACTGAGGTTTCCTGGCCTGATCCGCGCTTGTCGCGTTCGAGGCGGTTGGCGAGGTCTGCCCCTCCGAACCATCGGGCGTTTCCTTCGACGGCGAACTACCGCTCAAGCTTTCCGGGAAGTCCGTTTGTGGATAGGATTTTTGATTAAAATCCTTCTGACCGACGTTATTTGCCATTGGTTACCCGCTAAAAAAACGACGGCTTACGCTTGCGCATAAGCCGTCTGGTTATGAAAGTTTGCGGGCTGCTACGTAACCGGCACTTGCCATGTGTTCCTGTTTTATCCTGCCATCAAACTTACATGCGCAGCCACGACGCGCCAGCCTTCGTCGAATCGCACCCATGTTTGCGATTGCCGGCCAATTCGTTCGGTGCCCGCGCGCGTGAACTCGATATTGGCGACGCCGTAGTCCGAGCCGAACGTGGTCAGCGCCGTGCGGGTCACCGTGCGATCCAGGCCTTTCGACGGCCGGCTGTTGCGGAATTCCTGGATCGCCTCGAAGCCGTACAGGTTTTCGCCGGCGCCATACCGGAGTGTGTGCGGCGAGTTCCAGAACAGGCGGTCGAGCGTGGCGATGTCATTGGTAACCAGCGCCTGTTCGTATTCGTCGAAGGCTTTGGTCAGTCCGGCCATTGCTACCGGGTCATTGATCTGCATGGTGTGATTTCTCCGTCAAGAATTATTTTCCGCCCCAGTGGACGAAGCGACGTTCGGCCACGATGAACAGCAGGTTCAGCATATAGCCCAATGCGCCAGCGGCAAAGATCGACGCATACATGTCGGGCATGTCGAACACCATCTGCGACTTCAAAATGCGCTGGCCCAGGCCGTCGGTGGAGCCGATGAACATCTCGGCAACGATGACGATCACCAGCGCCAGCGAGACGCCGGAGCGCATGCCGACGAAGGTCTGCGGCAGGCTTTCCCACAAGGTCACGTCGGTCAGCACCTGCAGCCGCGACGCGCCCATCACCCTCGCTGCAAGCTGCCGCTGCTTGCGGGCGTTCATCACGCCGTACGCGGTGGAAAACAGGATGGCCAGCGCTGCGCCGAACGCCGCCACCGCGATCTTGGTGCCCTCGCCGCTGCCGAACAGGATCAGGAACAGCGGGAACATGGCGGACGCCGGCGTCGAGCGGAAGAAGTCGATCGGGAACTCCAGCGTGCGGTACACCTTGTCGCTGGAGCCGAGCAGGATGCCCAGCGGCACCGCGATCACCAGCGCAATGGCGAACGAGATGGACGTGCGCACGATGGTGCGCTGCAGGTCGCCCCACAGCGTGCCTTCCTGCAGGCCCAGCCAGAACGCCTGGAAGGACTGCGCCGGCGACGGCAGCAGCACCGGGTCGATCAGCCGCATCTCGAAGGCCAGTTCCCAGAACACGATCAGCAGGAAGACGCCGACCAGCGGCTGCAGCCGGCCTATCAGTTGTTCGCTGCTGTTCATTTCCGCACCTCGCGCTGGAAGATTTCCAGGCTGTGGCCCTTGACCCGCAGGAAGTCCGGCGTCAGGGTCGTTTCAGCGGTGCGCGGACGCGGCGCGTCGAACGGGACGAAGTCGGCTACCCGGGTCGGGTTGCGCGACAGCAGCAGCACGTAGTCGGCGAGATACACCGCCTCGTCGAGGTCATGCGACACCAGGATGGTCGTCACCGGCTTCTCCATGAACACCTTCTGCAGCCGGTCGCGCAGGAACTGCGTCATTTCATAGTCGAGCGCGGAGAACGGCTCGTCGAGGAACAGCACTTCCGGCTCCACCACCAGCGAACGCATGATGGACACCATCTGCTGCTGCCCGCCCGACATCTCGTACGGGTACTTGTTGAGGTCGATCTTGACGTCGAAGCTTTCCACCAGCTTGTCGATGCGCGCGTCCTTCTCGCCTTTCGACAGCTTGAGGTATTTGAGCGGATAGCGGATGTTGTCGATCGCCCGCATCCACGGAAACACTGCCTCGCGGTAGTTCTGGAACACGTAGCCGATGCGCGTCTCGCGTACGTCCTTGCCGTCGAACAGGATCTGCCCGCGGTCGTACGGCAGGATGCCGGCGATCATGTTGATCAGCGTGCTCTTGCCGCAGCCGTTGGGGCCGAAGATGGAAATGATCTTGCCCTTCGGGATGTCGAGGTCGAAGTTGTCGTACAGCGTGTGGGCGCCGAAGCGCTTGTCCAGCCCGCGTATCGTGATGTGCGTGCCAGGCGCGTACCAGCGGTGTCCGAGGTCCATGCCGGCGACCTGGCCGCGCGGCGGCTTGACTGTCTCGGCCGCGGCCTGCGGCTGCCTTTGCAGCAGTGTGTTGAGCGCCTGCATTACATCCCCTTGATGATGGTGCCGGTGTCGACCGCGCCCTTGACCACGCCAAGCGCAACGCCGATATCGACGAATTTCTGGAAGTCGGTTTTTTGCACCGGCGTCAGGTCCTTCACCATGACGAAGTTCGCAAGCGGCACGGTGGCGGTCATGTCGGCCGGCACGTTCATGTCCTTGGCCAGCAGCGTGCGCGCGCTGGCGTCGGTGTTGGCAGCGGCCACCGACCTGGCCCAGGCCTTGGCGAAACGGGCCGCGACATCGGGCCGCTCGGCGATCATCTTGTTGGACAGCGCGCCGCCGGCGGCGAAGGCCTGCGAGGACGCGTTGCCGAGCAGGTGCGTGGAAATCACCCCCGCCTCCAGCCGGCGCGCGACGCCCTGCTTGATCATGGTGCTGGCGACCGGCTCCAGCGTATAGCCGGCGTCGAAGGTGCCGGCCTGCAGCGCGCCCAGGTGCACCGACAGCTGCTGCTCCTGCATGGTGTAGTCCTTGTTCTCTTCCAGCCCGATCGACTTCAGCACGGCCTTCGCCGTGCCGACGTTGGCCGGTCCCGGCGCGGAGAACAGCTTGGCGCCTTTCAGGTCTTTCAAGGTCTTGGCCGTCGAGCCGGTCTTTACCACGAACTGCTCGGTGATGTACTGCGCGTTCTGGCCATTGAGCGAGATATAGGTCAGCGTGTTGGGCCGGCGCTGGCTGATGTTGGCGCCTTCCAGTGTCACCAGGTTGGACGCGGCGTCGATGTCGCCGGTGACCATGGACTGCACGATCAGCGGCGCCGAGGCCAGCATCACGGTCTCCACGGTAATGCCGGCTTCCTTGAAGAAGCCGCGCTCGATGCCGACGAAATACGGCAGCGCGGAACTGGAGCCGAACACGCCGACGCGCACCTTGTCGTCGGCGTGGGCCAGCGTAACGGAAGCAAAACCGGCGGCAACGGTGAAGGCGATCTGGGTCAGGGCAAACAATTTCATATGCATTCCTTCAGGGTTGGATCAATGGATAGGTTGTAAGGTCGAAAAAGCTGGCGCCGGCAATGTAGCGGCGCGCGTCCGACATGTCCGGCGGCGGGCCGGCCTCGTTGCTGCCTTCGAAGGTCAGCTCGAGCTGCACGCCGCTGGGGTCGTAGACGAACAGCTGCCACAACGTGGTGCCGGGCACCAGGAACTCGCGCCAGTCCAGGCCGTGCGCGCGGAAGCGTTCGATGTAGGCCGCATAGCCGCTGCACGACAGCGACAGGTGGTCGATGGCGGCGCTGCCCGACGGCGCCTGGCCCGCCGGGCCGAGCGCCGGGCCGCCCGCATAAACATGGACGATGGCGCCGCCGCCCGGGTGGCGGCAGGCCAGCCAGGCGCCGGGGTAGCCGAAGTCGGGACGGTGTGCGTCGACCAGGCCCAGCACGTCGATGTAGAAGCGGCGGGTGGCGTCCAGGTTCGCCGTCTTGATGGCGACATGGAACAGGCCGTGGATGGCGGCGGCGCTCATTGCGCGGCTCCGGTGACATCCGCGCCGACATCGCGATACAGCCGGCCCAGCTTGGCGAGAAACGGCGGCTGCACTTTCTTCAGCGAGCCGGCGACCGGGTCCGCACCCGCGAACAGCGTGTCACTGGCTTCCAGCGAAAAGTCCATCACGAAGCGGATGCGCTCGCTGCGGGCGGTGTCGAAAGCCTGCAGCCATTCAGCGACGTCGACGCTGCCGGCCACGAGCCGGCTGGCGATGAGCCCAGCGGCCACGCAGCCGTCCTCGATGGCCTGCGTCGCGCCCTGCCCCAGCGTCGGCACCATGCCGTGCGCCGCGTCGCCAAGGTAGAGCAGCGGTGCGTCGCCGTCGCGGTAGCCGGCTTCGGTTTCCTGCAGCCGCGCCCAGTGGATCGCACCGACGTTGGCGCAAAGGGTATCGACCAGCCACGCGCATTGCGCACCGGGCGCGGCATCGGCCGGGGTGTAGTAGCGGCGCAGCGCATCGGCCGACTTGTCGGCATCGCCGATTTCAGCGCCGGCGTTCAGCGGGAACGTGCCGGCCATGTAGATATGGCCGGGCGGCACGCGAAAGGCCAGCAGCCGGTTCGGGCCGTTGAACCACTGCTCGTAGTCGTCGATCAGCCCGCCCGACGTGTCCGGCACCAGCAGCCGGAAGATGGCGACGCCGACCTGGCGCATCGACGGCGCGCCGGACAGCGCGCGGCGGGTGTCGGAGTAGCGGCCGTCGGCGCCGATCAGCAGGTCGATGTCGTGCAGCGTCGTCGTCTCGCCGCCAGCGGTATAGCTGAGCGTGCAGCGGCCGTCGGCCTCGCGGGCTATGCCCGACACCGTCACGCCGTAGCGCACCGCATCGCCGGCGCCTTCGCGCAGCACCCGGTACAGCTCGGACCAGCGGATGCGCACGCCGTCATTGTCGGCAACCTCGGACAGCGGCAGCGTGAACAGTTCGGTGCCGTCGGTCAGCGAGGTACGCCAGCTTTTCCAGGGCAGGCTGGCGGCGGCCACGGCGTCGGCCAGCGCCGGGTCGTGCGCGCGCAGCAGCTTGATCGCGTTGGGGCCGATGTTGAGGCCGGTGCCAGCCTCGCTATGGTCGTCGCGGGACACGCGTTCGAGGCAGGTTACGTCGACGCCCGGGCATTGCGCCAGCGTGCGGGCGACGATGCAGCCGGCTACGCCCGCGCCGACGATCACGATGCGCAGCGGCTTGTTGTGGCTCTGAGATAAATGCATGTTCATGGTTTCCCTATAGCGGATTGCGTGCCAGTGCCGCATGCACCGGATTCGTGCATGCCGGCGCGTTCCCACAGCGGGGCGAACGGACGGGCGCGTTCGAACTGCCTTCCAAGTGCGCACAGCCAGCCGTCTGCACCATGGCGGCCCACCAGCTGTATGCCGAGCGGCATGCCGGTGACGCCGAGGCCGGCCGGCAGGGCCAGCGCGGGCAGCCCGGCAGCGTTGACGAAGGACGTGAAGATGGCGTGGCCGCGCGGCCCCACCGCCTGCCCGTTAATGCGCGTTGGATGCATCTGCCGCGCCGGCCATGGCTGGCTCGCCGCGGAGGGCAGCAGCAGGCAGTCGATGTCCTGCATGAGCACGGCCAGCGCGTCGCGCAGGCGGCGTATCGCGCCCAGCGCGTCCATCATGTCGGCGCCGCTGCGGCGCCGGCCCTGCGCCAGCAGCTCGGCCAGCGCGTCGGACAGCTCGCCTTCCCTGCCCTCGAAATGATGTGCCATCAACCAGGCCAGGCCGCTCTGGCTCAGCACCGGCCATGCACGGTCGTTGATTGCCGCAATCGCCTGTACCAGCCCGGCGCGCTGCGCCGGGGCAAGCGTAACGCGCTGATGGCCGCAGCCACCGAGCGCCTGCCAGGCGTCCTGCGCTGCTTCTGCGCTGTCGATATCGACTGGCGCATCGCCGAGCGCGTCGAGCAGTGCGATACGGGCCGGGGCAATGCATGCCGGGACCGTGAAGGGCAGATGCTCGAAACCGGCCGAGCGGCTGTCGCTCGCCGACCACGGCGCGATTTCCTGCATCGCCAGCACCAGGTCGTCGACACAGCGGGCAACCGGCCCGGCCACTTCGAAGTCGTGCAGGAAGACCGGAAAGCCGTCGCTGCGCGGCACCCGGCCGGTCGACGGCTTCAGGCCCACGCAGCCGGTG
>CAUQYP010000248.1:0-7028 GCA_963522035.1 uncultured Noviherbaspirillum sp. | reverse complement strand
GCAACGGCAACGGCAACGGCAACGGCAACTGTCGCTGCGCGGGGCTTAATGCAACTGTCGCTGCGCGGAAATGACACTTTTGGTGGAAGCCGGCTAAAGAAAGCCAACATGAAAAAGCTCTAGCGCACGGCGTTCTTGCGAGCCCAGGCGACGATGCTGCCAGCATCCATCGCGCCCGCCTGCCGCGCGACCTCCCGACCGTTTTGGAACAAGGCCAGCGTCGGAATGCTGCGTATGCCGTATTGGGCCGCCAGCGCCTGGGCCTCTTCGGTATTGAGCTTAGCCACCCGCATCGCGGGTTCCAGTTGCCTGGCTGCCTGCTCGTAGGCGGGCGCCATCGCACGGCAAGGGCCGCACCACGGCGCCCAGAAATCCACCAGAACCGGGATGTCGCTGCGTCCGGTCTGTTTTTCAAAACCGGCGGCGTCGAGTTCCGCCGGATGGCCGGTAAATAAAGCCTGGCTGCATTTGCCGCAGTCGGGCTGCATGCCGAGGCGTTCGGCGGGCACCCGGTTTACGGCGTTACAGTGGGTACAAACTACATGCAAGGCGTCGGTCATAGAATGCTTTCATCGAGGTTGGTTGCAAGCGAACGCGTGCTGGCGCAGGAAATGCTTGGCAAACACGGGCGCTGCATGCCAGCGAGCCATAACTACTATCTTGACCCAGGAGGCCTATGTTTCAACCCTGCCAGCCCACTTTGCATCTGCACCAGGAGCCGGGCCAGATCCCGCCGGAAATCCCGAACGTGCCGTCCCCCCAACCCGAGATCGAACCGGGAAACACGCCGCAGCCGGAAATGCCGCCACCGGCGCAGGATCCGATCATGCCCGATTCGCCGACTGGCCCGGAAGTCATGCCGGAGCCGACGCCGACGGAAGTGCCCCAGACACCGCGCATGGAAGGACGCCGCTGGCTGCATTAACACGCTGCTAAAGCCCGACCCGGGCGGGAAAACCGCCCGGATTTACCGGCATAATTTTCAAACTTATAATTTTCAACCTTCCAGGAATATGCAGGCGTCACCGTCGCTGCTGCGCATGTAAAGGCACGGGCGCCACCGATTCACGCCACGCTTCACCCGCCTTCCCCTCCGTAAGTTTCCCGTAAGTTTCAAGCAAGCCTCCCGTAAGCAAACCTCCCTACACTCGGCTCCAGCATCACGGAATCACGGGTTGCCCCCAAAATCAAACTTAACGGAGACATCATGGGCACTGTACAGACCGCCGCCTCGGGCAGCATGACCAAGGAGGAACGCAAGGTTATCTTTGCATCCTCGCTTGGAACGGTATTCGAGTGGTACGACTTCTACCTCTACGGCTCGCTGGCCGCCATCATTGCAAAGCAGTTCTTCGCCGGCACCGATCCGAATACCGCGTTCATCTTCGCGCTGCTCGCCTTCGCCGCAGGCTTCATCGTGCGGCCGTTCGGCGCGCTGGTCTTCGGCCGGCTGGGCGACATGATCGGCCGCAAGTACACGTTCCTCGTGACCATCGTCATCATGGGCGCATCGACCTTCATCGTCGGCTTGCTGCCCAACTACAACTCGATCGGCGTGGCTGCGCCGATTATCCTGATCATCCTGCGCATCCTGCAGGGCCTGGCGCTCGGCGGGGAATATGGCGGCGCGGCGACCTACGTTGCCGAACATGCGCCCGAAGGCAAGCGCGGCTTCTTCACCTCCTGGATCCAGACCACGGCCACGCTCGGACTGTTCCTGTCGCTGATGGTCATCCTCGGCACCCGCACTGCCATCGGCGAAGAAGCGTTTGCCGCATGGGGCTGGCGCATTCCGTTCCTGGTGTCCGTGTTCCTGCTGGCCATCTCGGTCTGGATCCGGCTCTCGATGAACGAGTCGCCTGCATTCGCCAAGATGAAAGCCGAAGGCAAGACTTCCAAGGCGCCGCTGTCCGAGGCTTTTGCGAAATGGGGCAACCTGAAGATCGTGATCCTGGCCCTGGTCGGCCTGACTGCCGGCCAGGCCGTGGTCTGGTACACCGGGCAGTTCTACGCGCTGTTCTTCATGACCCAGACGCTGAAGGTGGATGGCGCAACCGCCAACCTGTTCATCGCAGCCGCGCTCGTGATCGGCACCCCGTTCTTCATCGTGTTCGGCTCCCTGTCCGACAAGATTGGCCGCAAGCCCATCATCCTCGGTGGCTGCCTGATTGCCGCGCTGACCTACTTCCCGATCTTTTCCGCGCTGACCCACTATGCCAACCCGGCACTGGAAACAGCGCTGAAAAATGCGCCGGTCGTCGTGACCGCGGACCCGTCCAAGTGCCAGTTCCTGTTCAACCCGACCGGGACCAAGAAATTCACGTCCTCGTGCGACATTGCCCGTACCGTGCTGGCCAATGCCTCGGTGGCGTACACCAACGTCCCGGGCGAAGCCGGTTCGATCGCTACCATCAAGGTTGGCGACAAGGTGATCAACGGCTATGACGCTGCCGCGACGCCGACCGGAGAGCTTGCCGCGAAGGACGCCGCGTTCAAGAAGGAACTGGGCGACGCCATCAAGGCCGCCGGTTATCCGACCAAAGCCGACCCGGCGCAGATCAACAAGCCCATGGTGCTGCTGCTGCTGACCATCCTGGTGCTGTACGTGACCATGGTTTATGGTCCGATCGCCGCGATGCTGGTCGAAATGTTCCCGACCCGGATCCGCTATACGTCGATGTCCCTGCCCTACCACATCGGTAACGGCTGGTTCGGCGGCCTGCTGCCGACGACGGCGTTCGCGCTGGTTGCCTACAAGGGCGATATCTACTACGGCTTGTGGTATCCGATCATCATCGCCCTGGCAACATTCGTGATCGGCCTGTTTTTCGTCAAGGAAACGAAGGATCGCGATATCTACGCAGACGACTGACAGCGTTCGTCGCAGACCCTGGAACCGCCGGCCCGTGCCGGCGGTTTTTTTGCGTACAGTCCTATTGTCTTGATGCGCCTATGTCAGAATCTGCTACCTTTTGGTATTGTCGCGTTGGTAATTTTCCTCCGTTTTTCCCTGTAAAAACCAAATGAAAACTCCTGTCCGCCTAGGCACGCCGCTGTCGTCCACCGCCACCCGCGTCATGTTGCTCGGCTCCGGCGAACTCGGGAAGGAAGTCATCATTGCCCTCCAGCGGCTGGGCGTGGAGACCATCGCGGTCGACCGCTACCGCGACGCACCCGGACAACAGGTCGCGCACCGTTGGCACGTGATCGACATGACCGACGGCGCCGCGCTGGAAGCGCTGATCGCCGCCGAGCAACCCGACCTCGTGGTGCCTGAAATCGAGGCGATCGCCACCGCCACGCTGGTAGAACTGGAAAAGGCCGGTCGCGCCACGGTCATCCCGACCGCGCGGGCCGCCTGGCTGACCATGAACCGGGAAGGCATACGGCGACTGGCGGCCGAGGAGCTGGGTCTGCCGTGCTCGCCCTACCGGTTTGCAGACAGCCTCGAAACGCTGCGCGCGGCGTGCGATGACATCGGTTTTCCCTGCATCGTCAAACCGGTCATGTCGTCTTCCGGCAAAGGCCAGTCCAGGCTGGACGGAGCGCAGGACGTCGATGCTGCCTGGAACGCCGCCGCCGCTGGCAGCCGAGTCGACGCCGGCCGCGTCATCGTGGAAGGCTTTATCGACTTCGAGTATGAAATCACGCTGCTGACGGTTCGGTCGCGCAATCCGCAGGGCCAGGTCGACACCAGTTTTTGCGAGCCGATCGGGCATGTGCAGGTGCAGGGCGATTATGTCGAATCGTGGCAGCCGCATCCGATGCAGCCGCTCGCACTCGAGCGCGCCAGGGACATAGCGCGCAAGGTGACGGAAAACCTGGGCGGCACCGGCCTGTTCGGCGTCGAGCTGTTCGTGCGCGGCGACATGGTCTGGTTTTCGGAAGTGAGTCCGCGGCCGCACGACACCGGCATGGTGACGATGGCAAGCCAGGCCCAGAGCGAATTCGAATTGCATGCGCGCGCCATCCTCGGGCTGCCGGTCGACACCGCATTGCGTTCGCCAGCGGCGTCAGCCGTGATCTATGGCGGACTCGACGCTGCCGGCATCGCCTTCGACGGCGTGGCAGAGGCGCTGGCGATACCGGGGGTCGACATCCGCCTGTTCGGCAAGCCCCAGTCGTTCACGCGCCGCCGCATGGGCGTCGCGCTTGCGGTGGCCGGCAACATCGTCGCCGCACGCGAGCGAGCCAGAGACGCAGCCGCACTGGTCAAACCCGTGATGCCATGAAAATACCGCTGTTGAACGGTGGCGGCGTCTATACGGGTCCGGACATCTTCCGGCCTGCATCGCTCTTCCTGTACGCGAGCCTTGTGCTGGAGATAGGCATCCTGGAATGGATGAACAAACCGGTATCTACCCGGTCGGTCGTGGTTTCGCTTGTCGTCATGGCGATCCTGTCGGCAGTCGCACTGGCGCGACTGCTGCGACCGGACTTGCAACTCGTCAGGCGTCGCCATGTGCTGCTTGAGCTGCTGGCGGCAGGCGTGGCCATCGGCATGCTGTCCGTCCAATCGCACCTGCCGCTGGCGCCGCTGCCCTGGTGGATCGGCCTTGCCAGCGTCTTTGCGCTGGTCCTGGAGAGCAATCTGGCGCTGGCGGTTGTCATGGCTGTCGCCGTCAGCGGCGCGCTGACCAGTGTTGCCACCGGCGGCCAGCCGGAAGACTGGCTCCCCGGGTTCTTCGTCACTGTCTTCGCCGGCCTGCTGTCGATCGCGCTGACCAAGGCCATGGCCATGAACCTGGCGTCGCTCGAGCAGGCGCTGATGAACGACCGGCGTTTCAACGTCATTGCGCGCGCGGCCAAACACGTGTTCATGATCACCAACCGGCATTTCCGGACGACCTACATCAACCCTGCGGTCAACGACGTGCTCGGCTACACCGAGCAGGAAATGCTGGCCGGCGCCGCCCCGGTCATCCATCCCGAAGACCTGCCCCGGCGCAATGCGAACCTGCAGCTGCTGCGACGAAAGGCGGGTGCCAGCCTGTCGATGAAACTGCGCATTCGGCACCAGGCCGGTCACTGGGTATGGCTCGAGATACGCGGCTACAACATGCTGCATGACCCTGCCATCGGCGGCCTGGTCTTCAGCATCGAGGACATCAGCGCCCGGGTCGAGGCGGAAAGAAAGCTCACCGACGAGCATGCGCTGCTGCGCACGGTGCTGGACCTGAATCCGGCAATGATCTATGCAAAAGATCGAGAGGGCCGCTTCACCATCACCAATGCGAGTTTCCAGAAGCACTACGGTTTTCGTTCGGATGTCGAACTGCATGGCAAGACTGTCGAGGAACTGAATGCGGTGGGGACGGAAAGCGGTCGCCGTCCCATGGTGGCCGACGCCGCGCGCCGGATGCACCTGCAGGACATGCATGTCATCCGCAGCGGCGTCGCCGTCGAAAACCTGGAGGTGCAGGACATGCGCGACGGCGAAGTCGAGCGCTGGTACCGGACCTTCAAGTATCCGCTGCGCGACGGCAGCGGTGCAGCGTCGGGCATGCTGGGCATCGTGCGCGATGTCACCGACAGCAAGGAATACGAGATGCGGCTGGAACACCTGGCCATGCACGACTCGCTGACCGGACTGCCCAACCGCCGCTACATGCTCAAGATGATTTCGGACCAGATCCTGCCCGAGGGCGTGCCGCCGCCGCAGATCGCCGTGCTGTATTTCGACCTCGACTTCTTCAAGAGCGTGAATGACACCCATGGCCATGACATGGGCGATCGCTGCCTGATCGAGGTGGCACGGCGTATCCAGGCCGAGTTGCCGCTTGACGACATCGTGTCGCGCTTTGGCGGGGACGAATTCGTGATCCTTACCCACGCCAGCGTCGAAGACGCACGCGAAAGGGCTGAAAGGCTGTTGCAGGCGCTCGCGCAGCCCATCGTCGTCGACGACATCGTCGTCAAGCTGCACGGCAGCATCGGCATCGCCAGCCTGCTCCCGACGCATCGCACGCCGTCAGCGCTGGTTCGCGATGCGGATGCCGCGATGTACCAGGCCAAGGAACGCGGCCGGAACCGGATCGAGGCTTTCAATGCCGCGCTGCAGGTTTCCGCCACCCGCCGCGCGCAAATGGACGTGGCGCTGCGCTTTGCGCTGGAGCGCAATGAACTCACGCTGGTGTACCAGCCGCAGGTTACGCTGGCCGATGGCCGGCTGTGCGGCTTCGAGCTGCTGATGCGCTGGAACAGTCCGCAGTACGGCGAGATCAAGCCCGACGATTTCATTCCAATCGCCGAGCGCTCGGGCATGGTGGTGCCGATCGGCCTGTGGGCGCTGGAGCAGGCCTGCATCCAGCTCAAAAAGTGGCATCAGGACTATCCGCGACAGACGCCCGTCACGCTGGGCGTCAATGTGTCGATGCGGCAGCTGGTGCATTCGTCATTCATCGGCGAAGTCGCGCAGATTTTGGTGCGCACCGGCGTTGCGCCCGAATGCATCGAGCTGGAACTGACCGAATCGTCTGCAATGGCCAACCCGCAACAGACGATCGAAAACCTGTCGAAGCTTAAGAGCCTGGGACTCCGGCTGGCGCTGGACGACTTCGGCACCGGCTATTCGTCGCTTGCCTACCTGCAGCGCCTGCCGATCGACGTGCTGAAGATAGACCGCGCATTCGCGCGCGGCCTCGGTCGGGATAACAATGACGCCGGCATCGTCCAGATGATATTGACGCTGGCGCAACTACTGGACCTCGAGACCATCGCCGAAGGCGTGGAAACGGCAGAACAGGTCGCCGTGCTGCGTCGCCTCGGTTGCCGCATGGGACAGGGTTACTTCTTTTCGGCCGGGGTGCCGGCGGCACAGGCCGAGCACATGCTGGCGGCCAATCGTCCCTATTCGCTGCGGGACGCCGTCAATAGTTGAACACGCTGGAGCAGTTTCGTGCTGGCTTGCCCAAGCCGGCTTGTAAGCGATAGCGCTTGTTCCGCGCAGCGACAGTTGCAGTTGCCGTTGCCATTGCCGTTGCTTTTGACGCTGCCTTTGACGTGGATCCCCGTTAGACGGCGACGCG
>CAUQYP010000247.1:0-7135 GCA_963522035.1 uncultured Noviherbaspirillum sp. | reverse complement strand
ACGGGGATCCACGTCAAAGGCAGCGTCAAAAGCAACGGCAACGGCAACTGCAACGACAACTGCAACTGTCGCTGCGCGGGCAACGGCAACGGCAACTGTCGCTGCGCGGGCAACGGCACCGCGCCACGCTCGCGTCCGCTGGACGCCAAATTTCCCCCACAACGTGATTTCACGCAAATCCCGCTCAAACATATCCAGCGCCCGTCGCCACGTTAACGACCCACGCAAAGCCCATCCATAAAAACCTTGTCAAGATTGCATCTAATCAACAGCCAAGGAAGCATCGTGGAAAACAAGGGCGTTATCGCTCGAGGCGGCTGGATGCGCGCCACCGGCAGGCTGCTGCGCCACATGACCGGCGTCGTCCTGGTCGCCGGCGTAGCGATTGCGCTGATCCTGGCCGGCCTGGTCTGGACCACGGTCAAGGAGACGCCCGACGTCGACCACCTCCGCACTGTGCGGGCAGTGCATCCGAGCATCGTGCTGGCAGCGGATGGCAGCGAGCTTACTACGCTGCGCAGCGTGCAGCGCGAATGGATACCACTGGAAAAAATATCGCCTCACGTCGTGCATGCACTGGTCGACACCGAGGACAAGCGCTTCTACGAGCATCCCGGCGTCGATGTCCGGCGTACGCTGGCAGCGGCATTTCATACGGCTAACGGCGACACCCAGGGCGGGTCCACCATTACCCAGCAACTGGTGCGCAACCTGTACCCGGAAGAAATTGGCCGTGCGCGCACCGTCAATCGCAAGCTGCGTGAAATCATCACTGCCACCCGGATCGAGCAGCGCTACACCAAGGACGAGATCCTCGAGACCTATCTCAATACCGTCCCCTTCCTCTACAACGTGTACGGTATCGAGATGGCCGCGCGGACGTATTTCGGCAAGTCGGCGTCCGACCTCGGCGCGCTGGAAGGCGCCACGCTGGTCGGCATGCTCAAGGGCACGCACTACTACAATCCGGTGGTCAATCCGGAACGCGCGCGCAGCCGGCGCAACGTGGTGCTGGCGCAAATGGTCCGTGGCAACCATCTGGACGACGAAGAATTCCGGCGGCTGCGTGGCGCGCCGCTGGGGTTGAATTTCCAGCGCCAGGCCGAACCGGCGGGCAGCGCTACCCATTTCACCGAACACGTGCGCAAGTGGCTCAATGAATGGGCCGAGCGCAACAACCGTGACCTGGGCGCCGAAGGACTGGTCATACAGACCACGCTGGACCCGAAGATGCAGGCGCTGGCGGCCGAGGCGGTGGCGCGGCAGTCGCAGGTGCTGCAGGCGGTCGCCGATGTCGAATGGGGCACGGCGTCCGCCAGGCTGCTGTCGAAAACGCCGGCCGCGTATGAAAAAATGCAGGGCAAGGTGCAGCCGTTTCGCTACCTCTGGACCGAGCGCAATACCTTGCTCGACGCCTTCCTGCGCGAAACGCCGGAGTTCCGCCGCGCGGTGGCCGCCGACGGCGAAGCCGCCACGCTCGCGAAGCTCAAGCAGGATTCTGCCTTCATCGCCCGGCTGCAGCAGGCCAAGACCCGGCTCGAAGCCGGTTTCGTGGCGATGGACCCGGCCAGCGGCGAAGTGCGGGCCTGGGTCGGCAGCCGCGACTTCCAGCGCGACCAGTACGACCACGTCGCCCAGGCCGAGCGCCAGCCAGGCTCTACCTTCAAGCCCTTCGTCTACGGCGCGGCGCTGGAACGCGGCTTCGAACCGGACCGGATGTATGCGGACGGCCCGGTTGAAATCCGGCTGGGCGACGGCCGCTTCTGGCGCCCGGCGGACATGGGCGGCGCCAGCGGCCGGCAAATGAGCCTGCGCGACGGCCTGGTCTATTCCAAGAACACGATTACCGCGCAGGTGATGCAGGACGTCGGCGTCAACGACATCGTGACGCTGGCCAGGGCCGCCGGCGTGAATCGCAGCCGGCTCGACGCGGTGCCGTCGCTTGCGCTCGGCACCAGCCCGGTGACGCTGCTGGAAATGGTGAGCTCCTACGGCACCATTGCCCGCGGCGGCGAATACCGCGAGCCGATCTTTATCCGCAGCATCAAGGACCGCGAGGGCAGGACCCTGGTCGAGTTCAGCAAGCCGCCGGTGCGCGTGATGAGCGAGCGCACCTCCACCGAGCTGATCGACATGATGCGCGGCGTGGTCAGCCGCGGCACGGGCACCGCGATGAAGAGCCGGTTCCAGGTCGCAGCCGACATTGCCGGCAAGACCGGCACCACGCAAAACAATACCGACGGCTGGTTCATCCTGATGCATCCGAACCTGGTGGTTGGCTCCTGGGTCGGCTTCAACGACGCCCGCGTCACCATGCGCAGCGACTACTGGGGGCAGGGCGGCCACAATGCGCTGCTGCTGGTCGGCGACTTCTTCCGCGCCGCGGTTGGCAGCGGCATGCTCGACGTGAAGGCGTCGTTCCCGCGTCCGCCGCGTCCGGCGCTGATGGCGACTGCCCCGCCGCCAGCGATGATGGACGACCAGGGCGAAGTGGTCACGAGCACGGCGCTGGCCGAGCAGCCACAGCTTCCTGCGCCCACCACCAGCGCCAATATCGTCGTGCGGCGCTATGCCGGAGGCGGCGTCTGGGCCGGCGACAGCCAGGCCGCGGCGATGGAGGACGCGGCACCTGCCCGCAGCGCCGAGGAAGTCGGCGCCATCATGGGAGGCATGGGGCGCGATCCGGCGACCGGCGCCCGCATGGCGGCGCGCAGCGCGGTCGACTATGGCAACGCGTCCCCGGTTCTCACGTCGGGCGCTTCTTCCGGCGGCGACACCGGCGCCGGGGCCGAACCGGATCCACTGCGCTGAAATACCGATCAGCACAGGAAGTCGCCCAATTTACTGCAGGTTGTGCTTGGTCGTTAGATTGGCAAAGTGCTATCCTCTTGCAAGTTTTTAAATGATGGTCAATTTAACATCGTCAGGCGCGCCGGAATGGCGCCCGACTAACCGATCCGGATGGAGATGGACATGGAACAACCTCAGGATTCGTCGCAGCAATCGCATGAACTTACTTCCCAGGTGACCTACAACCCGGACAACCTGCTCGACTCGCTGATCGAGCGCCTCAACCTGAAAAATGACGCTGCGCTATCGCGCGCGCTGGAAGTAGCGCCTCCGGTCATCAGCAAGATTCGCCATCGCCGGCTGCCGGTCGGTGCGTCGATGCTGATCCGCATGCACGAGGTGTCCAACATGGATATCCGCGAGTTGCGCGAGCTCATGGGTGACCGCCGCACCAAGTATCGCCTGAGCGACGCCCAGGGCAAGCCGAAGCCTGAAAAGGCCTGAAACCCGTCACCCGTCAGCGACTGCCGGCAGGCGGGCCAGGTTCTGCATCCGGCCCTGGCTGCACGTGGTCGGCGCGCTGGTGCCAGACCCGGTTGCGGCCGGCGTTCTTCGCCGCGTACAGCGCCCGGTCGGCCAGTTTCAATAATTGGTCCACGCCGCTCACGCCCGCTTCCATCGTGGCCACGCCGATACTGACGGTGTAGCCGATTTCCGCATCGCCCCAGCGTACGCGCTGCCCTTCGACCGCGGCGCGGAAGCGCTCGGCCAGGCGGATGGCGCCTTCGAGGTCGGTGGACGGCAGCAGCGCGGCAAATTCCTCGCCGCCCAGGCGCGCGACGACATCGATCTCCCGCACGTTGGCCGACAGTGTCAGCGCCAGATGGCGCAGCACGTCGTCGCCGGCCGGGTGGCCCCAGGTGTCGTTGATATTCTTGAAGAAATCGGCGTCGATGGCAATCATCGACAAGGGCCGCGGAAAGCGGCGCCACCGTTCCAGTTCCAGTTCCGCGGCTTCGAAGAAGGATCGGCGGTTGGCGATGCCGGTCAGGTGGTCGCACGTACTGGCGCGCAGCACGCTGTCGCCGGCTTCGCGCTTGTCGGTGATGTCGCGCACGATCAGCGCATAGCCCCGCTCGCCGGGCGGCATGTCCTCGTCGCGCGCCAGCGGCGCGATCATGGTGTTGGCCCAGAAGCGGCTGCCGTCGGCGCGCACGCACCAGCCGTTGTCCAGGCTCCAGCCGTTGGCGTCGGCCTCGCGCAGGCGGTCGGCGACGCGGTCGCTGGTAATCCCGCCGGGCGAGTAGAGCAGCGAAAACGCGCGTCCGGTCACTGCTCGCTCAGTATGGCCGGTTACCCTGGCAATGCTCTGGTTCCACGCTTCGATGCGGCCCTGGGTATCGAGCGACATCAGCGCATAGTCGGTAATGCCGTGCATCATCGCGTTGAACCAGGCTTCGCTATGCTTGAGCTGGCGCTCGCGCCTGACGACCTGGCTGATGTCGCTGATGACGGCCATCAGCCGCTTCTCGTCCAGCTTCAGCAGGGAGATGGACAGCATCCGCGCGTCGACTTTGCCCGGTATGCCTGCGCTGATCTGCACCCGCTGGCTGTCGCAGACGGTACCGTGCGCGGCAGGAAACGTGTCGACCATGTTGCGCAGTTCGGGCGCAACCTGCTCGAGCGCATCGAACAGGTTGTCCAGGCCGCCGTTCGACGACAGCGGCATCAGCAGTTGCGCGCAGAGCGGGTTCATCATGCCGATGGCGCCGTCCGGTGCACATTGCACGACGCCGACCGGCACCAGGTACAGAAACTGTAGCAGCGCTTCGTACTCTTCTTCCATCGTATCCACGCTGCGCGTCCGGCTATAGCGCGCGCTGGACCAGCACGTAGCGCGTGCCGCGCTCCGCGCCGGCAAGCAGCCGCAGCTTGACCTTGACCGGGCGCATGCGCAGCGTCAGCACGTAATCGATGGTGTCGTCGAGCGCGGCCCCCGATTGGGCGGCATCCTCGAAGCGCTGCGCCACCATGAAGTTGTTCATGCAGGGCGCCACCAGCGTAAACAGCGGCTGGCCGAGCACGCGCTGCGGCGACAGGCCGGCCGCGCGCGCCTCGAACGCGTTGTAATGGGTGACCACGGTGGCGGCGTCGAAGCCAATCACGCCGAAATCGAGGTTGTCGAGTTCTTCCGCCGTCCCGCCAGCGATGGCGGAGAGAAGTTCTGGCTGGTTGAATGTTGTATGCGTCATGGCGTAACTGAATAATTCCCGGACTGGATAAAATTAAAAATGAAATTTCCTGAAAGAAATTACATTACATCACATTTTATTTCTATGAGGCAATCTAAATTGTTTGCTTGATCCTGCATAACACCGGTACCGAATCAATCCCGGCCAACACAGTCCAAGCTGCATCACGACACCAGGAGTCACTATGACCAGGCCAGGGCAGCAGGACACCGATGCAGGCGGGGCTGAGCAGCGTAAAGATGACAAGGCGCCCGATGCGCAGGCGGAAGCGGATGCATTGAACGACGCCCGCGCCTTGCAGCAGATGATAGCAGGCACGCCCGACTCGACGGACGAGTTCAGGCGCATCGAGCAGAAGCGCTGAGCGCGCCGGTTATGCAGGCATGACAGGCAGTGCGCGCTTGTGGGCGGTTGCCCGGTATTGCCGGAGTATGGTCTCGGCTGCCTGGTCGCCGATGTCGCGGCCTTCCAGGAAATCGTCGATTTCGTCATAGCTGACGCCGAACGCGGCTTCGTCGGGCTTCAGCGGCGCCAGGCTTTCGAGGTCGGCCGTGGGCACCTTGTACACCAGCGATTCGTCGGCGCCGAAACTGGCCGCCAGCGCGCGCACGCGGCGCTTGCTGAGACCGGTCAGCGGCGTCAGGTCGCAGGCGCCGTCGCCGAACTTGGTAAAGAATCCCATCAGCGCTTCGGCTGCCTGGTCGGTGCCGATCACCAGGCCGTCGGTCGCGCCGGCGACCGCGAACTGCGCGATCATCCGCTGGCGCGCCTTGATATTGCCGAGCACGAAGTCCTGGTGCCCGGCATCGCGATACTGCGTGCCGCTGGCGTTGACCGCCGCCAGCATCGCGTCGGCCGCGGGCCGGATGTCCACTGTCATCACCGTGTCGGGCCGGATCAGCGTGAGCGAACGCTGCGCATCCGCCTCGTCGGCCTGCACGCCGTACGGCAGGCGCATGGCAATGAAGCGGGCCTCATGCCCGCGCTCGCGGGCGCGCCGCACCGCGGACTGCGCCAGCAAGGCTGCAGCCAGCGAGTCGACGCCGCCGCTGATCCCCAGCACATAGCTGCGCCGCTGCGTGCTCACCAGGTAGTCGCACAGGAAGGCGGTGCGGCGTTCGACTTCGGCTTCCACGTCGAAGCGGGCGGCCACCTGCAACGCATGGATGATGGCCTGTTGCTGTTCCTTGTATTCCGGTTTCATTGTCCTGTCCTCTTGTCCTCTTGCCTGTCCGCGCTAGCGGTCGTTCTTTTTCAGCGCTTCGTTGTGATAGTGCCAGATACGGTTGATCGCATAATCGGCGCCGGCGCGGCGCACCGCGTTGCGGTCGCCGTCGAAGTGCCGGGTTTCGCTGAAGGTGGCGACGCCGCCGTCCTCGTCCTGGAACGACCAGGCGAAGCAGATGGTCCCAGCCGGGATGCCGCCTTCGCCCGCGCCGGGACCGGCGACGCCGGTGTCGGCAATCGCGACGTTGCCGTCGGCGGCCTTGAGCGCGCCTTCGGCCATTTCGCGCGCGACTTCCTCGCTGGTGAGGTTATAGCGCTCGATCGTTTCGGGCTTGACGTCGATGCAGCGTATCTTGGCGCCTGCCGAATAGGTAACGAATGCGCATTCGAGCCAGCTGCCGCTGCCGGGTTCATCGGCCAGCGTGGAGGCGATCATGCCGGCGGTGCAGGACTCGGCAGTGACGAGCTTGAGCTTGTTGTCCTGGAGGTAGCGCAGGACGCTTTGCAGTTGGTTGTCCATGGTTGTACGGAGTAGGCTGTGCCGGCTGGCGGCGATGGGGAAAAGTCTAGCGGGGCAGGCCGGGAAATGGTTTGAGCCGGCGTAATGGGGTGGGATCGTGGCTGTGGCGGTCCGAGCGGTCGGACTCGGCAGTAGGCCAGGTCGGGCTTGCCGGGGTCCGGGGAATGCCATGGCAGCTAGCGCATTTTCATGCTGGCTTGCTTTAGCCGGCTTCCACTAGAAGCGTCACTTCCGCGCAGCGACAGTTGCGGTTGCTCTTGACGTCCCGCGCAGCGACAGTTGCCCTTGACATTCCGCGCAGCGACAGTTGCCGTTGCCGTTGCCGTTGCCGTTGCCGTTGCCGTTG
>CAUQYP010000246.1:0-7150 GCA_963522035.1 uncultured Noviherbaspirillum sp. | reverse complement strand
GGCGACGCGTCGCCGTCTAACGGGGATCCACGTCAAGGGCAGCGTCAAAAGCAACGGCAACTGTCGCTGCGCGGGTAACGGCAACTGTCGCTGCGCGGGACAGGCAATAGCGCTTACCGGCCGGCTAGGGCAAATCAGCACGAAAATGCCCTAGTCGGTCAGTGCAGGGAAGAGCAGCAGTATCGGAAACAACCGCAGGAATCTGGACAAGGCGAACGGCTTCCAAATCCATTTTTTCCCGTCTATCACCTCGAGGGTTTCAGTCCTATTGTAGGTATGTGTTCCGGTAAGTCCGGGCATCCAGGACGCGTCTATTTTCCCGATAACTTGTTCTTCGTATTCTGTTTCCGACAACCTTGTAATTTCACAGAACTGGATAGCGTATCCATACCTGACGCTGCAATCTTGCGCGGGACGTATTAATTTTCCGTTTTTCCTGAAAATTCTGCCTGCCTGCCTGGCTGACCGGACATCCGACTTCACAGGATTCATAGGATGAGGTTGCCATGGTCCTAATGGGCTCTGCGCAATAAAAAGAAAAAGCTCATCATTAGCCGATCCACCAGATTCGCTTATATTGGTAAACATGTACCAAACCCCATCATGCTCCAATACGGTCGAATCCACTGCACAGACGTCGGTCAGCAAATCGCTTACAAATGTCCAGCCGTTAGGGAAAGCATTGGCCTTGTAAAGCTTTACGGCGCGACTCGCCGACGCCTCGGGTATCATGTAAGCCTCGCCCTTCCATTCAAATATGAACGGGTAGGAAAGGTGATAATTGCAAGACAAAGCCAACTTGGGATTTTGTGGACATCCTTCATCGTCAAAAGCTATATAAGAAATCTGCCCTTTTCGGGCCTCATGGTCAATACTTTCAAAGAATATGTAATCCCTTCCATTGAACCTGAATGAAAAGGGATCAGCATAAGATAGTTCGCATGTTGGATAAAACGGTGTAAATGCTTCGGTGGAAGGTATATCTGAACGTGTATCCTGAGTTTTTCGATAGGCTAAAAACCATTGCTCCACCATGAATTTTCGTAAAAATTTGTTTTTCAAAATTTCTTTTGCCAGTCGCCCGAGAAAAGGCAACATCTGACGGTTTAGCGGAACCTGATGAACCGGCTGCCCGGATATGGCTGGGGATGGACGATAGTCTAAATGACGTTCCGCGGATGTAGCGATTTGTCGAAGTGCACGCACGGTAATTGCCGGCGCCTTGCGATAGATTGCAGCGCGATTCTGACTTAACCATAAGTTGCTGACGATGGAACCGTAGGAAGTGTACAGAATTTCATCGGGTGAGGTTCCATTCGACTGCTTTTGCAGAATGAACCTGCAGGTCGACTTTTTTTTAACCATCTGCCAGAAGAGGCTTGGACTCAAGCGATGGCTATTGTCGTTGTCATGGTAATAAGACCATACGCCATAACGTACGCTGTCAAAGTTTCTGGGGTTAATGGGATTTTCTTTTTCGCTATCGCATTCCAGATGCAGCACCACGTCCAACCCGCAATTTCTGATCGCTGCCGTCCCTTCTTCGCTTAACTCGTACAAACCACTCGACTTCGTGTACTGAAGAAAAATATTGGAAGTATTCTTGACTGCCGGATGCAATGATTTCTTTTTGACAGGCAACAAGAATTGCGGGTGTCCCTTGGCATCCTGATCGACATATAAGCGGTAAAGGAATTTACCGCTCACAGCGTAGGCCCTACGCAAGGCCTGGATAAAGGTTTCCGGACCTTGCTGCACAAGTTTTCCAGTGTCGTTCTTGACGATCAAGACCGTGATCTGTGCAAAATCCGTGCGCCGTATCGCCTCGATCGTTTCGTCGATCCATGCCGGAACGTCCAGATCGTCAAGTATTATTCCAATACGCAGTGGCTGATAGCCAGGATTGACAGGCACATAAATTGGTGTACTTCTGGAGGCTTCGGCCATTGCCAAACTTTGATCAGGCATTGAATACCTCGATGAATGAGAGTCTTTTTCGTGCCATCACGCGCCTTGGTATCAGCCCAGCTTTGCGCACGCTATCTGTCCGGCATGCGTCAAGCAGTTATCTTCCAGTGAAATTGTCTTCGACGAATTTGAAAATCCCGGTCAGGCAGAGCATGAATTTCGGCCGCACCCATGCGCGCTTTATCGTTGATCCGATGAGTAGAGTCGCCGCACAGGAAGCGTTGCCAGTTGGACCTGGCTTTCCATCACGCCAGTCCAGCAGTTCAACCGTTCTTCAATTCGACTAAGTCATCCTATGAATATGGTAAAGAACCGGGTTGAGGAGCAACAACCTTCGTTGGTTTGCCGCATTTCCTCATGCGCATTTCCATTTTAAAACTTGCCACGTTGCAGCGGAAATTGACATAGCGTTAGTGAATATAAACCGGGTAATTCGCATTATCTGCTGCTATATATGAGCGGGTGTTTGTAATGCCTGGGGAAATCATGGGCTAATTTTATTCACCCCTAGAATTTTTGTTTGTACCGGATTATTGAAAATTGGGAAGGGGCTGCCATAAGCGCCATAGTGAGGAACGGCATTGTCCTTCGTCGTTGCAGCGCCTTGCATGATGTTCGGAATGTCCGGATCATCATATCCAAGGATATTATTGAGGGTTTCCGTCAAGTGAAAATGGCTCAGTGTCCTGTCCGCGCGCGTGCTCGGCATCAGATTGCGCAACTGATCTCCTATAAAAACCAAGGGCACTTCCCATTCGATATCTGGCGCTGAACCGTTGGCGGAACAGTGCGTTATCCGGGAGCGATAGTTCTGTCCGTGATCTGACGTATAGAAAAGCACAGTGTCGCCATTTAGCCTGGTTAATTCTGTAAGTTTCTTGAGAAACGACATCGTGTTGATCCTTATTGCAGACAGATAAGCGCTTTCTCCTGGCAACCGGTCTTTTGGAAACGTCCTGTTTTCATAAGGAAAATGCGCGCCGGCCTTATTTACCACAATGAAGCTTTTCTCTTTTTCGGCCCGGTATTTTTTTTCTATTTCATTTGCCACCCATGAATCCGGATAAGGTTCGTGCTGAGGGCGTGCCACTATTTCATCGATGGCTGCCAGTTCCGCAGGTTGGAAGTAGTTCCCCCGACTGGAAGTTCGCTTGCCTGTGCCATCACCCAGGACATTTTGCATGTCATAATAAATTACTTTATATCCCGATCTTTTCGCTTTCTCCATAATTGATAGACCAGCCTTATGGTTTTGTGCCAATTTTGGATCCATGACACCGTACCGGATAAAGAAATTGGAAGCCGCGGAACAATTCGCTGAGCTGTAAGCACGAAAAAGCCAGGTATCCTCCCTTTTCCAGTCTGCAGTTTTCCACAGTTCCTCGAATGCTTTCGTTGTCACCGACTCGTCAATGACCAGGATGACGGTTTTTATATTGGTAGCAGGAGTAATGCTCAGGTTGACCACGGCTGGATGTTCCGCCTTTAAGGCTTTATCTACCAGATTCAACAGCGAGCTTTGCGCAAGGCCGGACCCGGGAGCCAGTCCTGCACTTATTTCCGGACCCTTGTAATAAAGCGCCGCGAAGAAGCCGGCAGAGTGAATCATGATAATTACAAGGAATATTTTCAGTTTGGGAGTTGGAAGGAAAATCTCTGCGTGCCTGCTGATCAGGTTAGCGACAACCCCAACTAGCGCGACCTTTGAAAGGTTGATGATAAATTCGTTGAAGTACAATTGTCCGGCATTGTTTATATCGCTAATGGCGGTCAACCAGACTTCATAATCTATCGCGCTGGGAGGAACGGACGTTATCCGATAGAAGCTGGCATCGATAGCCAGCATCGCACCATAGCTGATGCTGATTGGTAGCCACCGGGGTTTGAGGCAACATAAAAAAATGTAGATGTAGATGGAAACCAGATGGAGAAGCACGAAGAAGTTACGTGCAAGCGTATTTCCGGCAAGCCACCGCTTCAATAAAAAATCGTCAAACAGCAGGTAGCTGGATGCCAGGCATAAGACGAAGCCAAAAATTAGCGCATTCAATAAGCGAAACGGATGCGATGGATTGTCCCTGCGTGATGGAATGGTTATCTTTACCGGGCGCGATGGGTCTATCGTCCTGCCATAACCCATTTCCCGTATCTGGCTGAAAATTTTCATCATCGGGTATCAATTAATAGGAAATCGGGGTTTGTAAGATGGAAAAATTTTCAATGAGCGTGCCAGAAACATTGACGGGGATCTTTTTACGAATACGTAAGCAGTTTGACTTGATTCAATACGTCAATGGCATAGCGAAAAATAACGCTAAATCGTATATATGGTTTATGTAGTTAAACTAATATAGGGATTGGCCCGGATGCTTTTGTGATTTGTCAAAAGTCGATCCCATGGGGCTGGCGCTGTTGTCGAAGCCCAAAATAGGGGCGTAGCAGGCACAGTGCAGATGTGATCTGTGGGAAAGATTAAATCGAGCAGAAAGTCTTGACGCAGTCCAGGAATTATTGCCTGGTTTGAACTGCTTCTGACATAAGTCAGCACTGGCTGATATAGCTGGGTAATAAAATTGACTGTCGCTCCTGCAGCCGACGCAGGCTGCCAGGTGCGGAAAGCTCCATGTCCTGCACAGTCGTTATCAGGGCTTTATGTTGAAGTAGGCGTCAAGCTCCTGGGAAGGCGCGCCGCTTCCGGTAATCGACAGCTGGTGCCCAGGTTCTTTAGGGCATTCCGGTCGTCTAAAACCACCCAATATCGGTTTCACATGGTAAAGGAAGATCGATCATGAATACGGTAGAGCGCATCGAGTACGACACGGGGCTTGTCATGTTCAAGAATGTTTTTTCTCCGGAATTAATAAAAAAATTTAACGAAGAGATTGACATCCTGACTGCTGGTTGCGATGGCTATCCTGGAAAGCTTCTTAATGAAAAAGCGATTTCCATCGTCTCGGAGTTGCGTGCGCTTGAAGAATACCGGCAGGTGGAGAAATTTTGCCGAAGAGTATCGAGGCTGAGATTTGCATCGACCTTTCGCAAGGATCCTTCCGATGAAGACAAATGTTATATCCGCTGCGCAAATGCGCAGTCCGATAGCTCGAGTCACTTGCGACATTTCGACTCCTACCTGATGACTATTCTCATTCCGATCAATATCGTGACTTCGCCTGGTGATAACGGCGATCTCGTTGTTTACAGGAAAAAAAATTTTACGACGTCGGTGGCAGGAAACGTGTTCAGAAAGACACTGACGAAATTCGATAACTCGTTGCCGTTGGAATATAGAAAGAAAAAGACCTTGACCCAGTTGGAAAAAAAGCTATGCGACAAGATTGTGTGCGCGGTTGGAAACGTCTACTTTTTTAACGGCTACAACATAAAGCACTGCAATTTTCCGGTCAGCAGTGGGGAAAGGCGTACGTTGCTTATCCATGCCTATGATCCGAAAAATTCATTAGGCCTGAGCGACTTTGTGCGGAAATTCAGGACCTGAGCATCAGTCAGGGCCGTTCAGTCAGGTCATGGATGGCTATGCCAGGAACAGACCTGCCCGCCTGCTTTTTCATGCCGGCGGGTTTGGGTGCGATTAAATCGGGTCGAACACCTTGATGTAGGCTGGCAATTGGCTTAAGTCCTGCTGTCTGCTCAAGACTGAAGAAAGCCAGACAGCGTTCGGCTTGCCGACGGAAACCGATGGATTGTCGATGATTTTTCCGGCATAGGTTCCCGCGATGGCGCCGGTCAGATAAATCTCGTCGAACGTGCGGAGCGTGCTGGCCGCGATGCCTGTCATAAGCGCATGGTCGAACAGGAACAGGGTCGCATCGCCTTCCACATTGCCTTCCAGCTGCGCATCCGCCCTGATATAGCGGAAGTATTCGTTATCGCCAGGCGCCTGATGATAGAAGTGGATGAGTGCCGAGTAAGGATAGGTACTGCCGGCGACCGCGAGCCTGATCGAGCAGTTTTCGGTAGTGTCCTCAGTTGAATTAACCAGGCTGATAAATCCATTGCTGCCCAGCGCGTCATTGCTACTGTCGCAGCGCATCGTGATATCCCAGTCTTTCATGCCGTATCCGATAAAGCCGCGCCTGACCGCGACGCAGGAGATGTCGCACCTGGAGAAGCGGCCGTTGTACTTGAGGTTCAGACCGTAGTAGCTGTTCTTGATGGTCGCATGCAGGTCACAGTCGCTGAGGGTATATTTCTCGGTGCCCTGGGCAAACGCCCTGAAAAAATTATGGACATGGTCGGCGGAGCAGTCGACTGTCCTGAAGCCCGAGCAGGGTCGGGTCGTGTAGACGTCGAAGCATACGGCGCCCCGCCATGTGACCGACAGGTCGGTGCCATGGTCATAGAAGCTGAGGCCTCTGAACGTCACGTTCGACGGATTCCGAAAATTGAAGAAAACCGTAATCGTGGGTGCTGCCGTGGTCATTTCCAGCGTGGCGCCGTAGCCGGATATATCCACGTTTTGCAACTCACTCACGCCGACCAGGTAAACGCCGTCAGCATAGGTGCCAAGATTATAGGTTCCCGGCGGAATGACAAGCGAGCCGCCGCCAAGGCTTTTAAGCAGGCCGAACGCTTGATTGAACGCCGCAATGATCGCAGCGCCACTGGCGCCGGGAATGCCGCCGAAGTCCGCCAGGTTAAGGACATTGCCAGGGATTTGCGCTCGTACGGGGTATGCAGCACTCGCGGCAAGCAATGTGGCACCGTGCAGCAAGAAATTGCGGCGATATTGGTCCATTTGATGTCCTTTAGAACTGTTGGCATTTACCTTCGGGACGAGCAGGAAGGCGGGTGGTAATTTGGTCCGGAGAGAAATGCTAACGATTCAGGAATTGGAGACCGAATGAATGAAATAGTTTAAAAAAATTCCGTCGCATGGTGATCGACGAGCCATCTTCCCGAAGAGAACCGTCAACAGGCCATTGGTTTATGGCTGGTTCGTGCTGACTTTCCCAAGCCGGCATGTAAGCGGTATCGCTTGTTCCGCGTAGCGACAGTTGCCGTTGCTCGTAGCTCCGCGCAGCGACAGTCGCTGTTGCTTGTAGCTCCGCGCAGCGACAGTCGCTGTTGCTTGTAGCTCCGCGCAGCGACAGTTGCTTTTGCTTTTGATGCTGCCTTTGACGTGGATCCCCGTTAGACGGCGACGCGTCGCCAGGGACTGAAA
>CAUQYP010000245.1:0-7160 GCA_963522035.1 uncultured Noviherbaspirillum sp. | reverse complement strand
GCCGCACGCCCTGCGGCAGCGCCGCATCGCCGGGCTGGCCGGTAACGATGACGGTATGCAGGCTGCTGCAGCCGGCCAGCACCGGGGCCAGCGCAGGCAGCCGCTCGGCCGACGTCACCAGGATACGCACGTCGCAGTCGGCCAGGATATAAGCCACCTGTTCGGCCTTCAGCAGCGGGTTGACCGGCACGTACACCGCGCCGGCGTCGGCCGCGCCATACATCGCCGCGACTGCCTCGATGCGTTTTTCAAGATAGATCGCCACCCGCTCGCCGGCGCCGATGTCCAGCGCCAGCAAGGCTTCCGACCAGGTCTCGACTTCGCGCGCCAGGTCGGCATAGGTCAGGCGCCGGTCCTGGAAGACCAGCGCTTCAGCGTCCGGCGTGCGTACCGCCGACGCATGGATGAAGTCGCTCGTGCGCAAGCTCATTGCCTCTCCCGCCTACTTGACGCCGTGCCGGCTCATCAGGTCGTACAGCGTCGGCCGGCTCACGCCCAGCAGTTCGGCTGCACGCACGATGTTGCCGTCCACCCGCGCCAGCGCCTTGATGATGGCCTTGTACTCCGCTTCGTCGCGCACCTGGCGCAGGTTCATGTACTCGTCGGTGGCCGGCGACTCGCCCAGGCCCAGGTCCTCGCCGAGGATCTGCGGGCCGTCGGCCATGATGACCGCGCGTTTGATGATGTTCTCCATCTCGCGCACATTGCCCGGCCATGGATGCGACTCGATCATCGCCATCGCGTCGTCGCTGAAGTTGAGCGACGAGCGCCCTTCCTGGTTGCAGAAGCGGTTCTTAAAATGATGCGCCAGAAGCGCGGCGTCGCCGATGCGGTTGCGCAGCGGCGGTATGGTAATGACGATTTCCGACAGGCGGTAATACAGGTCCTCGCGGAAGCGGCCGGCGGTGGCCAGTTCCTTCAGGTTCTGGTGCGTCGCGCAGACGATGCGCACGTCGACCGGGATCTCTTCCCTGCCGCCGACGCGCTCGATCACCCGCTCCTGCAGGAAGCGCAGCAGCTTGGCCTGCAGCGGCATCGGCAGGTCGCCCACTTCGTCGAGGAAGAAGGTGCCGCCGTTGGCGGTCTCGATCTTGCCCAGCGTCTGCTTGGCCGCGCCGGTGAAGGCGCCCTTCTCGTAGCCGAACAGCTCGGACTCCAGCAGGTTTTCCGGAATGGCCGCGCAGTTGATGGCGACAAACCGTTTTTCCGATCGCGGGCTCAACTGGTGCAGCGCCCGCGCCAGCACTTCCTTGCCGGTGCCGCTCTCGCCCAGCAGCATCACGCTGGCCGAGGTCGGCGCTACTTTCTCGATGCTGCGGCACAGCTTCAGCATGCCGGGGTCGCGGCTGATCACGCCGGCCATTGGCGAGTCGGCCTGGTTCTGCAGGATCTTGCGATTCTCTTTCTGCAGCGCATGCAGGTAGAAGGCGCGGTCGATCACCAGCTTCAGCATTTCCGGGTCGAAAGGCTTGTGATGGAAGTCGTAGCCGCCCAGGCCGATGGCCTTGACCGCATTGGCGCGGTCCTGGTTGCCGGTCAGCACGATTACCTTCGCGTCCGGGGTCAGCGACAATATCTGCTGCAGCGTGGCGAAGCCTTCGGTGGCGCCGTCCGGGTCCGGCGGCAGGCCAAGGTCCATCGTGATGACGGCGGGCTCGTGCCGCCGCACCATGGCCAGCGCGGCCTCGCGGTCGCTGGCGACCAGCACGTCGTAATCGTCCAGGCTCCAGCGCAACTGCTTTTGCAGGCCCGGGTCATCTTCAATGATAAGCAAATGTTTCTTCGACTGGCTCACGCAGACTCCTCTTGCTGTTCGTCTAGTCGCTGCCCGGCGCGTGCGCCGTTCAGCGGTAATGTCATGGTGAAGGTGGTGCCCTCTCCTACGCGGCTGGCAACGTCCAGCCTGCCGCCCAGTTCCTGTATGTATTCGCGGCTCTCGAACACGCCCACGCCCATGCCGGCGGACTTGGTGGTCTCGAAGGGCTTGAACAGGCGCGAACGCATGAACTCCTCGCTCATGCCGGCGCCATTGTCGCGTATCTCGATGACGGCATTGTCATCCTGGCGGCGCAGCGCGACGACCACTTCACCGTCGCGAGGCGATGCCTCGATCGCATTCTGGATCAAATGGCCGACCACCCTTTCCATGCGGCCCCAATTGGCCAACAGCGTCAGGCCGGTGTCATGCAGCGCCAGCGTCGGCCGCGGTTCGAACTGCGACTTCAGCTGCACCGCCTGCGTCAGCAGTTTATCAAGAGAAAGCGGGGCCGGTCCCTCGATGGAGTCGCCGCTATTGAGCTTATGCAGCAAGAGCTTCATTTTCTTGACCGAGTTATCCAGCGTATCCATCATGTCCTTCTGGAATTCCGGGTTGTCGCGATGCTTCTCGGCATTTGCCACCAGCAGCGACAGCTGGAAAATCAGGTTTTTCAGGTCATGCACGATGAACGTCGACATGCGGTTGAAGGACTCGAACTGCCGCGCCACCATCAGCGCGTTGGCCGACTGCTGCTGCGCCAGGTAGCTCGCTGCCTGGTTGCCGGCGATCTTCAGCAGGTCGGTGACTTCCCAGTTAAGGCGGATGCGGCTGCGCGGCTGCGACAGCACCACGAAGCCCAGCAGCTCCTCGTGCATGATCAGCGGCACCACCAGCCAGGCGCGTGTCAGCCGGCGCACCCAGTCGGGCGCGACCAGCCCCTCATACTTTTCCGGGTCGACCGCCAGTTCGTCGAGGTCGACCACCCACTGCCGGCTCTGCAGGAATTTGCAAAACTCGCTGTCCGCCGGCTCGCTGCCGGCAGCGTCCGGCATATGCCAGTTCGCCAGCAGCATGTGGCTGGCGCCGTTGCTGAGCCACAAGCCGCCGGTCGGGCTTTCGACCAGGTCGGCAATCGCCTGCACCGCGCGCTCGCCGAGATCCGGACCCTTGGTCGACAGGGTGCGGGTGAAGCGCAGCCATTCTTCCCGGTAGTCGTAGTTGTAGTTATAAAAATTCTTGCTGATGAAAACCTTGAGCCGCGAACGCACGGTGCCGGAAAACACGATGCCGACCAGCAAGGCCAGCGCGGCGGCGAAAAACGCCACCTGCATCACCGAACCCCAGCTGCCGCCGAAAAACCGCAGCCAGTAACCGGCCAGCGCCATCAGCAGCAGGTAGAGGGCCGAGCCGATCACGGCGGCCGAATGGAAGATCACCCGGCGCGACACGGCGATCTCGAGCGACCATTTCGGATTGCGCGCGGCCGAGACGGCGATCAGCGGCACCGCAAGCGCATTGACCAGCCCGCGCGCCGACCAGATTTCCGCGTTCAGCGCGCGGAACAGCATGGCGTCGCTGTACAGGTAAAAGTCGTAGACGAACAGGCCGCCGACGCCCAGGCAGGCAAACTTGATCGCCCAGCGTTCCTGCGGCGGCGTGCTGCGGTACAGCTGCTCGACCAGCAGCATGCCGATCACGGCGATGGCGACGCGGCCGACATAGTTGGCCATGAAATAAATCTGGGTCTCGACATCGCGCAAAATCCAGCGTGTATACACCGTGCCTATGGCGCACAGCAGGTACAGCACCGCCAGTCCCGGCATGAGCAGCCGCGACTGGACCAGCGACCCGCCGTTCTGCTTGCGGTAGGGGCTCAGCACCAGCACCAGGAAAAATGTCCAGGAGGCGTCGCGCGCCAGTTCGAGCAGGTCGCTCGCCAGGGACAGCTGGATGCCGACCGTCGCCTGCTGCGCGGCCAGGCCCGCCCACAGCGCGGTAATCCCGCTGGCTGCCGTGAGCGCCATGCCGTGCAGCCGGCCGCGCCAGCTGGTCAGCAGCAGCAAGGTTAGCAGCAGGAATGCCGTCGCCGCGATGCCGTAGCTGACCGCGATGACGTTGACTACCATGGAAATCTTGCCCGGGTCACCTGCTGCCTTTGCTCAGCAACACCACCTGCAGCGTGTCGAGCAGGATCAGCAAATCGAGGAAAAGACTGTTGTTCTTGACGTAGTACAGGTCGTATTGCAGCTTCTGCACCGCGTCTTCGACCGATGCGCCGTACTGGTAGCGCACCTGGGCCAGACCGGTGATGCCCGGCTTGATGCTATGGCGCATATTGTAATAAGGCACTTTTTCGCACAGCTGTTCGACGAAGAATGGCCGCTCCGGACGTGGGCCGACAAAGCTCATTTCGCCCTTGATTACATTGAGCACCTGCGGAATTTCGTCGATGCGCAGCTTGCGGATCACGCGACCGACACGGGTGGTGCGGGTATCGCCGGTTTTGGCCCAGACCGGCGCGCCTTCCTTTTCGGCGTCGGTCCGCATGCTGCGGAATTTCAGCACCATGAAGGTATTGCCGTCCTCGCCTACCCGCTCCTGCCGGTAGAAAATCGGCGAGCGGTCCTCGAGCCAGATCAGCAGCGCGGTGACTGCGGTGACCGGCAAGGTCGCAATGAAAATCAGCAGGCTGGCGAACAGGTCGAACGCACGCTTGACGAAGCTGCGCATGAAGGTCTGGTCGAATCCGCTGCCGAACACGAACCAGCTGGGCTGCAGCGAGTCGACGCGGATCTGGCAGGCTTCCCGTTCGAAGAAGGTCGCGGAGTCGATCACCTTGATGCCGTTGAGTTTGCAGTCAAGCAACTCGCGAATCGGAAAGGAACCGCCGCGGCGGTTCTGCACCGCCACCACGATTTCAAAGGCATTGTGCTCGTTCGCAATGGCCACCAGCGAACGGCCTACGGGCAGCATCGCGGACGACGGCACCGACGGCGTTTCGTCCGGCATCGGCACGAAGCCGACCACGTCGTACTTGTGATAACCGCCGTTGTTGCTTGCCAGGTCAGCGCATTCCTTGGCCAGCGGGCCGGCGCCGAGGAACAGGATGCGCGACTCCAGCAGGCGCGACTCGGACGACTTGAACAGCACCACGCGCACCACCAGGATGCCGCAGGCGGCAAAGCCCAGCATCAGCATCAGGATGCCGCGGCCGAAATAGAAGCCCGGCATCATGTAGAAGACGAAGGCGGTCAGCATGAAGCCGAGCAGGAAGGACGGCATCATCCGCAGCAGCGTGTTGCGGAATCCTTCGCGGAAATCATGCTGGTACATGCCCAGCGCGGTCATCGCAAATACCATTGAAATGGCAAAGGCCATTGCCGAAGGAAAGAACTGCTGGTCCTCCGTCCGGAAAAAGTCCGTATCGCCGGCGAAGCGCACTGCCGCCGCCAGGTAGGCTGACGCAATCAAAATGCCAATCTCGATGATTAACAGTGCGGATGCAATCTTGGATACATAGTGATTCGAAATCTTTAGCACGTCTCTTACTCCAAACTTGTTACAAGCCCGGCCACCTTGGCGGCGCTTGCTAACTGACCAATCCTTCATGTCAAGGCCGGCGATGCCAGGCACAGCCTCATGAACTCATCGTCAATTTATTGCTATAAAACAATATTACTATGAAGAAATGATTTATCAAAGAATATTTGAACATATAAAATTTGCTGGCGATCCGGAAGATGCTGCAGTGCATCAAACTTCACCGGATTTATTGCGCCAACAAGGTGCGATTGTCGCATGCTAGGTACAACACCATACCAATTTGTCATTGTCTTTCCGGATCGAATCAACTTTCTGATGTCATTAAAATAAGACTAACCCTGGTACGCTGCTATTCCAGTAAAGGCATCGCAAAAATCGATCTAGCGCAAACCTCTGTGATACACGTACAAGATGTTGCTTTTCAGAATTCCAATAACCGCCCTTAGCGGCGATGAGCGCACATAATAGCTAAACTGCAACTGTTAAAATGCCTAATTTGAAACACAGTTGATGTTGAGCAATGCTGTTCAAATTACAACAACGAGGATGGCGCTTGTCACTCCCTGCCCTTCGAATCACAGCCTTGCCCCATGCCTATTGTTGAAACCTATTCCGACCTGGAATCCCTTCCCGCCGACGCCGACGCCGTCTTTGACGAAGCCGCGAATGCCAACGGCGTATTCCTGTCGAAAGCATGGTTCCGCAACCTGGCCGCACGTGGCCTGGAGCCGGAGCCTCGACTTCGCATCTACGGCGTGCGCGACCATCCCGGCGCTGCCCTGTCGCTGCTGCTGCCGCTGCGCCATCGTGGCGGCCGATTCGGGCTACGCCGCCTCGAAGGCCTGGCCAACTGGTACAGCTCGCTCTACAGCGTGCTTGCGCTGCCCGGCCACAAGCAGCAGGCGCGCCTGCAGCAGCTTGCAAAAGCGCTGGCCGCCGAACGACCGCGCTGGGATGTGCTGGACCTGCATCCGCTCGACCCTGCCGACCCGCTGTTCCAACCGCTGCTCGACGCGCTCGGCGCTGCAGGCATGGTGACGCAGCGCTATTTCTGTTTCGTGAACTGGTACCTCGACGTGGCCGGCCGCTCGTATGACACCTATGCCGACAGCCTGCCCTCGAAGCTCAGGAGCACGCTCAGGCGCAAGGGCCGGCAACTCGCGAAGTCCGGCCGTGCGCAGTTCGAGATTGTCACGGGAGGCGACCGGCTGGAGGCTGCCATCGCCGCTTACCAGCTGGTCTACGCGCGCAGCTGGAAGTCGCCCGAACCGAGCCCGGACTTCATGCCCGGGCTGATGCGCACCTGCGCTGCGCAGGGCTGGCTGCGGCTGGGCATTGCGACCGTGGACGGCGTGCCGGCCGCCGCGCAGCTATGGATCGTCTGCCACGGCGCCGCCGCGATCTACAAGCTGGCCTACGACGAGCGCTATGCCAGCCTGTCGATCGGTTCACTGCTGACCGAACAGATGATGCGTCACGTGATCGACGTCGACCAGGTCGCGGAAGTGGATTACCTGACTGGCGACGACGCCTACAAGCGCGACTGGATGTCTGCCAGCCGTGACCGCTGCGGCATCATCGCCTTCAACCTGCGTTCGCCGCGCGGGTTGGCGGCGGCAGCGGTGCAGCTGGGCGGGGGGCGGGTGAAAGCGCTTTTGCGCAGGCTGCGGTCGGGGGGATAGGCCGGATCGCAGAATTTGTAAGGGAAGACCGGCAGCAGCGACAGTTGCCGTTGCAGTTGCCCGCGCAGCGACAGTTGCTGTTGCCGTTGCAGTTGCCGTCGCAGTTGCAGTTGCCGTCGCAGTTGCTTTTGACGCGGCCTTTGACGTGGATCCCCGTTAGACGGCGACGCGTCGCC
>CAUQYP010000244.1:0-7176 GCA_963522035.1 uncultured Noviherbaspirillum sp. | reverse complement strand
GCCTGCTGGCGGGCGCCGGCGCGGCCATCGTCGCCACGCTGGCCACGATCCTGCCCTGGCGCGCGCCAATTGCGCCGGTTGCGCCGCCGCCAGCGGGCTTCTATTCGGCGCAGACCATCGAGCGCGGCCGGCTGGTCGCGGCCGCCGGCGACTGCGTGGTGTGCCACACCGCGCCGAACGGTGTGCCCAACGCCGGCGGGCTGGCGCTGGACACGCCGTTCGGCACTATCTACAGCACCAACATCACGCCCGACCCGCAGACGGGCATCGGCGCCTGGTCTTATGCCGCGTTCGAGCGGGCCATGCGCGAGGGTGTGCACCGCGATGGGCGCAGGCTGTACCCGGCCTTCCCGTATACCGCGTTCGCCAAGGTCAGCGACGCCGACATGCAGTCGCTCTATGCCTACCTGATGGCGCAGCCGGCGGTTGCTGCCACCCCGCCCACGACCCAACTGGCCTTTCCGTTCAACATGCGCCCGCTGATGGCCGGGTGGAACCTGCTGTTCCATCGCAACGAGCCGTTCCGGCCAGACCCGGCGCAGACCGTCGAATGGAATCGCGGTGCCTACCTGGCAGAAGGCCTCGGGCATTGCAGCGCCTGCCACTCGCCGCGCAATGCGCTCGGCGCCGAACAGCGCGGCAAGGCCTACTTCGGCGGCGGCCAGGCCGAAGGCTGGGATGCGCCCGCGCTCAATGCCTTGTCCGCCGCGCCGTTGCCATGGACCAGGGACGAGCTGTACCGCTATCTGCGCGACGGCTACGCGCCGCTGCACGGCCCCGCCGCCGGACCGATGGCGCCGGTGGTCGAAGGCCTGGCCGCGCTGCCCGACAGCGACGTGATGGCGATAGCGACCTATGTCGCATCGTTTGGCCCGGCGGTATCGCCGGACACGCTCGCAGACAAGGCATCCGCCCTCGAGCTGCGCAGCCAAACCGTAGCCGCCACGCTCACCGGCGCTGGCGCCGACCTGTTCGCCGGGGCCTGCGCGGTGTGCCATCAGGCTGGGCAGGGCACAGCCGTCTTCGGTGAAAAAGTGCCGCTGGCATTGAACACCAACCTGCATGGTCCGCGTCCCGACAACTTGGTGCAGGTGCTGATGCACGGCGTCGCGACTTCGGCGTCGAGCCAGGTCGGCGCCATGCCGGCTTTCGCCGACAGCTTGTCCGACCGCCAGATGACGACACTGGTGGACTACCTGCGGCAGTTGTACGCGCCGGACAAGCCGGCCTGGACCGATGTGGCGCGGACGGTGGAACGCATCAGGCGCAGTGCGGATTGAATGCCGAGCGCCGCCTGCCGGCTTGCGCAGTACTACGCCGCCTCCATCCCGCACATCTTGCGCAGCAGGTAGAGGATGGCCACCCGCTCGGCCGCGTTCAGGTTGCCGAATGTCGCTTCCGATACCGCGAACGCCGCCGGCACCGTCGCATCGACGATCTCCTCGCCGGCCGGCGCGAGCGACACCAGCACCTTGCGCCTGTCGTTCGCGTCATGCGACACCTGGATCACTTCCCGCGCCTTCAGGCGTTCGATGATGCCGCGCATCGTGGCCTGGTCGATCGCAGTCACCTTCACGATCTCGCTCAGCGAGCAGGATGTAAATTGCCTTACCGCGCACAGCACGACAAATTGCGCCGCCGTGAGCTGCGCGTCCGGCATGGTTTGCTGGAAGAGCGCGACGTGCCGCTGGTAAGCGCGGCGCAGCAGATGGCCGACCTGGTCCGAGAATACATAATCGTCCAGCGGCGCAGCGGCAACAGGTTGGAGGCTAGACATCGCAGTAAATATTTATCCGTTATCGATCAGGGCAGAAGGGCCATGGCTGCGTACCATCGCGGCGGCGTTGATTTGCGCAGGAAGGGCAAGACGATGCACCTCATTCTGACCGAGCCCCCAATGTTTTGCAATGCTGGCAAAGGGAGACGGCGCGGAAAAAATACCGCGTGTACGTGAAGGTTGCCATGGACTGCGGCACCCTTGCAGCGCTTGATTGGTGCGGTTGCACCATGCATGGTGCATGGCTGCACCAGTTGATTCTACAAAGGAAGAATCCGTTTTTATTTAAATTGAAGGTTAGGCAGATTAAAACCGAAGTACGGTATTTACTTTCCGAGATACTACGTCTACGCTGGATAAATAGGCCGCGTACATGATTTCAACCGGCCCTGGCACAACGCAGGCGGCCGTCATGGGAAAATCAGCCTGCCAGGTTTGCCTGGAACGAAGCTTGCATTACGAATGACATGCCCATCTAACCTAGGAGCAAAAATGAATTTCAAGCATGCGGTGTGGTACGCGGCGCTGGCAACGATCACTGGTTCGGTTGGGGTGGCGCACGCTGCCGAGCCGATCAAGATCGGCGAGATCAATAGCTACAAGGCGCAGGCAGCCTTTCTCGAGCCGTACAAGAAGGGCATGGAAATGGCGCTGGAACAGGTCAATGCCAGCGGCGGCGTCATGGGCCGCAAGCTCGAACTGATCACGCGCGACGACAACGCCAACCCGGGCGATGCGGTGCGCGTGGCCGAAGAACTGATCTCGCGCGAGAAGGTCGACGTGCTGATGGGCACCTTCCTTTCCAACACCGGCCTGGCCGTCACCGACTTCGCCAAGCAAAAGAAATTCTTCTTCCTGGCCGCCGAGCCGCTGTCCGACAAGATCGTCTGGCAAAGCGGCAACCGCTACACCTTCCGCCTGCGTCCTTCCACCTACATGCAGGTGGCGATGCTGGTGCCGGAAGCAGTCAAGATGAAGAAGAAGCGCTGGGCCGTGGTCTACCCCAATTATGAATATGGGCAATCGTCGGTGGCAACCTTCAAGAAGCTGATGAAGGAACAGCAGCCCGACGTCGAGTTCGTCGGCGAGCAGGCGCCGGCACTGGGCAAGATCGACGCCGGCGCCGTGGCCCAGGCGCTGGTCGACGCCAAGCCGGACGGTATCTTCAACGCGCTGTTCGCGGCCGACCTGGCCAAGTTCGTCCGCGAAGGCAGCACCCGCGGCCTGTTCAAGGACCGTGCCGTCGTCAGCCTGCTGTCCGGCGAGCCCGAGTACCTCGACCCGTTGAAGGAAGAAGCGCCCACCGGCTGGGTCGTCACCGGTTATCCGTGGCAGAACATCGCCACGCCCGAGCACAAGACCTTCCTCGACACCTACCAGAAGAAGTACGGCACGCACCCGCGCCTGGGCTCGGTCGTAGGCTATTCGGCGGTCATGTCGATGGCAGCCGGCATCAAGAAGGCCAACAGCACCGACAGCGAAAAGCTGGCCGACGCGTTCAAGGGCCTCGAAGTCGACACGCCGATGGGCCGCATCAGCTACCGTGCGCAGGACCACCAGTCCACCATGGGCGCCTATGTCGGCACGCTGGCCGTGAAGGACGGCAAGGGCGTGATGGAAAACGTGGTCTACAAGGACGGCGCCAAGTTCCTGCCGTCCGACGCCGAAGTCAAGGCCGTGCGCGCCGCCGACTGACGCCGGCGCACTGAACTGCTGCGCTTCCCTGCATCGCCCGCACCCGCGCGGGCGATGCGTCCAGACCACCACGATGCCATCGCGCGACTTCCATGAATCTTTCCAGCCTGTCTATCCAGCTTCTCAATGGCCTGGCCGGCGCGTCGTCGCTGTTCCTCGTGGCAGCCGGCCTGTCGCTGATCTTCGGCATTACCCGCATCGTCAACTTCGCGCACGGCTCGCTGTACATGCTGGGCCTGTATATCGCCTACTCGGCGACGAATTATTTCGGCAGCACCTTCCTCGGTTTCTGGGGCGGGGTGCTGGTCTCCGCGCTTGCGGTCGCCGTCATCGGCGCGCTGGTCGAGATGCTGCTGCTGCGCCGCATCTACCGCGCGCCTGAACTGTTCCAGTTGCTGGCGACGTTCGCGCTGGTGCTGGTGATCAAGGACGCGGCGCTCTATATCTGGGGCGCGGAAGAGCTGCTGGGCAGCCGTGCGCCCGGCCTGACCGGCTCGGTCGAGCTGCTGGGCCAGCGCTTCCCGCAATACAACCTGCTGCTGATGTGCATCGGCCCCGCGGTGCTGGGCCTGCTTTGGCTGCTGCTCACGCGCACCCGCTGGGGCTCGCTGATACGGGCGGCGACCCAGGACCGCGAGATGGTCGGCGCGCTGGGCGTCAACCAGGCCTGGCTGTTTACCAGCGTGTTCGCATTGGGCGCCTTCCTCGCCGGCCTTGGCGGCGCCTTGCAGCTCCCCAATGAACCGGCCAGCCTGAACCTGGACCTGCAGGTGATCGGCGATGCCTTCGTGGTGGTGGTGGTCGGCGGCATGGGCAGCATTCCCGGCGCTTACCTGGCTGCGCTGCTGATCGCCGTGACCAAGGCGATCTGCGCGGGCATCGGCACCGTGAACGTGCTGGGCATCGACTTCTCGTTTTCCAAGCTGACCCTGGTGGTCGAGTTCCTGATCATGGCCGTCGTGCTGGTAGTGCGGCCATGGGGCCTGCTGGGCCGGCTGCAGGCGGCAAGCCGCAACGTGACCGACATCGAGATGCCCTTGCGGCCGGCCAGCCCGCTGGTGCGCAACGGCGGCTGGCTGCTGCTGGCGGCGCTGCTGGCGCTGCCGCTGTTCAACGACAGCTTCCCGTATGCGCTGACGCTCTCGATCGACCTCTTGATCGCGGCGCTGTTCGCGGCCAGCCTGCATTTCATCATGGGGCCGGCCGGCATGCATTCGTTCGGGCATGCCGCCTACTTCGGCCTCGGCGCCTACGGTGCGGCGCTGTTCCTGAAGGCGCTGCATCTGCCGATGGAACTGTCGCTCATCTTCGCGCCTGCCATCGCCGGGCTGGGCGCGCTGCTGTTCGGCTGGTTCTGCGTGCGCCTGTCGGGCGTCTACCTGGCCATGCTGACGCTCGCGTTCTCGCAGATCGTCTGGTCCGTCATCTATCAGTCCGATGACCTGACCGGCGGCAGCAACGGCATCGTCGGCATTTGGCCGGCCGCCTGGCTGGCTGACAAGAGCCACTACTTCTACCTGGCGCTGGTGGTCTGCGCCGCCTGCATCTGGCTGATGCGGCGCATCCTGTTCTCGCCGTTCGGCTACGCGATGCGCGCCGGCCGCGACTCGCTGGTGCGCAGCGACGCCATCGGCATCGACGTCAAGCGGGTGCAGTGGATGGCCTTTGTGCTGGCCGGCCTGTTCTGCGGCGTCGCCGGCGCACTGTTCGCGTTCTCGAAAGGCAGCATATCGCCGGAAACCATCTCGGTCGGCCGCTCGGTCGACGGCCTGGTCATGGTGTTGCTGGGCGGCGTGCAGACGCTCACCGGGCCGCTGGTGGGCGGCATCGTGTTCACCTGGCTGCAGGACCTGCTGGCACGCGAGACCGAGTACTGGCGCGCGCTGTTGGGCGGCATTATCCTGCTGCTGGTGCTGGCTTTCCCGCAGGGCATCGTCGGCTTCATCCGCAACCGTTTTGACAGGGAAGAGGTGCAGTGATGAGCCTGCTCCAGGTAAGAAATCTGAAGAAGTCCTACGGTGGCGTGGCCGCGGTCGCCGACGTGTCGTTCGACCTGCCCGCCGGCCAGCTGCTGGCGCTCTTGGGGCCAAACGGCGCCGGCAAGACCACCTGCTTCAACATGGTCAACGGTCAGCTGCGGCCCGACTCCGGCTCCATCCTGTTTGACGGCCATGAGCTGGTCAACATGGCGCCGCGTAACATCTGGCGCCTGGGCGTCGGCCGCACCTTCCAGATTGCCGAGACCTTCGGCTCGATGACGGTGTCGGAGAACGTGCAGATGGCGCTGCTGTCGCGCGAGAAGAAAATCTTCCACCTGTGGCGTCCGGCGGCCAGCCACTTCCGCGACGAGGCGATGGACCTGCTGTCCCAGGTCGGCATGGAGGCGCAGGCCAACCGCCCGTGCAGCGTGCTGGCCTATGGCGACGTCAAGCGGGTCGAGCTGGCGATTGCGCTGGCCAACCGCCCCAAGCTGCTGCTGATGGACGAGCCGACGGCCGGCATGGCGCCGCAGGAACGCAACGCGCTGATGGCGCTGACCAAGAAGCTGGTGGTGGAGCGCAATATCGCCGTGCTGTTTACCGAGCACAGCATGGACGTGGTGTTCGCCTACGCGGACCGGATGATCGTGCTGGCGCGCGGCAAGCTGATTGCAGAAGGCGACGGCGAGACCATACGCAACCATCCGAAGGTGAAGGAAGTGTATTTCGGTTCCGGCAGCACCTTCACGCGCAAGAAAAAGGAAGCGGTATGAGCGACATCCTGCTGAAAGTAGACCAGCTCAATGCCTGGTACGGCCGTGCACAGGTCCTGTTCGACCTGGGCCTGGAGGTGGGGCGCGGCGAAGTGGTGGCGCTGATGGGCCGCAACGGCGCCGGGAAGTCGACCACGATGAAGGCGGTCATGGGCCTGCTGGAACGCAAGCGCGGCGTCGTGCAGTTCATGGGCCAGGATGTGTCGGGCCTGGACGCGTTCCGCATCGCGCGGTTGGGACTTGGCTTCGTGCCCGAGAACCGGCGCATCTTCACCGACCTGACGGTCATCGAGAACCTCGAGATCGGCCGGCAGCCGCCACGGGCCGGCATACCGGAATGGACCCATGAGCGGCTGTTCAAGCTCTTTCCGAATTTGGGCGAAATGCCAGGCCGCATGGGTGGCAGCATGAGCGGCGGCGAGCAGCAGATGCTGACCGTGTCGCGTACGCTGATGGGCAACCCTTACCTCGTGCTGCTCGATGAACCTTCCGAAGGCGTCGCGCCCGTCATCGTCGAGCAGATGGCCGGCATGATCATGGAGTTGAAGGAGAAGGGGGTTTCCATCCTGCTGTCGGAACAGAACCTGCATTTCGCCGAACTCGTCAGCGACCGGGCGTATGTGCTGGAAAAGGGGCAGATCCGGTTCGAGGGCAGCATGGAGGAATTGGCGGCGAACGAGCAGGTGAGGAAGGCGTACCTGGAGGTGTAGTGTTCTTGGCAGCTTCAGGCTGCAGGGAAGTGCACACTAGCGCATTTTCATGCTGGCTTGCACCAGAAGCGCCAGTTCCGCGCAGCGACAGTTGCCGTTGCATTTAGCCCCGCGCAGCGACAGTTGCAGTTGCAGTTGCAGTTGCAGTTGCCTTTGACGTTGGCTTTGACGTTGCCTTTGACGTTGCCGTTGCCTTTGACGTGGGTCCCCGTCGATGGCGACACGTCGCTGGTGCCGAAATC
>CAUQYP010000243.1:0-7190 GCA_963522035.1 uncultured Noviherbaspirillum sp. | reverse complement strand
CGCCAGGTCGAGCAGGCAGGCCAGCAGGGGGTCGGGCAGTTCTTCGGCGAGCGGCGGCACAGGCCAGCCGGGCGCCGCCGGGTTCAAGGCGTCGGCCTGCAGCATGGGTCTATGGAAAAGTCAGGGCAGTTCAACCCTAATGGCTGCCGCTGCGCCAGTCTTGAGATCGGACAAGCTCGGCGCGATGGCGTCCGGCCGGCCGCTTTATGTACTGATGTGCCGCAGAGACGCCGGCATCGCGCCGCGCAGCGCATTGCATACCACCAGCTGTTGCGCGCGCATCAGGTCGTCCACGGTCAGCCTGGCTTCGCGTGCGGCCCATGCCGGGTCGTCCAGCAGCACGCTGCGCATCACGCCGGGCAGCACGCCCGCGCCTGCCGGCGGCGTGAGCCAGGCGCCGTCCAGCAGCAGGAAGACATTGCTGCGAGCGCCCTCGGTCAGCTCACCGCGCTCGTTATAGAACAGCATGTCGAATGCGCCTTCGGCCTGGGCGGCGCGCCAGGCGCTGTCGTAGCGCTCGCGCAGGCTGGTCTTGTGGCGCAGGAACAGGTCGTCGGAGCGCGTCGGCTGGGCGGCGAGCAGCACCGTGACCGGCTGCGGCCAGGGCCCCAGCGGGCTGGCCGCGATGCTGGCGCCGCCGTCGAATGCCAGGACCAGCTTCAGCGCATGCGCGCCCTCGGGCAGCGCGGCGCAGGCCGCGTCGACCGCGGCCCGCACAGCCGCCTCGTCGTAGCCGAAACCAAAGTACTGCGCCGACGCCGCCAGCCGGGCAAGGTGGCGCTGCAGGTGCGCGCAGCCGCCGGCGCGGCTTGCGCGCATGGTCTCGAACAGGGTGAACGGCTGCGCCAGGCCGGTCAGGAACCGCGCCTTCTGCAGGCACTCCGCATATTCGTCGGCGGCGCGGCTGTCATGCACGATGCCGGCGCCCACGCCCAGCACGCCGCGGCGCACGCCGTCACGAGGCGGGGCCAGCGCCAGCGTGCGGATCGGCACCGACAGGCAGAAGTCGCCGGACGCCTCCAGCCAGCCGATGGCGCCGGTGTAGATGCCGCGCGGCGTGTCTTCCAGTTTGCGGATGATCTGCATCGCGCGACGCTTGGGCGCGCCGGTCACCGAGCCGCAGGGGAAGAGCGCCGCCAGCACCTGGCCCGTGTCCACGTCGGCATGCCGCGTCGCGGTCACGGTCGAGGTCATCTGCAGCACCGCGCCGAAACGCTGCACCTGGAACAGCGCGGGCACGCGGACCGAGCCGGTCTCGGCGACCCGGCCGAAGTCGTTGCGCAGCAGGTCGACGATCATCAGGTTCTCGGCGCGGGTCTTGGGATCCTGCCGCATCTGCGCGGCGGCCTCCGTGTCGCGCGCGGCGTCGCCGCTGGCCGCGGCCGTGCCCTTCATCGGCTGCGCCGTCAGCCTGCGTGCGCTCTGCCGCATGAACAGCTCGGGCGACAGCGACAGCAGCGCGCTGCCGTCCGGCAGCAGCGCGAACGCGCCATACGGCACCGGCTGGCGCGCGCGCAGCCGGCGGTACAGCGCCGCCGGTTCGCCCCAGGCGTCGAAGTGGTAGCGCCAGGTGTAATTGATCTGGTACGCGTCGCCTGCTTCCAGCCAGGCATGGATACGCGCGATTGCGCGGGAAAATTGTTCCGCGTCCTCGCCGGCGTCGAGGTCCGCGATGCCGGCCGGCGCCTCGCCCGCCATCTGCGCCAGCCAGGCGTCGGCCTGTTCCGCGTCGAGCATGCGGCATGCCGAAAAGAGCAGCACCTGCGCGCCCGGCCCGGCCGGCAGCCGCGGCGCGATGCGATGCAGGCCTTCCCCGAGTTCGTAGTCGCACAGCAGCACCGCGTGCAGGCCGCCCGCCAGGCCCTCCTGCGTGCGCTGCAGCAGCGCGCCCAGGCCGGCCGCGTCGGCACAGGCCAGGGACCGGACATGCCCGATATAAAGCCGGGAGGTCGGCGCCTCCGGGCTGGCGTTGCAGTCGTCGAGCAGGACGCAGCAGTCGTGCTGCAGAGATGCCTGGTCCACCGTGGCGCCGCCTCTCCTCAGGTCTTGGGCAGGGTCACGCCGGTCTGGCCCTGGTACTTGCCGCCGCGGTCGCGGTAGGAGGTTTCGCAGATCTCGTCGCTCTCGAAGAACAGCACCTGCGCGCAGCCTTCGCCGGCGTAGATCTTGGCCGGCAGCGGCGTGGTATTGGAGAATTCCAGCGTCACGTAGCCTTCCCACTCCGGCTCGAAGGGCGTTACGTTTACGATTATTCCGCAACGCGCATACGTCGATTTTCCTAGACAAATTGTCAACACACTGCGTGGTATGCGGAAATATTCGATGGTGCGGGCCAGCGCGAACGAGTTGGGCGGAATGATGCAGACGTCGCTCTTGATGTCGACGAAGGAGTTTTCGTCGAAGTTCTTCGGGTCGACGATGGTGCTGTTGATGTTGGTGAAGATCTTGAATTCGTCGGCGCAGCGGATGTCGTAGCCGTAGGACGAGGTGCCGTAGGAGACGATCTTCTGGCCGCTGGCATTGGTGCGCACCTGGCCCGGCTCGAACGGCTCGATCATGCCGGTCTCTTCGGCCATGCGGCGGATCCACTTGTCGGATTTGATGGTCATGTGCGTGCTGTCGGGTAGATGAAGGAATAGCGCGGGATTCTACGCGAAATGCGCGCGCAGTCAGCCAATCAGGGCGCAAGCATCGCTTTCCCTGACCCTGCCCGCCGCCTCACCGTATGTTCACCTCGACCCGCCGGTTCTTCGGCTCCGCCACATTGTCCGCGGTCGGCACCAGCAGGTTGCGCTTGCCGTGCGACACCACGCTCAGTTCCAGCGCCTGCAATCCGGTCTTCTGCAGCAGCGCCGCAATCGACTGCGCCCGCATCAGTCCCAGCTTTTCGTTGAGCGCATCGTCGCCCACGGTATCGGTATGGCCGATGATGGACACTGCCGCAGCGCCTCGCTTGCGCACATCGTCCAGCACCACGGGGATGAACCCGGCCGACTCGACGGTCAGGCTGGTGCCGCCGGTGTTGAAGTAGAACTGGTAGCGCACCGGGAGCGCCGGCTGCGCCTGCCGCGCGTCGGCGAAGTCGGCCTGCAGCCGGGCTGCCTCGACATCGAACGGCGCAGTGTTCCGGCCGCCCATCGCCACGCCCTGGTTCTTGCGGTTCACCAGCTGTCCGCCCTGGCCGCTGTCGACGATGATCGCGCCGGTGCTGCCGTCCGGGCTTTCGACCAGCACCACGTAGGACTTCGAGGCGCAACCGGTGAGCGCGACGCAGGCGGCCAGCGCCAGCGTTCCGAAAAGCGTACGCAGCATTACCCGTCTACCTTTACCAGGAAGTGGGTGCCGCGCACGCCGATGGTGCCGGTTGGCGTCTGCACCTGCACCGCCTCGGGCTTGAGCTTGGCAATCACGCCGGAAATGAAATTCATCGTGCCCCGGGTAATGTTGGCCGTCAGCTTCAGTTCGTTGCGGGCCGGCGCGAACAGGAATTCATCGACGCGCAGTTCGCTGTTCGGACCAAAGGACATCACCGTGTTGTCTTTCAGCGTCACGCCCAGCGCGCCGGCCGGACCGGTGCTCAGCGTCGAACCCTGCATCACCGGCGTGCCAACTGCCGCCGGGACGGACTTGCCGTCGCTGATCACGGTGGCCTCGCCGCTGACCTTCATCACATAGCCGATCGGCCCCGTTTCCTGCGCTGCCGACTGGCCTGCCGCGCAAGCCAGCGCCAGTGCCGCCGATGCCAGCAAGGTCGTGCGTTTCGTTTTGAACATGCTGCCCCCTTGAGTTATTGTCCAGAAACAATCATTGTGGAAATTACTTTCCATAGTGCAATACAATGCTACATTATTCCGTACACGAAAACTATTCTTTTGCGACACGACCATGCCGATGCAAGCAACATTACGTGATCCGTGCGCCACGTCGGCGCCTGCCGCTCCCCCGATGCGGCAAAGCCTGGCCGAGGCGCGCGAGCAGTTGGCCAGCCTGGTTGAAAATGGCTTGCTGCTGGCGTCGGAGCGTGACCGCGACAAGCTGCTGCGGCACATCCTGATGGCCGGCAAGCGGATCTGTAATGCGGACGCGGCGACGCTGTACCTGAAAACGGAGGGCGGCGGGCTGCGCTTTGCGCTGCGCTCGCGCTCCGACAGCCTGCCGTCGGTCGAGATCCCGTTGATCGACCCGCACACCGGACTGCCGGACGAACGCCATGTCTGCACCCATGTGGCGCTGCATAACCAGAGCGTGCTGGTCGACGACGTCTACGCGGAGTCGCGCTTCGACCTCTCCGGCACCCGGCATTTCGATCTCGAGTCGGGCTACCGGACGGTGTCGATGCTGGCGGTGCCGATGGCGCCGCGCGGCGGCGAGGTGATCGGCGTGCTGCAATTCATCAACGCCACCGACCGTAAGACCGGCGAGGTGGTGGCCTTCAGCCGGGAGGACGCCAGCTTTGTCGAGGCGCTGGCCGCGCAGGCCGCGGTAGCGCTGGAAAACCATCACCTGATGGCCGCGCAGAACGACCTGATCGACGCGATGGTGCGCATCCTGGCGGGCGCCATCGACGCCAAGAGCGCGCACACCGGCGGCCATTGCGAGCGGGTGCCGCAACTGGCGATGATGCTGGCCGAGGAAGCCTGCCGGGTCGACAGCGGCCCGCTGGCCGCGTTCGAATTCGCCAGCGCCGACGAATGGCGCGAATTCCGCATCGGCGCCTGGCTGCATGACTGCGGGAAGATCACCACGCCGGAGCATATCGTGGAGAAGGCGACCAAGCTGGAAGTCATCCACAACCGTATCCACGAAGTGCGGCTGCGCTTCGAGATCCTCCGGCGCGACGCCGAGATTGCCCGGCTCCAGGCGCGGCTCGACGGCGCCGACGCGGCCGCGGCAGATGCCGCGTTCGCGGCCAGCGTGCGCGAACTCGAGGACGACTTCGCGTTCGTCGCTGCCTGCAATATCGGCGGCGAGACCATGGCCGCCGCCGCGGTGGAACGCCTGCATGCGATTGCCGGCCGCACCTGGCTGCGCCATTTCGACGACCGGCTCGGCCTGTCCAACGAGGAACTGGCGCGCATCGAGCTGCTGCCCGCCCAGCCTTTGCCGGCGCGGGAAGCGCTGCTGTCGGACAAGCCGCATCACCTGATTCCGCGTCCGCCCAGCCCAGGGCTGGATGCGGCCTACGGCTTCAGGATGAACGTGCCGGAGCACCTGTACAACCAGGGCGAGCTGTACAACCTCTGCGTTGCGCGCGGCACCCTGACCGCCGAGGACCGCTACAAGATCAACGAGCACATCATGCAGACCATCGTGATGCTGGAACAGCTGCCGTTGCCGAAGAACCTGCGGCGGGTGCCGGAATACGCGGGCACGCACCACGAGACGCTGCGCGGCAGCGGTTATCCGCGCGGACTGTCGCGCGACCAGCTGTCGGTGCCGGCCCGCATCATGGCCATTGCCGACATCTTCGAGGCGCTGACTGCCTGCGACCGGCCGTACAAGAAGGCCAAGACGCTGTCGGAATCGATCGCCATCCTGGCGCAGCTGAAGGAAAACGACCATATCGACCCCGACCTGTTCGACCTGTTCCTGAGCACGGGCCTGTACCGCCGCTACGGCGAGCGCTACCTGAAGCCGGAACAGATGGACGAGATCGACATTGCCGCCTATATCGGAAAGCGGGCATGACCCTCGCCGCCCTGCTGCTGCAGCCGCCTTTCCGGATCGGCGCGGACATGCCTCCCGGCGCCGCGGCCGGCGCCATCGTCCACGCATTCGACGTGCTGGCGGCGACGCCGGCGCCGCTGTCGCATGCGTACGCGCTGGCGATGCAGGTTACGGACGTGGCGAGCGCACATCCGCTGCACCGTGCCGGCATGGCGGCTGCGCGCGACATCGACGCCGGCATCGGCGCCGGTGTGCCGGACGGTTATCACAACGCCCGCCATTATTGCGAAGTGCTGCTGTGCGCGCTCGCCATCGCGCAGCTCGCGGCGCTGACGCGGCAGGAGCAGGCGCTGCTGTTGCTGGCGGCGCTGCTGCATGACTTTCATCACGATGGCGGCAAGCGCCTTTATCCGTTCCACCACGAACTGTATTCGCTGGAGGCGGCGTCGCCCTACCTGGAAAGCGCCGGCATAGCAGCGACCGACCGGGCCGTTCTCGCGACCCTGATCCTGTCGACGGAAAGCGCGTTCGGCGTGGCGCTGGCACGCTGCTGCCATGCCTGGCATAACGGCGCAGTGACGCCGCCGCCGCCGCCGCCGCGTCCCGAACTGGCCGTGCTCGCCGCACAGCCCCGGCTGGCGCTGATGGCCGCCGCGCTGACCGAAGCCGATGTTTTGCCCTCCGTGGCGCTGACGCCCGGCCATGCGGCGCTGACCACCGCCAGGCTGGAAGCCGAATGGCACATCGTCCTCGGTGCGGCTGGAAAGGTCGAATTCATCGACCGCCACGTCGGCGCGCTGCAGGTGGCGCAGTTCTTCCAGCCGAACCTGCTCGCCGTGCGCCAGGCCAGCCTTTCATGACGACCCCGGCGCCGACGCGCATCCCGCTTGATCCTGGCGTTTAACATTTGGCTTGTTGCTTAACCCTTTTTCGTTATAATTTGCTAAGTTCTCTTTCAGCAAATGCAACGTCCTTTCGCCGCCGCGGCGTGACATTGCACTAAAGAAATTTATCAATTCGATCAAGGACGGACGATGAGTCGTCTATTTTCCCGGCTGGAAAACAGGGGACAGGACCAGAGCGGCAGTGTGTCGCCTGCGCCTTCCACTGAAGCCGACCGGCCAGGCCCTGCGCCGCTCGATGCCGGCGCGCCCGTCCCGGCCAGGCCCTACAGCGGCAGCGACGCCGACGGGCACGATGCCACCGTGTCAGCCGCGCCCGCCATCCGGCCGCTGGTGCCAGGCTATGCAATTTCCACCAGCCTTGGGATAGCGGCGCCGTCCACGCCGGTCGTTGCCAGGCCGGTCTGGCCGGTCTGGTTCTGGCTGCTGTCGCTGCTTCTCCTGCTCGCATTTTCCGTGCTCGTACTGGTGTTGCCGGAACGGTTGCTGCCGCTGGCGTGGCAAACGCCGCCGGCGCAGCCAGCGGCAGCCGCACCGGTCACCACGGCGCCGGCCTTGACGCCAGCCGCACCCCGCGCCGAACCAGGCGTCGAACCACGCGCCGGCCGCACAGCCACGGCG
>CAUQYP010000242.1:0-7200 GCA_963522035.1 uncultured Noviherbaspirillum sp. | reverse complement strand
CGGCAACTGTCGCTGCGCGAAGCAGGCAATATCGCCTAAGGGCCGGCTTGGGCAAGCCAGCACGAAACTCTCTAATTCTCGCGGTCTTCGTTTCCTGGATCCTGTTCCGGCCCGGTGGACGGGATCACGTATTTTTCCTCGGCCCATGCGCCGAGGTCGATCTGCTTGCAGCGGTTGGAACAGAACGGACGGTACTTGCTAGCTTCGGTCCATTCCACTTTTTTGCCGCACGTCGGGCAGTTAACGATTGCAACCATGATGCTTCCTGATCAGAAATTACAGAGCGCCAGGTCGAACGGCACATCGTGGTCGTAGGGCCTGGGCTTCATGTCGCCGTCCTGGACGGTAAAACGTACCCACAACATGTATTTGTTGGCGGATATCTCGGGGATGGCGCCCAGGCGCTCGTCCAGCGTCAGCCGCAGCATCTGGTACACCTTGCCCTGCAGCATCTGCTGGAAACTGCCGGCCTGGGCGATGATCTTGGTGGGGCGCCCGGTTTCGCGCAGCAGTCGAAGCACGAAGGTCAGCGCGCTGAATAAGGGCGCCAGCGGCGCGAACCACCCGGAAATGTCTTCCATGCGTTGCTGCGCCGGCCGGTGCTGCCAGGCGTAATAGGACGGCAGGTCGAACTCGCAGGCGCCGCCGGGAATGATGGTGCGCCCGCGTATGCTCATCAGCCATTCGTTATCGCGTATGTTCTGGCCGGTCTTGCCACCCGATGCAATCAGTGCGGCGCTGATGCTGTCGACTTCGTCGAGCACCGCGTCCAGTGCTTCCGCCTGCACGTTGGGATTGGCCCTGAAACCCTGCAGCGTCTGCTTTTGCCGCTCGAGTTCCTGCAGCAGGTCGGACTTGAGGTCGGCGCGGCCGGCTACTTCCAGCATCTCGAAGATCGTCGACAGCGCGACGTGGTGCTGCAGCGGATGGCCCTGCTGCACGAAGAACAAAAACTTCTCGTACAGGTCCTCCAGCCGCAGCAACGTGCGAATACGCTCGTTGAAAGGGTATTCGTAAACGATCAAGGTGACGTCCCTTTACAGTGGGTTCCGCTTCATGCCGGATAAATTGGAAGAACCCGCATGATATTACAAACTTGGCAAAAGTTTATTCAGTTTGCCTGCGGTATGCCCTGGGCCAGTTCGCTGTAGAGCGCATGCAAGCGCTCGACCTGCGGCGTCAATTCTGCGAAGCCGGCGTCGTTGACGATGACATCGTCGGCCGCGTCCAGCCGTGCCTGGCGGCTGGCCTGGGCGGCCATGATGGCGCGCACCTGCGCCTCGGCCAGGCCGTTGCGGGCGATGACGCGCGCCAGTTGCAGTTCTTCCGGGCAGTCCACGACCAGCACCCGCGACACCCGCTCCTTCCATTTGCCCGATTCGACCAGCAAGGGCACGACAAAGATCCGGTATGCGCCTTGGGCTTCGGCGGCGGCGCGCTCGGTTTCGACGCGGATCAAGGGATGGAGTATCGCTTCCAGCCGGCGCTTGACAGCCGGGTCGGAAAACACCGCGGCGCGCATCCGCGCACGGTCCATTGCGCCGTTGGCGTCGATGAAGTCGGGGCCGAACTGGCTGGCAATGGCCGGCATCGCCAGGCCGCCCGGGGCAGTCAGCAGATGGGCAATCTGGTCGGTGTCGATCAGCGTGGCGCCGAGGGCCGCGAACATGTCGGCCACCAGGCTCTTGCCGCTGCCGATGCCGCCAGTGAGTCCGATGGAAAACGGCTTGTCGATCATAGTCTCCTTGCGTTGCCTTCCCTACACAGGAAAGCCGAGATAGGTCTGGACCAGCATTTTGCCCCAGATCAGCGCAATGAGTCCGGCCACGGCAAGGTAGGGGCCGAATGGAATCGGGTTGTCGCGTCCGCGCCTGGTAAAGACGATCAGGCTGATACCCACCACCGCGCCGACCACCGAGGACAGCAGGATGATGAGGGGCAGCATGGTCCAGCCCATCCAGGCGCCCAGCGCGGCCAGCAGCTTGAAGTCGCCATAGCCCATGCCTTCCTTGCCGGTCGCCAGCTTGAACAGCCAGTACACCGCCCACAGTGTAAGGTAGCCGGCGGCAGCGCCAACGACCGCGTCCTGCAGCGGCACGAAGGTGCCGTCCAGGTTGACCAGCAGGCCCAGCCACAGCAGCGGCAGGGTCAGGTCGTCGGGCAGCAGCTTGGTGTCGGCGTCGATGAAGGTCATGGCGATCAGCAGCCACAGGAATGCCAGCGACGCCAGTCCCGCCAGGCCACTGCCGAAGTGCCAGATCATGAAGGCCGACAGCAGGCCGGTCAGTGCCTCCACCATTGGATAGCGCACCGAGATCGGCGCCTTGCACTGGCTGCACTTGCCGCGCAGCGCCAGGTAGCTCAGCACCGGGATGTTTTCCAGCGCGGTAATCCGGTGGCCGCAATGCGGGCAGGCCGAGCGTGGCAGCACCAAGTCGTAGCGGCCGGTGTGCGGCGGCGGCAGGCCGCTTTCCTGGGCGACGTAATTGTCCGACTCGCGCTGCATCATCTTCGGCACGCGGTGGATCACGACATTGAGGAAGCTGCCGATCAGCAGGCCGAGAATGCCGGCAACGATGGTTGGCAGGAGCGTGCCGGGGGCCGTGAGGAAAAGCATGCCGTAGAGAGCTGTACTGGTGGTTGCCGCGTCGTTCATGGAATGTCGGGAAGTTGGAGTCGGTGGACGAGGGCAGCGGTGAAGATGCTGCCTGGAATCAACTAATTGTACTTGCAGCGGTGGTCAAAGCGGCACGCCTGACTGCATCGGACGTGCATCCGGCTGCGTATCGTCGCCTGTCGAACACAGTGACGGGCAGCCGGCGGCTTTTTGGCAAGTCCGACATAATGCACGACTGACAAGGCATCCACGAAAGGAAGACAGCATGATGAAGAAACGCAAGCTCGGCCGTTCCGGCCTCGATATCGCCCCGCTGGTCTTTGGCGGCAATGTATTCGGCTGGACTGCCGACGAAGCGACGTCGTTCGCCATGCTCGACCGCTTCACGGACGCCGGCCTCGACGCCATCGACACCGCCGACGCCTACTCGCGCTGGGTGCCGGGGCATCAGGGCGGCGAGTCCGAGACCATCATCGGCAAGTGGCTGGCAGCGGATGCGTCGCGGCGCGACAAGGTCACGATCATCACCAAGGTCGGCGTCGACCTTGGGCCCGACAAGAAAGGCCTGTCGGCCAGGCGCATCGTGGCGGCGGTGGAAGATTCGCTGCGGCGGCTGCAGACCGACCGCATCGACCTGTATCTCAGTCATTACCCGGACCCGCAAACGCCGATCGAGGAAACCCTCGAGGCCTACGATACCTTGCTGAAGCAGGGCAAGGTGCGCGCAATCGGCTGTTCCAATTACGACCCGAAGCAGTTGCGCAGCGCGCTCGACGCCAGCACCAAAGGCCTTCCGCGCTACACCGTGCTGCAGCCGGAATACAACCTGCTGGACCGCGGGGGTTTCGAGTCGACGCTGCGCGACCTGTGTGTCGAGGAAGATCTCGGCGTCATTACCTACTACAGCCTGGCGTCCGGCTTCCTGTCCGGTAAATACCGCTCTGCCGACGACCTGGCAAAAAGTGCGCGCGGCAGCCGGGTCGAGAAATACCTGAACCCGCGCGGCATGCGGGTGCTGGCAGCGCTCGACGCGGTTGCGGCCCAGACCGGCGCCAGGCCGGCCGAGGTTGCGCTGGCCTGGGCCATCGCCCAGCCTGGCGTGACTGCGCCGATTGCCAGCGCCACCAGCGTCGAGCAGGTCGACAGCCTGGTGCGTTCGGTCAGCCTGAGCCTCGACGCCGCGCAACTGCAGCAGTTGGGCGAGGCCAGCCAGCCCTGAAGCGCGGCGGGGTTCAGCGGCGCAATGCCTCGAACCCTTCGCATCTCCATTGACGCATCGCCAGCGGCCGCGTCCTTCCTCGCACGGCGATACGGCGCCCGTTTGCGGTCGGACCGGTTCCATGGTCTGGCTGTTCTGCCTGTCCGCCACGTTCGTCCCTCCCAAAATGATCTGCAGCAAACGAAGCCGCACCCTGGCACCCGGGGAGCGCGGCCGATATCGCCTTGGACGACCGTGTCGCAGTGGCAACGGACTTGCGTTGGCATAAGGATGGCGAAATAAGGTTTGACATCATGAATCTGGTCTATATACTCCAGGTGGATGGTATATGGATTCTAATCAGATGGCATATGGAGGGGATGTGGCGGAAGAACTTAAAGTCCGGGCAGGAGACACGGAGAAGGTAACGATCAACCTGGGCCTGATCGACCTGGGGCAGATCGACTTGCTGGTGCAGGAAGGTTTCTATTCGAACCGGACCGACCTGATCCGCACCGCGATCCGCAACCAGCTGACGACGCATGGCGACGTGATTCGCCAGACCGTCGCCCGCAAGAGCCTGGTGCTGGGCCTGCAGCATTACACCCGCGCCGACCTGGAAGCTGTCCAGGCGGCAGGGCAGACGCTGCGCATACAAGTGCTCGGACTGGCGACCATCGCGCCGGACGTCACACCCGAACTGGCGCAAGCCACCATCAGCGACATTTCAGTACTGGGGGCGCTGCACGCAAGCCCCGCCGTCAAGGCCGCTTTGGCCGGACGGATACGCTAACCGACAAGGAAACAGACTCATGAACATCAACCAGGATTTCATTGCAAAAATGCAGGACGCTGCCCGGCTGTTGCAGACCGAAGGCCCGATGGCGGCGACTGCCGCGGTCCAGCGCGCGCTGCATGGCGCAGCCCCTGCCAACGCTGCCTCGCCGTTCGCACAGCCTGCGCCGGCCGACAATATCGTCGACATCAACCCGGTATTCAACGAGACTGCCAAAGCGCGGGCTACACCGCGCAAGCTCATCGAAGGCCTCGCGCAGCGGCTGCGCGCCGGCATGGGCAAACGCGTGGTGGAAGACGTGGAAGAGGTCGCCACGGGTGGTTCCGATCTGCTCAAGGGCAAGTTCCTCGCCCTGTCCTGCACCGCGCCGGCCGGCACCCGCGCCTACAAGCTCTATATCCCCAGCACCTATGCCGGCGAACCTGCGCCGCTGGTCGTGATGCTGCACGGCTGCAAGCAGAACCCGGACGACTTCGCCGCCGGCACCGGCATGAATGCGCTGGCCGAGGAGCAGGGCTGCCTCGTCGTCTACCCGGCGCAGGCGAAGAACGCCAATGGCTCGAACTGCTGGAACTGGTTCCAGCCCGGCGACCAGAAGCGCGGCCGCGGCGAGCCGTCGATCATCGCCGCCATCACGCAGCAGGTAATGCGCGACTACAAGGTGGACCCGGCCCGCGTCTATGTTGCCGGCCTGTCCGCCGGCGGCGCGATGGCAGCCATCCTGGCGGGCGAATACCCGGATTTGTACAAGGCCGCCGGCATCCATTCCGGATTGCCGACCGGCGCTGCGCATGATGTCGCGTCGGCATTCGCGGCGATGAACAGCGGCGCTGCCATGAAGGCGCAGTCCGGCGCCGTCATTCCCGTTATCGTCTTTCACGGCGACCGCGACAAGACCGTCCACCCGCAAAACGGGCATCAGGTGCTGGCGCATCATGCTGGCCTGCAATCGGGTGAAGCTGTCAGTGGAAAAGGCAGCAAGCCGAATGGCCGCAACTACACGCGGGCAATCCATCGCGACGCTGGCGGCAAACTGATAGCCGAGCACTGGACAGTCCATGGCAGCGGACATGCCTGGTCCGGCGGCAGCAAGCGCGGGTCCTATACCGACCCGCAGGGGCCGGATGCGTCGAGGGAGATGCTGCGGTTTTTTGGGGAAGCGGGAAAGTAGGCAGAACGCTCGGTATACGGAAGTATATTAGAAACGTATACTTATCGCCTATCACAATACTTGGCGATACCATGAAAGATCTGGCTATCTGGCATTACCCCCGGTTGGCGCTTGCCGAGAGTTATCTTGCTGCGCTCAACCTCGGGATTGCGGTATCGACCACGATATTTGCGCCGCGCCGAATGGGTAAAACCACCTTTCTTCGGCGGGACCTTACCCCGGCTGCGGAAAAGCAGGGCTATACCGTGGTTTATGCCGACCTTTGGCAAACCAGGCAGGCACCGGCGTTGGCCCTGGTGAATGCATTGGAGGAAGCGATCAGGCCCAAGAGCGCCGGTGCGAAGTTGAGGGCGCGCATGAACGCGCCGCTCAAGGGCATCAAGGCAGGCGCCGAGTTTGCCGGGGCCAAGCTAAGCGGCGAGATATCTCTGGAGACTGCGCAGAAAGGCCAGGCTGAAACGGCGCTCCTCATCAGCTCGCTGCTTGCTACTTTATGCAGCGAGGGGCCGGTGCTGCTGCTGGTCGACGAAGCACAGGAGTTGGCCCGGTCCCATGACAACGAACTTGTTGCCACCGCCTTGCGGACCGCCATCACCCTGAACCGGGATAAGCTGCGCGTCGTCTTTACGGGTTCCTCCCGTACTCGATTGGCTGGTGTCTTTTCCAATTCGAATGCACCGCTGTATTCCAGTGGTGTTGCAATTACCGACTTTCCGCTACTGGACCGGAATTTCATTATTTTTGTGCTGGACAAGTTCAGGAAGGCCAGCGGCACGCGCATGGTCGATGTAAACGAGGCATGGAATGCCTTCACGAAGCTCCGGTACCAGCCTGAACCCTTTTTGAAATGTATATTCCATTTGCTCATCACACCGGACTTGGCTTTTTCCGATGCCTTTGCGCATGTGCAGGACGAGCTGTTACGCGACGAAAACCATGACGAAGCCTGGGTCGGCCTGGACAGTGCGCAAAAAACCCTGGTCCGCATGCTGGCGGCCAATCCCTCGCTCAAGCCCTACAGTGCAGATGTCATTGCCGACTTCCGTACCAGAATGGGCATAGACACCATACAAAAGACGCATGTGCAGCGGGCCTTGTCGCGCCTGGTGGACGCTGGCATCGTCAGCAAGGACGGCGGCACTTCCTATACATTCGAAAACCCTGCCTTCCAGGAATGGCTGCTGACTGCGGCTGATTAATCTTATCCGCCACGGTTGCCCTCCGATCTGGTTTTCAGCAATCCGCCTGGAGCAGTTTCATGCTGACTTGCCCGAACCGGTCTGTAAACAATATCGCTTGTTGCGCGCAGCGACAGTTGCCGTTGCATTTGCCCGCGCAGCGACAGTTGCAGTTGCAGTTGCAGTTGACGCTGCCTTTGACGTGGATCCCCGTTAGACGGCGACGCGTCGCCAGGGACT
>CAUQYP010000241.1:0-7226 GCA_963522035.1 uncultured Noviherbaspirillum sp. | reverse complement strand
TGCGTTTTGCAACCGTTGCCAACGTCAAAAGCGGCTTCGCGGCTAAGCCCGGCTGGCGGATGAAGCAATACTTATGTCCTGTCGGACGACCAAGCCGGGTTTCGGCCCGGCAGCCGACCTACTTCTCTTGCGTCGCCAAGAGAAGTAGGCAAGAGAAGGCGACCCCGGAGATGCCGCCCCGCTACGCGGGGTGCCCACGCCGCTGGCACCGAAATCGGGAAGCGTCGGAAACTCGCTTCGCTCAGACAGCCGACGCTTCTTTATCCGATTTCGGCACCAGCGACGTGGCGTCATCAACGGGGACCCACGTCAAAAGCAACGTCAAAAGCAACAGCAACGGCAACGGCAACTGCAACTGCAACTGCAATTGCAATTGCAACTGTCGCTGCGCGGAACGGCAACGGTCGCTGCGCGAAGGCAGCGAAGCTGGCGCAAGCCAGCATAAAAATACTCTAGCGCTGCAACGCTTCCCAGACCTTCTGCAGCCGCTTGGCCGAAATCGGCATCGGCGTCTTCAACTCCTGCGCATACAGCGACACCCGCAACTCTTCCAGCAGCCATCGGTATTCCTGCATCTTCGGATCGCGCGCCGCCTGCCCCTTCTGCGCGCGCTGCCACGGCGCGGCCGCCTGCTGCCACTCCGCCATCAGCTTGGCGTCGCGCGCCGGGTCGGCGCGCAGCTTGTCGAGCCGCACGCCGATGGCTTTCAGGTAGCGCGGATAATGGCTCAGCTGCGCATGGTCGGTGTCGGCGACGAAGCGCTTGCCCACCAGCGCCTGGACCTGCGACTGGATGTCGGCCGCGGCCTGCGCATGCGCGCGCGCGCCCTGCAGCTTCTTGGGCAAGGCATGAAACTCGGCCAGCACCTGCCCGGCCAGCCGCGCAATCTCGTTGACCAGCAGGCCCAGCCTGGCCTTGCCCTGGTCGCGGCGCGCGTTAAATTCTCCCGCGTTGCGTGGCAACGGTTCCTGCAGGCAGGCACGGTCGAGGCCGGCTTCGATGATCTGGTCGCGCAGCTCTTCCTGCGAGCCGAGGGACATGTATTGCATGCCCATCTGCTGCAGGCCCGGGATATTCTTTTCCAGGAACTTGATCTGCTCCTTCAACTGCAGCGCGAAAAGCCGGCGCATGCCATTGCGATGCACGCGTGCAGCTTCCGCAGGATCGTCGAACACCTCGAGGTCGCAGTGGCTGCCGCGGTCCACCAAGGCCGGAAAGCCGATCAGCTTCTGCCGGCCCTGCTGGATCTCCAGCAGCTCCGGCAATTCGCCGAAGGACCAGGTCGTGAGATTCTGGTAGTCGCCTGGCGTGGCGGTTTTTTGCTCGTCCGCGGCCTGCCGCTTCGGCGCCGGCCTGCCGGTTGCCGGCGCCGCGTTCTCGACGATCACGGTCTGTTCTGCCAGCTTCTGGAACTGCTCGCGGGCCTGGCCGCCGAACTCGGCCTGCAGCGACGCCAGGTTGCGTCCCATGTCGAGCTGGCGGCCATGCTCGTCGATCACCTTGAAGTTCATGAAGTGATGCGCCGGCAAGGTCTCGGGCTTGAAGTCGCCCAGGCGCGGGACGATGCCGGTCTCTTCCCGCACGTCGGCGATCAGCGCGTCGAGCAGGCTGCCCCTGCCGTAGGTCTTGCGTTCATGGACCCGCGCGACGAAGCCGGCCGCATAGTCGGGCAGCGGCACGCAGTGCCGGCGCAGCTTCTGCGGCAGCGACTTCAGCAGCAGGTGCGCCTTCTCCTTCAGCATGCCGGGCACCAGCCATTCGGCGCGTTCGGCTGACACCTGGTTCAGCGCGAACAGCGGCACCGCCAGCGTGACGCCGTCGCGCGGCGCGCCAGGCTCGAAATGATAGGACAGGCCCATTTCCACGCCGGCAATGCGCGTGGTCTTGGGGAACAGGTCGGTGGTAATGCCGGCCGCCTCATGCCGCATCAGGTCTTCGCGGTTCAGGAACAGCAGCTTCGGATTGTCCGCGCTGGCCTGCCGGTACCACTTCTCGAATGCGGCGCCGTTATGGATGTCTTCGGGCAGCAGTTCATCGTAGAAGGCGGCGATCAGCTCGTCGTCGACCAGCACGTCGAGCCGGCGCGACTTGTGTTCGAGGTTCTCGATTTCGCGCACCAGTTTCTGGTTGTGCGCCAGGAAAGGCGCCCTGGTGTCGAAGTCGCCGCCCACCAGTGCGTCGCGGATGAAGATTTCGCGCGCTTCCACCGGGTTGATCGCACCGTAGCTGATGCGGCGCTGGCTGTAGACCACCAGCCCGTGCAGCGTGGCCCGCTCGGACGCCACCACCTGGGCGCCGCGCTTTTCCCAGCGCGGCTCGCCATAGGACTTTTTCAGCAGGTGCGCGCCGACGCGCTCCAGCCATTCCGGCTGGATCTGCGCAATGGTGCGGGCATATAGCCGCGAGGTATCGACCAGCTCGGCCGCCACCATCCAGCGCCCGGCCTTTTTCTGCAGCGTGGAGCCGGGCCAGATATTGAAGCGGATGCCGCGCGCGCCCAGGTACTGCGCATCTTCCTCGCTCTTGAAGCCGATGTTGCCCAGCAAGCCGGTCAGCAGCGCCGTATGCAACTGCTCGTAGGTGGCCGGCGCGTCGTTAAGCCGCCAGCCCTGCTCGCGCACCACGGTCAGCAGCTGCGTATGGACGTCGCGCCATTCGCGCAGGCGCATCTGCGACAGGAAGTTGACGCGGCAGTTGTCCTGCAGCTGGCGGTTGGTCTTCTTGTGCGCGATCGCCTCGTCGAACCAGTGCCAGATTTTCAGGTAGCTGAGAAACTCCGATTTTTCATCGGCAAATTTCTTGTGCGCCTGGTCGGCCGCGGCCTGCGCTTCGAGCGGCCGGTCGCGCGGGTCCTGCACCGACAGCGCGGAGGCAATGACCAGCATTTCGGAAAGGCAGGCGCTTGCCTGCGCCGCCAGGATCATGCGGCCCACGCGCGGGTCCAGCGGCAGCTTGGCGAGCTGGCGGCCGAGCGGCGTCAGCGCATTGGCCTCGTCCACCGCGCCCAGTTCCTGCAGCAGCTGGTAGCCGTCGGCAATCGCGCGGCCGAGCGGCGGCTCGATGAAGGGAAAACTCTCGACGTCGGCCAGCTTCAGCGACTTCATCCGCAGGATGACCGCGGCCAGCGACGAGCGCAGGATTTCCGGCTCGGTGAATTTCGGCCGCTGCAGGAAGTCCTGCTCCTCGTACAGGCGGATGCAGACGCCCGCCGCGACCCGGCCGCAACGGCCGGCGCGCTGGTTGGCGGCGGACTGCGCGATCGGCTCGACCTGCAGCTGCTCGACCTTGTTGCGATAGCTGTAGCGCTTGACCCTGGCCGTGCCGGCGTCGACCACATAGCGTATGCCCGGCACCGTCAGCGAAGTCTCGGCGACGTTGGTCGCCAGCACGATGCGGCGCGCATTGGACGCCTTGAACACCCGTTCCTGCTCCTGCGCCGAAAGCCGCGCGAACAGCGGCAGTATCTCGACATGCGGCGGATGGTGCTTGCGCAGTGTCTCGGCGGCGTCGCGGATCTCGCGCTCGCCGGGCAGGAACACCAGCACGTCGCCCTGGCCGACGCTGCACAGTTCGTCGACCGCGTCGGCTACCGCGTCCATCAGGTCGCGCTTGTCGCGCCCTTTCTGGGCCGCGGTAGGCGCCGCGCCCGGCTTGGCCGCGCCCTCGCCCGGCTCGACCGGCCGGTAGCGCACCTCGACCGGGTACATCCGGCCCGACACCTCGATCACCGGCGCCGGCTTGTCGCCGCGGCCGAAGTGGCGGGCGAAACGGTCGGCGTCGATGGTGGCCGAGGTGATGATGATCTTCAGGTCGGGCCGGCGCGGCAGCAACTGCTTCAGGTAGCCCAGCAGGAAGTCGATATTGAGGCTGCGCTCGTGCGCCTCGTCGATGATGATCGTGTCGTACTGCTTCAGCAGCGGGTCGGTCTGGGTCTCGGCCAGCAATATGCCGTCGGTCATCAGCTTGACCCATGCGCCCTTGGTCAGGTTGTCGTTGAAGCGCACCTTGAAGCCGACATGCTCGCCCAGCGGCGTGCCCAACTCCTGCGCGATGCGGCGCGCGGTCGAGCTGGCGGCGATGCGGCGCGGCTGGGTGTGGCCGATCAGCCCGCGCTCGCCGCGGCCGAGCGCCAGGCAGATCTTCGGTAGCTGGGTGGTCTTGCCGGAGCCGGTCTCGCCGCTGACGATGATGACCTGGTGCGCCTGCAGCGCCGCGGCAATCTCGTCGCGCCGGCCCGAGACCGGCAGCTCCTCGGGGAAGACGATGTCCGGCAGCGGGTGCCGGAACGGCGGCGGCGCAGGCGCGCGCCGACCTGGCCGCTGCGGCGCCTGGTCCTGTTGCTTGCTGTGCATGGATTCTTCGGAAGGTTCAGGTGCAGACATGGCGGGCCGAATTATAATGCCGCTCATGGAAAATCCCGTTCAATTCGTACAGTGGCTGCGCTCTGTCGCGCCATACATTCATGCCTTTCGCGGTAAAACATTCGTGGTTGCCTTTCCGGGCGAACTGGTCAAGGCCGGCGCCCTGCCGGTGCTGGCGCAGGACCTGTCGCTGCTGCATGCGCTGGGCATCCGCATCGTGGTCGTGCATGGCTCGCGGCCGCAGGTCGAGGAACAGCTCGCGCTGCGCAATGTCGAGGCCCGCTTTCATAACGGCGTGCGCATCACAGATACTGCCGCGCTGGAGTGCGCCAAGGAAGCCGCCGGCGAGCTGCGGCTGGACATCGAGGCCGCGTTCAGCCAGGGCCTGCCCAACACGCCGATGGCGCACGCGGAAATCCGTATCATTTCCGGCAACTTCGTGACAGCCCGGCCGATCGGCATCATCGACGGCGTCGACCTTGAACTGACCGGCGTGTCCCGGAAGATCGCATATGAGACCATCCAGCCGATTCTCAATGCCGGCGGCCTGGTGCTGCTGTCGCCGCTGGGCTTCTCCCCGACCGGCGAGGTGTTCAACCTGACCATGGAGGACGTCGCCGTCGCCGCCTCCATTGCGCTGCGGGCCGACAAGATCATCTTCATCACCGAGACCCCGATGATGACCGACATGACCGGCGCCGAGATCCACGAACTGTCGAACCACCAGGCGCGCGCCGTCATCGACAGCGGCAGCCTGCCGCCCGACTCGGCCTTCTACCTGCGCCATGCGATGCAGGCCTGCAGCGGCGGCGTGCCGCGCGCGCACGTGGTGCCGTTCTCCACCGACGGCTCGGCCCTGCTCGAACTGTTCACGCACGACGGCGTCGGCACCATGATCTCGTCGCAGAACCTGGAAAGCCTGCGCGAGGCGTCGATCGACGACGTCGGCGGCATCCTGAAGCTGATCGAGCCGCTGGAAGCCGACGGCACGCTGGTCAAGCGCGGACGCGAGCTGATCGAGCGCGAGATCGACCAGTTTTCCGTGATCGAGCATGACGGCGTGATCTTCGGCTGCGCCGCGCTCTACCCGTTCCCCGAGGAACAGATGGCCGAAATGGCTTGTCTGACGGTCAACCCGGAGGTGCAGACGCAGGGCGATGGCGAACGGCTGCTGAAGCACATGGAAAACCGGGCGCGCGCCGCCGGCGTCAAGAAGCTCTTCGTGCTGACGACCCGCACCGCGCACTGGTTCATCAAGCGCGGCTTCGTGCAGTCTTCGGTCGACGCGCTGCCCAAGGACAGGCAGCACATGTATAACTGGCAACGCAAATCGATGGTGCTGGTCAAGACCCTCTGATTCCATCATTCGAACCGAACCACATTCAACCTGGAGAAACACTATGGCCCGCATGGTCCACTGCATCAAACTCAACAAGGAAGCCGAAGGCCTGGACTTCCCGCCTTATCCGGGCGAACTCGGCAAGCGCCTGTGGGAAAACGTGTCCAAGGAAGCCTGGGCCGCCTGGCTCAAGCACCAGACCATGCTGGTCAATGAAAACCGGCTCAACCTGGCCGACACCCGCGCCCGCAAATACCTGGCGACGCAGATGGAGAAGCATTTCTTCGGCGAGGGCGCCGATGCGGCAATGGGCTATGTCCCGCCGACAGAATAAAAAACCTGCCGCAGCGATGTAATGCTGCCTCCGGTTACGAACGCCGTTCGGCTAGCGCTGAACGGCGTTTTTCTTTTGTATTCAAGCGTTTAGGCGGTAATCGACCATGATGGATCATCGCGTGCATTTATCTTTGTATTTCCGTTGGTTGTCACTTGACAACCAATAACCACATACCTAGGATGGAGCACTCGATGACCAGACCCTCTCACCCGAAAAAGGAAATCGAACAGGCGCTGAAACACGCCGAACTGCATGGCTGGCGCGTGGAACCTGGCGGCAGCCACGCGTGGGGACGTATCTATTGCCCGTACAACAGCGCCGACTGCCGCTGCGGCGAATTTTGCATCACCAGTATCTGGAGCACCCCGAAAAACCCGTTCAACCATGCGCGCGCCGTCATCCGCGTTGTCGACCATTGCGCACTGATCCAATGCGTTATTGAAAAGGAGTAAGGCCATGGAGTACATCTTCACCCTGAAGTACCAGCTTGCCGCCGACGACCGCGACCCCGCCGCCATCGTCGAACGCCTGGGCGCCGCCGGTTGCGACGATGCGCTGGTCGGCAGCGGCGTAGCCGGACGCATTGCGCTTGAATTTACCCGCGAGGCTGCGAGTGCCGAAGCAGCGCTGCACAGCGCGCTGGACGATGTCAGGCGCGCCATCCCCGGCGCCAGGCTGACGGAGGCCGGTCCGGATTATGTCGGGCTGAGCGACGTGGCTGACCTGCTGGACATGAGCCGGCAAAACCTGCGCAAGCTGATGCTGAACCATCCCGCCAGCTTCCCCCCTCCGGTCCACGAAGGCAGCGCGTCGGTCTGGCGTCTGGCGGATCTGCTGGGCTGGTTTGCGGACCGCGGACAGACGATAGATGCGGCGTTGGTGGAAACCGCAAGTGCGGCCAGGCAAGTCAACCTCGCAAGAGACGCCGCGCAACTGGATCCGGGCCTACTGCAGAGCTTGAAACCGTTGGTTTCGTGAAACTATAGGACTGTGACGCACGCAGTTTTGCTTGCTGGTGCGCCGCTCTGCTGATGGGGTGCCAGTCATGCGTATCCTCAGCTTATGTAGGGCAAGCAGGCTAGCGCAGTTTCATGCTGGCTTGCCCAGCCGGCCTGTAATCGATATTGCTTATTGCGCGCAGCGACAGTTGCCGTTGCTTTTGACGCTGCCTTTGACGTGGATCCCCGTT
>CAUQYP010000240.1:0-7258 GCA_963522035.1 uncultured Noviherbaspirillum sp. | reverse complement strand
CGCGTCGCCGTCTAACGGGGATCCACGTCAAAGGCAGCGTCAAAAGCAACTGCAAAAGCAACTGCAAAAGCAACTGTCGCTGCGCGGGCAACTGCAACGGCAACGGTCGCTGCGCGGCGCTACAAGCAACGGCAACTGTCGCTACGCGGAACAGACGATTACAGCGGGGACTCGCCTGCATCGTCGCCTTCGACCTGCTGGAGCTCCATTTCAATCTGCTCGATGGTGGGCAAGCTGGCGCTCAGGTTTTCCGGAATAGAACGCACCAGCTGGTAATCGGCGATGCCCATTGCCTTTTCCATGCCGCGCAGCGCGTATTCGGCGACGGTCTGGTTGTGGCTCTTGCATAACAGCAGGCCGATCGTCGGGTTGTCGTCGTCGGACTTGATGTCGGCATCGACTGCCGACAGGTAGAAGTTGAGCTGGCCTGCGTATTCCGGCCTGAACGGCGTTGCCTTTAACTCGACCACCACGTAGCAGCGCAGCTTCAGGTGGTAGAACAGCAGGTCGATATAGAAATCTTCGTCGCCGACCGTGAGCCGGTGCTGCCTGCCGACGAACGCGAAGCCTGCGCCGAGTTCGAGCAGGAAACGGGTCACATGCGTGACGAGCGCGGACTCGATGTCGCGTTCCTGGGCCGCATCGCCGAGGTCGAGGAAGTCGAAGATGTACGGGTCCTTCAGCGTGTTGCGGGCGAGGTCGGACTGGTGTGGCGGCAAGTGCCGCTCGAAATTCGTCTGGGCGGCGCCCTGGCGCTGGTGCAGGCGGCTTTCGATCTGCATTACCAGGATGTTGCGGGACCAGCCGTGTTCGACGGCGCGCGCGGCGTACCATGCACGGTCTTCCGGCGTTTTTAATTTGTCCAGCAGGGCCAACTGGTGATACCACGGCAATTGTGCAAGCGCCTCTTGCACAATTGCCGCATCCGGCCATGCCTCGGCAAACGCCCGCATGTACTTCAGGTTGCGTGGTGAAAACCCTTTTACGCCCGGGAATGCCGCCGTCAAATCCTGGGCGAGCCGGTCTATGACCTTGGCGCCCCAGCCCTGGGCCTGTTGCCGCGCCAGGATGTCCTGGCCTATCTGCCAGTAAAGCAGCACGAGTTCGCGGTTTACGGCCAGCGCTGCGCGTTGCTGTGCCGACTGTATCCGTAGTTTCAGGCTTGCCAGCCAGCCGGCGTAGTCGGGCGGCAGGTCGGCAGGTCGGCTTGGCGATGCGGCAATCTTGCTCATTGGATGGCTCCGGTCGCAGCGGGTGATGCGGCCGGCGAGCCGGCAAATCTGCGCAGCCACGCAAGTGGCCGCATGCAGGGAGCCACATCATAAGCCAGCCGGCCTGCGAAGCCGCAGAACTTGTGCAGCCAGCGCCTCAGCGCCTCGCCGCCAGCAGCCGCTCCGCCAGTTCCACGAACCCGTCCCCGCCGCGTCCGCGCGTCACGTACGCCGGCGGATGCGCCATGTCCTTGGCGAAGTCAACCACGTTCGCCACGCCTACCGCTTGCGGGAAGTACGCAAACATCGGCTCGTCGTTCGGCGAATCGCCGATGAAAAGGTAACGCTGCCGCTCGCTGTCGAGGCCTATGCCATAGCGCTCCTGCATCATCAGCCGCGCCATGCTGAGCTTGTCGTAGTCGCCGAACCAGCCGTTGACATGGATGGAGCTGACCTTGGCCGTCATGCCGGCCGTGCGCATCAGCGTGGCGATGCGTTCGACCTCGCTCCTGGGCAGCGCCGGCACGTCCTCGCAAAAGTCGATGGCGATGTCGGCGATGCGGCAGAACTGGTCCGAGGCCAGCGCGCAGCCGGGCACGGCCCGGAGAATGTCGGCAGCGATGGTTTTCAGGCGGTCGGCGTTGGCAGCGCGCGTGGCCTCGTCGACCAGGAAGCGCTGGCGCAGTTTTTTTGCCTCGTGGTCATGCCAGAAGTAGAACGCCCCATTTTCGCCAACCACCGCATCGACCGGCCACATCCGCGCAAAGTGGTCGCACCAGCCCGCAGGCCTGCCCGTGATCGGCACGACCAGCAGGCCGGACTCGTGCAGCGCCTCGAGCGCCGAGTAGGCGCGGGCCGGCAGCCTGCCATCATTGGTAATTGTGTCGTCGATGTCGAGGAACAGTCCGTCGATGGCGGCGAGGTCGGTGTCAGGCAGGTCTTGCAATGGCAGCATGCGTGTTTCTTTCAGGGGTTTATTGCAGTGTGATGAGTACAGGCTGGTGGTCCGATGCCTGGGTCAGGCCTTCGACCCTGGCATCGCCCAGGCGGGGCAGCAGGTCTTCGCTCAGGTAGATGAAGTCGCTGGCATAGGGAGCCGGCCACTGGTGGCGGTCGTACAGGCCCAGCGTCGGCGGATGCGGAACACCCGGCCAGCGCGCGGCCCAGGCATCGTGCAGCTGCAGGCTGCCGTCGTCGTACGGCTGCTGCAGCAGCGCATGCAGCGGGTCGTCGGGCTTGAAGTTGAAGTCGCCGGTGATGATGGTGGAGGCCGGCCGCAACAGGCTGTGGTACGTGCCTTCGCTGCTGTCGATTTCTGCAAAGGCCCGGGCATCGGCGCAGGCTTCGGCATGCAGGCTGCGCACCGCTTTAGCTTGGGCCGCGCGCTGGGTGGCTGAATAGTATTCGAGGTGGGTGGTCATTACGCGCACCAGGCCGAATGGCGCCTCGATCACCGCTTCGAGCAGCAGGCGCCGCATGTTCCTGACGGAAGGATCGGGCGGCGACGGCAGCAAATGCCGGTAAACCTGCCGCACCGGCAGGCGCGACAGGATCATGTTGCCGAAACGGCGCCGCCGCCGGCCGCCCGGCAGGTCGATGGCAGCGCCTTCGACCGCGGTGAAATCCGGGAGCAGCGCCGCCAGCGCGGCGAACTGGTCGGCGTCGTCGTTATCCTTCAACGCCGGAAAATTGTCGGCGACCTCCTGCAGGCACAACACGTCGAAGTCGGCCATCGCGCGCGCATGTTCGACGATGCGCGCCAGGTCGACGCGGCCGTCGCAGCCGCGGCCCCACTGGATATTCCAGGTGATCAGGTGCATTGCATGTCTCCGTTGAACAGTTCGTCGACATGGTAGCCGAGCCGGACGGTCATGCAGGCTCGATGCGAAATTCCAGCACGCTGCCGTTGGCCTGGTGCCAGGTCTGCGCGAGGCGGGTGGCATTCTCGCGGTCGCGCGAGCGGATCACCATCCGGTATTCGAAGACGCGGCCCGACTCTTCCATGCTGTAGCTCATGTTGGCGATGGAAAATCCATGCCTGGCAATCAGCTCGCGCAGCGCTTCCTCGGTCATTACGCTGGCGCAGGAAAATCGCACCACGTGCAAGGCATAGAAGTAGGCCGGCAAAATGCGTTCGATCCAGCGGAAGATGGACAGCGCAGCCACGGTCAGCACCGTCACCACGATGACCGGGAAGTAAAAGCCGATGCCGGCCAGGATGCCGATCGCCGCGGTGATCCAGATCGACGCCGCGGTGGTCAGGCCGCGCACCGACAGGCCGTCCTTCATGATCACGCCTGCGCCGAGGAAGCCGATGCCGGTCATGATGCCCTGCGCCATCCGGGTCGGGTCGGTCCGCACCGTGTCGGCCAGCGGCGCGATGTACCAGACCGACTGGTAGAGCGTCACCAGCATCAGCATGCTGGACGATACGCAGACCAGCACATGGGTCCGAAAGCCCGCCGGGCGGCCGTGGTAGCTGCGCTCCAGCCCGATCAGGCCGCCGGCGCAGAGCGCGGTCAGCAGGTGCAGCAATATGCTTTCGTTCAATGCGCTCATGCCGGAAATTGCGTGGTCCTGCTGTTCTCCATATGGCGGGCGAAGTGCTCCCGCTGCTGCGGTGTCATGTGCAGCCCGGCCTTGGTGCGGCGCCACAGTATGTCGCCGGCTTCCTGCGCCCACTCATGGTCGATCAGGTACCTGACCTCGCGTTCATACAGCCCGCCGCCAAAGTGTTCGCCGAGGTCGGCGGGCTTGCGGGCGTCGCCGAGTATCTCCAGCGCGAGGCTGCCGTGGCGCTGCATCAGCGCGGTCAGCAGCGACTCCGGCATGTCCGGATAGCGCTGCGCCAGCTGCGGCAGGAAGGCGGCCTGGCCACCCGGCGGCAGGTCGCCGCCCGGCAGCGCTTCGGAACCGGTCCACTTGCCGGTGGCGCTGCCCATCCATGGCGCCAGCTTGTCCAGCGCCGCCTCGGCCAGCTTGCGGTAGGTGGTGATCTTGCCGCCGTAGACCGACAGCTGCGGCACGTCGACCTCGCCGTCTTCCAGCACCAGCGTGTAGTCGCGGGTGACTGCCGACGGGTCTTCGCTACCGTCATCGTAGAGAGGGCGTATGCCGCTGTAGCTCCAGACCACCTGGTCCGGCGTCACCGGCCGGGCCGAATAGCGGCTGACCTGGGTGCACAGGTATTCGAGTTCCTGCTGGCTGATCGCGCCGCCTTCGCCGATGCTGTTGACCACCATGTCGGTGGTGCCGATCAAAGTAAAGTCGCGCTCGTACGGAATCATGAAGATGATGCGCTTGCCGCTGTCCTGCACGATGTACGCATGATCGCCTTCATACAGCTTCGGCACCACGATGTGGCTGCCCTTGACCAGCCGCACGCTGGCCTTGGTGCGCGCATGCCCGAGCGTGCCGGCAACCTGGCTCACCCAGGGACCGGCGGCGTTGACCAGTATCCTGGCGCGCACGGTCTGCCGCTGCTGCGTGCCCGCGTCTTCCAGCTCGGCGTGCCAGAGTCCGCCCTCGCGCCGGGCGCCGATGAAGCGCGTGCGCGGCAGGATGCTGGCGCCATGATCGGCGGCGGAGCGCAGGTTCAGCAGCACCAGCCTGGCATCGTCGACCCAGGCATCGGAATAGATATAACCCTTGTGGAACTCGGTTTTCAGGCCGGCGCCGTAGGGCGTGCGCAGCAGGCTGATGCCTTTCGAGCGGGGCAGGGTGGTCTTGCCGCCCAGGCGGTCGTACATCAGCAGGCCGGCGCGGATCATCCAGCCTGGCCGCAATCCCTTGGCATGCGGCATCACGAAACGCAGCGGCCAGGCAATGTGCGGCGCAATCTTCAGCAGCACTTCGCGCTCGGCCAATGCCTCGCCCACCAGCCGGAATTCATAGTGCTCGAGGTAGCGCAGGCCGCCATGGATGAGCTTGGTGCTGGCTGACGAGGTGGCGCTGGCAAAGTCGTTCTGCTCGCATAGCGCGACCGACAGGCCACGTCCCGCGGCGTCGCGCGCAATGCCGGCGCCATTGATGCCGCCGCCGATGATCAGCATGTCGAGCTGGGAAGGTAGGTGAGATATGGCTGCGCCCATTGATAAATAGAGAGATCAGGAAAGCGGTTTGTCCGGCAGGGAATCCACGAACGGACTGGATGCGGATACGTCTGCCGAGCCTGGAATTTCCATTAATATACGCCGGTTTGAACGGATGTGCAATCAAACTGAAATAATGTGCAGGGGTGCGATAATGGTCCGGCTTGTAGGGATCGTCCGACCCTGTTTCCTCCTGTTTGCTGATTGTTGTGGAGCACCTTGCTGCCGATAATCCCCCCATTATTTGGCCAAAGCCAATCACCGGCTGGCAGCGTTTGCCGCCATGCCGCCAGTGACAAGGAAGAGACACACCATGCTGAACCAGCCGACTCGAGCAAACGATCAAATCCACTACCTGCAGCCGCACCCGGTTGCGCCGTCCAGCCCATTGCGGCGGCTGTACCGCGCCCTGATGCGCGACGAGCCATCGGCACAGGCATTGGACAGCGCTGACGCCTACCTGCGGGAACAACTGCTGGCGACCGAGGCGCTGGAATCGGACTTGCCGGCCGACATCGACGACATTTCGGACTGGATCGTGCACAACACGGCGGTCGTCGGCGAGCAGTACCGCGACTACCTGCAGTCACGCAAGGAAGGCGGCGCACGGCGTTATTTTTCCAGCAAGTCGCACGCGCTGTATTTCCTGAAGGCCGTGGCGCCCACCAAGCTGGTTGACGGCGCCTGGCTATACGGCCTGGTGCCGCATTGGAACGATGCGCGGTTTACTGCGCTGATCAGGATCTACCTGGAGGAGCTGGGCGACGGCGTGCCGGACAAGAACCACGTACTGCTGTTCAAGCGCCTGCTGGCCACCCATGGTTGCGAGCGTTGGGAGAACCTCAGCGAGGACCATTATGTGCAAGGCGTGCTGCAGCTGGCGTTGGCGCGCCACGCCGGCAATTTCCTGCCGGAAGTGATCGGCTTCAATCTCGGCTACGAGCAGTTGCCCCTGCACCTGCTGATCTGCGCCTACGAGCTTAATGAGCTTGGCATAGACCCGACCTATTTCACGCTGCATGTCACCGTCGACAATGCCGACAGCGGCCATGCAAGGAAGGCACTGGAAGGACTGGTCGAGACCATGCCGCGCATCGGCGACCGGGCAAGCTTCATGGCAAGGGTGGCACGCGGCTACAAGCTCAACATGCTGGGCGCCGGCACCAATTCGGTCATCGAGGAGTTCGATATCGATCGCGAAGTGATCGCGCTGTTTGCCGAGAAAAGTGCAGTCGGCAAGGAAGCGCACTCGGATTACTGCCGGATCGGCGGCCGCGCCATCAACGACTGGCTGTCGGACCCGGCACAGATACCTGCTTTCCTCGACGCGCTGGTGGAGCGCGACTGGATACGCCGTGGCCAGGACCCGCAAAACAGCCGTTTCTGGCGCTTGTTGCAGGGCGAGCGGGCGGAGATGTTCGGCGTGTTTTCGGCCTACGAGCAACAGGTGATCTATGACTGGATCGCAGACGGATGGGAAGGCGCGCAACGTCGCCAGATCAGTTTCCGTGCCCGTCAGCGGCTGATGGACACCCTGGGCGCCTCGACGCCGGCAGAGTGGCATGGCGTTCGCGGCGTGCTGCGGAATCCGTCGCAGCGCAGCGCCTCGGAAAATCAGACCGATTTCAATCTAGAGCTGCGTACGCTGGAAGAAACCCTGGCGAGCCTGGAAAGCCGGGACGAGGCGATGCGCCTGCTGACGCAGTTGATGTCGCCGGCAAGCCATCATAGCCCGGCCGGCCTGATGGCGACCCGGATCTATAGCCGCATGCTGGGCTAGGGCATATTCATGCTGGCTTGCGCCAGAAGCGGCACGTCCGCGCAGCGACAGTTGCCGTTGCATCAAGCCCCGCGCAGCGACAGTTGCCGTTCCGCATAGCGACAGTTGCCGTTGCCGTTGCTTTTGACGCGGTTTTTGACGTGGGTCCCCGTTGATGACGCCACGTCGCTGGTGCC
>CAUQYP010000239.1:0-7265 GCA_963522035.1 uncultured Noviherbaspirillum sp. | reverse complement strand
AACGGCAACGGCAACGGCAACGGCAACGGCAACTGTCGCTGCGCGGGACGTCAAGAGCAACCGCAACTGTGGCTACACGAAAGCGGCGCGTTTGTAATAGGCGTGTCATCTGCGCTGATTAGACTGCGTGCCGGAACGTCCCTCCAACACCCGATGCGAAAGTAGAACATGAAGAAAGCAAGCGACCTGTCTTCCGCGGATTTCAACGGCGACATCATTGGCCATAACGACTCGCCGAACGAGACCTTCAGTGCCGTCCTGAACACCCGCCTGAGCCGCCGCAGCGTCCTGCGCGGCAGCCTCGCTTCCGCTGCAACGGCAGTCCTCGGCACGGTCGGCTTGTCCGCCTGCGGCGGCAGCAGCGACAACGACGCCGGCACCACGCCGCAGTCGGGCGCGACGAATGAAACGCTGCTTGGCTTCCAGGCCGTGCCTAAGAGCCTGGCGGACGCCGTGGTCGTCCCGGCCGGCTACACCGCCAGCGTGCTGTACGCGCTGGGCGACCCGATCAGCGCCGCCACGCCCGCCTACAAGAACGACGGCACCGACACCGACTTCGAGAATCGCGCCGGCGACCATCATGACGGCATGGAGTTGTACGGACTCGGCGCCGACGGCCGGCCGGCAGTCGATACGGTGGACCGCGGCCTGCTGATCATGAATCACGAAGCGACGACCGATGAAAGACTGGCCTCGCACTTCCTGCACGTCAACGGCGGCACGACCACCCTGCCCCGCCCGGCCGCCGAGGTCGACAAGGAAGTCGCCGTCCACGGCATTTCCGTGGTCGAGGTGCGACGGAACGCGGGCAAGTGGGAATACCTCGCCGGCTCGACCTTCAACCGCCGCCTGACGCCGCTGACCGAGGTCGAGATTTCCGGCCCGGTGCGCGGCAATGCGCTGGTGGTCACGAAGTATTCGGTCAATGGCACGAAGACGCGGGGCACGTTGAACAACTGCGGCACCGGCAAGACACCATGGGGCACTTACCTGAGCGGCGAGGAAAACTTCGCCGGGTATTTTTTCCGCCGCGCCACCGACGATGCGGCACGCGGCAATGACAAGAGCGTCGTTTCCTTGAAGCGCTACGGCCGTGCGCAAGGCCAGGCATCGCGCCATGGCTGGGAAACCGCCGGCGCCGACGACAAGTACGCACGCTGGAACATCGGCAAGCTCGGCGTTTCCGCGAATGGCAGCGACGACTACCGCAATGAAATGAACGGACTGGGCTACATCATCGAAGTCGACCCGTACGACAAGACGCGCACTGCCAGGAAGCGCACCGCTCTGGGCCGCTATGCCCACGAAAGCGCCTCGTTCGGCAAGGCCGTCCCGGGCCAGCCGCTGGCGGTCTACATGGGCGACGATTCCCGCGGCGAATACATCTACAAGTTCGTTTCCGCAGCCACCTGGAGCGCCGCCGACGCGACGCCAACAGACCGCATGACGACCGGCGACCGCTTCCTCGATGCGGGCAGGCTGTACGTCGCCAAATTCAATGCCGACGGCGCCGGCCAGTGGATAGAACTGTCCATCGCCAACCCCGCCATTGCTTCCTACGCCATCTACCCGTTTGCCGACCAGGCCGACGTGCTGGTGAATGCGCGCCTGGCCGCGGATGCCGTGGGCGCGACCAAGATGGACCGGCCGGAATGGAGCGGCGTCAATCCGTCGAACGGCGAAATCTACTTCACGCTGACCAATAACAGCGACCGCCGGGTGGAGCCGACCACGGCGTCGCAGATGGGCGTGGACAGCGCCAACCCGCGCGCCTACACCGATGCGAAAGGCAGCACCAACCAGTCCGGCAACGTCAACGGGCATATCCTGCGCGTCAAGGAAGGCGCCGCCGGAAATGCCGCACTGGCATTTACCTGGGACGTCTACCTGTTCGGCGCGGAGTCCACGGCCAATCCGGGCCTGGTCAACTTGTCCAAGCTGACCGCCGACCAGGACTTCTCCAGCCCGGACGGCCTGGTGTTCAGTCCGGCGACCGGCATCTGCTGGGTGCAGACCGACGACGGCGCCTATACCGACGCGTCCAACTGCATGATGCTGGCAGGTTTGCCGGGCCAGGTTGGCGACGGCCAGAAGCTGACGCTGACCTACCCCCGAACTGCTGGCGGCACCCTCGCGGTCGACACCTATGTCAGCAAGGCGCCCACACCCGAAACGCTGAAGCGTTTCCTCACCGGCGTCGTCGGATGCGAGATCACGGGACTGGCGGAAACGTCGGATGGGAAAGCGATCTTCGTGAACATCCAGCACCCTGGTGAAAACACGGCGCTGGCCAACATCAACGACCCGTCCAAGTACACCAGCCAGTGGCCGGGCAATGCGGGCTATGGCGCCGGCAGGCGCCCCCGTTCGGCGACCATCGTCATCACGAAGAACGACGGCGGCCGCATCGGTAGCTAGGGAAGTCGCCAACTGCCATGATCAAAATGCCGGATGCTCACGCATCCGGCATTTTTTTACCCGCGTGATTACAGGTACTTCTTCAGCAGCGGCGTAAGCCGTGCCCTGGTCGCCTCCGGCATCGCCGCCGGCTGCGTCACCAGCGCCTGCTGCAGCGCGCCATGCGCCTTCGACGCTGGTGGGCTCGCGGCCAGCCGCGCAATGCAGGCCCGCAGCACGCGCTGCGCATTGGCGGCGTTGTGCATCAGGTTGCCGATTGCAATCTCCGCGGTCACCGCCTCGTGCCCTTCGTGCCAGCAATCGTAATCGGTCACCAGCGCCAGCGTCGCATAAGCCATCTCGGCCTCGCGCGCCAGCCTGGCCTCGGGCATGTTGGTCATGCCGATCACCGAGGCATCCCATGAGCGGTACAGCTGCGACTCGGCGAACGTGGAAAACTGCGGGCCCTCGATGCAGACATAGGTGCCGCCCCGGTGCAGCACCGCGTCCGGCAACGCGCAGTCGTCGAAGGCCTGGGCCAGCGCCGCCGACAGCGCCGCGCACACCGGGTGCGCCAGGCTCACATGCGCGACCGCGCCGTCGCCGAAGAAGGTGCCGGGCCGGTGCCGCGTCAGGTCGATGAACTGGTCCGGCAGCGCCATGTGGCGCGGCGCCAGCGCTTCCTTCAGCGAGCCGACCGCCGACACCGACACCAGGTAATCGACGCCCAGCGATTTCAGCGCCCAGATATTGGCCCGGAACGGGATGTCGCCGGGCAGCGTCGAATGGCTGCGGCCGTGGCGCGCGAGAAAGGCTACCGGCACGCCGTCCAGCGTGCCGGTGGCGATGGCGTCGGACGGCGCGCCGTACGGCGTGTCCACCGCGATTTCCCGCAACCCTTCCAGGCCGTCCATCCTGTACAGGCCGCTGCCGCCGATGATGCCGAAACGAATGGTGTTCATTGCACTCCGAGTAAAGTCAGGCCGGCCACAACGGCGGTTCGGCCATCAGCGCCACTTGTTCCCGCAGTTCGAGGATGCGGTCCTGCCAGTAGCGCTGCGTGTTAAACCAGGGGAAGGCAGCCGGAAACGCCGGGTCGTCCCAGCGGCTTGCCAGCCAGCCCGAATAATGGATGAGGCGCAGCGTGCGCAAGGCCTCGATGAGATGCAGTTCGCGCGGGTCGAATTCGCAAAAATCCTCGTAGCCCGCCAGCAGGTCCGACAGCTGCCTGACCATGTCCGGGCGCTCTCCAGACAGCAGCATCCACAGGTCCTGCACCGCCGGCCCGCTGCGGCTGTCGTCGAAGTCGACGAAGTGCGGGCCGTCGCCGGTCCAGAGCACATTGCCGACATGGCAGTCGCCGTGCAGCCGCAGCGTGGCCACCGCGCTGGCGCGTTCATAACAGCCGCGCACCCCGTCCAGCGCCTGCTCGACCACGCTCTGCCAGGCAGCCGCCAGCTCGGGCGGGATGAAGTCATGCGAGAGCAGGAAGTCGCGCGGCGCGATGCCGAAGGTGTCCGGGTCGAGCGCAGGGCGAACCACGTACGGTGTCAGCGCGCCGACCGCGTGGATGCGGCCGAGGAAGCGGCCCATCCATTCCAGCGTGTCGCGGTCTTCCAGTTCAGGCGCGCGGCCGCCATGGCGCGCGAACACGGCGAAGGCAAAGCCGCCGAAATGCTGCAGCGTGTTGCCATCGAGGGTCATCGCCGGTACCACAGGAATCTCGCGTTCCACCAGTTCGGCGACGAATGCATGTTCTTCCAGGATCTGCGCATCGCTCCAGCGACCCGGCCGGTAGAACTTGGCGACCACCGGCGCGCCGTCCTCCATCGCCACTTGGTAGACGCGGTTCTCGTAACTGTTGAGCGCCAGCAGGCGGCCGTCGCCGCGCAGGCCCACGCTGTCGAGTGCGTCGAGAACCATGTCGGGCGACAGGGTTTCGTAGGAGGTGGCAGATTGCGTCATGAACGCCATTGTACGTTGGGGCGACAGCAGCGGTTAGACTACGCTTTTCCCTTTTACCGCCTGGACCGACATGCATCTGGATGAACCGCTTTCCGACAAGGAATTCAACGAACTCGACGCGTTCCTGCTTTCAGACCGTTGCGGCGACGACGCGATGACCATGGATGCGCTGCACGGTTTCCTGACCGCGCTGGCAATCGGGCCGCAGGAAGTGCCGTTCGCAGAATGGCTGCCGCGGGTCTGGGGCGCGACCCCGGAGGACGCGCCCGCATTCAAGAACGAAAAGGAAGCGCAGCGCATCACCGCGCTGATCGCGCGCTTCATGAATGAAGTGACGATGACCTTCGAGGTCGCGCCCAAGGAGTTCGAGCCGCTGTTTTGCGAGCACGAATGGAACGGCCGCAATGTGCTCGACGGCGAAGCCTGGGCCTGGGGTTTCTGGGAAGGCATGGAGATGCGCGCCGAGCAATGGCAGCCCATCTACGAATCGCCGCTCGAGCCCTTGATGCGGCCTTTCTACCTGCTCGGCGCCGAGGAAATCGAGGAAGAGGAAATGGCGCTGGTCGACGACCCCGGCAAGTGCCACAAGCTGACCGTGGAAATCGAGGCAGCGATACCGCATATCCACCGCTACTGGGCGCCGCTGCGCAAGTCGGCTGTCAGCACGGTGAAGCACGAAGCACCGGTGCCAGGACGCAACGACCCGTGCCCATGCGGCAGCAACAAGAAGTACAAGAAATGCTGCGGCGCCTAACCTCCAGTATCTGATCGACAGTAACCACATATCGTTTCAAACAAGACATGTCCACGCGTGCCGCGAAAAGTTGAATCCGTTTGTAACGGTCCTCCATACAATCCTTTGCAGCCTTCCGTTGATGCCGGAATGCCACCATTCGATGACCATACAAGGAGATACCATGCGACGCTCAACTACCGGATTCCTCTTCAAGACCACCTTGCTGGCAACGGCGCTGGCCGGCGCCTTCGTTTTGCCTGCAGGCGCTTCCAGCCACCGCGAAGGTCCGTACATTACCGGCGCGCCGAAGGTGGACGGCACCGATTTCTACATGTTCAGGAGCTACGAAAGCGGCCGCCAGGACTACGTGACGCTGCTGGCCAACTACATCCCTTTCCAGGATCCGCAAGGCGGCCCCAACTTCAACCAGTTCGACCAGAATGCGCTGTATGAAGTACATATCGACAATAACGGCGATGCGAAGGAAGACCTGACCTTCCAGTTCCGTTTCAAGAGCACCTTCAAGCCGGGTCCGCTGACCATCGGCGACAAGCAGGTCGAGGCGTCGCTGATCAACCTCGGCCCGATCAACGGCGTCGACCCTGCCGTCCTGAAAGTGCGCGAGACCTACACCGTCGACATGGTGCGCGGCGACCGCCGTGCCGGCGCCCGCTCCAGCCTGACCAACCTCAGCGGCGGCGACACCACCTTCATCAAGCCGGTCGACAATATCGGCGACAAGTCCTTCCCCGGCGGCTACAACGCGTATGCGAACCAGCATGTCTACAACGTCGCCATTCCTGGCTGCGGCAACGGCCGCGTCTTCGTCGGCCAGCGCAAGGAACCGTTCTATATCGCGGTCGGCAAGATATTCGACCTGGTCAACCTGAACCCGCTCGGCGCTGAAGTGGGCGGCAACCGGAACGACCTGGAAAACAAGAACGTCAGCACCATCGCGATGGAAGTGCCCGTTTCCTGCCTGGCCTCCGCCGGCGACTCGGTGATCGGCGGCTACACCACGGCCAGCGTGCGGCAAGGCAAGCTGGCCAATCCGACGCCGGCATCCGGCCTCGGCAACGCCAGCAAGGAAGGCGGCGCATGGACGCAGGTGTCGCGCCTCGGCATGCCGCTGGTCAATGAAGTCGTGATCGGCATGAACGACAAGGACCGCTTCAATGCGTCCAAGCCGATGGACGACGGCCAGTTCATCAACTACGTGACGAACCCGACATTGCCGGCGCTGCTGCAAACCCTGTTCCCGGTTGCCAAGGCGCCGACCAACCTGCCACGGACCGACCTTGTCACAGTGTTCCTGAAAGGCATCGCCGGCGTCAACCAGCCCAGGAACGTCGTGCCCTCGGAAATGCTGCGCCTGAACACCGCCATCGCTGCAACGCCTGCGGCATCGCAAAATGCACTGGGCGTGGCCGCTGGCGACAACGCCGGTTTCCCGAACGGTCGCCGTCCTGCCGACGACGTAGTCGACCTGTCGCTGCGTGTGGCGATGGGCGCACTGTGCACGCTGACCGGCGCGGCCGATACGCTGCAGGTAGGCTGCAAGCCGTCCGACGCACCGGTTGGCGGCGCAGCGCTGACCGACGGCGTGCGCAAGACCGCCGTGGACTATCAGGCTTCCTTCCCTTACCTGGCAGCGCCGCTGTCGGGCTCCTTCAACAACTAAGGCCGGGAGAATGACGATGACCAACAAGCGACTTTATGCGACGGCGTCCGCGCTGCTGCTGACGCTGGCGCTCGGCGCCTGCGGCGGCTCGGACAACAACGACAATGGTGGCAATGGCGGCGGCTCTGGGGCCAGCGCCGGCGCGTCTGACAGCTTCTTTACGCAGGTGCTGGCATTGATCGGCAGCAGCCCGGACAATACCGAGCCGGTGCCGATCGATTCCTACACGGCCACCACGCCGGAGACTATCGAGCCGGCGGCCCTGTAAGGGTCTGAGATACTGGCGCGTTGCATGGCGGACTACGGTCCGCCATTTTCTTGTCTGCGACCGCCGGGCCGCCGACCGCCATATCTATGCTGGCTTTCGCCGGATGCGCCACTTCCGCGCAGCGACAGTTGCCGTTGCATTGAGCCGCGCGCAGCGACAGTTGCAGTTGCCGTTGCCGTTCCGCGTAGCGACAGTTGCCGTTGCCGTTGCCGTTGCCG
>CAUQYP010000238.1:0-7284 GCA_963522035.1 uncultured Noviherbaspirillum sp. | reverse complement strand
GGCAACGGCAACTGTCGCTGCGCGGAGCTACAAGCAACGGCAACTGTCGCTGCGCCGAAGTAGCGCTTCTGGAGCAGGCCAGCATGAAAATGCGCCAAAACGCAAAAGGCCGGTTGCTTGCGCAACCGACCTTTTTTGTTTGGTGCCCACGGAGGGACTCGAACCCCCACACCTCGCGGCACATGGACCTGAACCATGCGCGTCTACCAATTCCGCCACGTGGGCTACGCTCGACGCTGTGTTGCTGCGTTCGCGAAGAGCCAGAACTATATAGAACATCGGCAGGGCGGTCAATGCCCAGCCGCTATTTATAGCGAATGCCCGCTGACGGAGCGCATGGCTGCGCCAGGGCAACGATTACACGTATTTACAATGGGCTGGCAGGAAACTAAACTTGCAGTCACAAGGCAAGGCGTGGCGCCGACGGCGGCTGGCTGCCCTGTACAACGGGAGCAACGATGGTCAAGGTGCTTGTCGCGATCCGTCCCGAAGACTTGGACGTGATGCGCCGCGTGTTCGGCGACGAGTTCGAGGTCATTAACTGCATTACCCTTGGGGACGCCAAGGCTGCCCTGACCGATGACCTGGCCCTGATTGCCTGCGGCGTGCATTTCGATGACGGCCGCATGTTCGACTTGCTGAAAATGGTGAAGGAAGATCCGCAGTTACAGGCGATTCCATTCTGGGGCATCCTGCGCGATGAAGGCCTGTTGTCCAGCGCGATTACACGGGGCATACGCACCGCGATGAAGAGCATGGGCGCCAGTGGGCTGTTCAACCTTTCCCAGCTCAATGCGGGCAGCGACGAGGACGCCGCCTTCCAGAACCTGCGTTCTGCGATCCGGCAATCCGTTTCCGGCAAGGCTGGCTGATTCTCCGGTTACCTAGCCGTGCGACACACCCTTGTGGGTGCCATACAGGTCATGGGCAGTGGTATTGGCCGCGCCCGATATCGCCGGCTCTCCGGGCGCCGGCGCCGCCAGCGCTTCCCGTATCGCCAGCACGACTTCGTCGGGCGCTTCATGATGCAGCATATGCCCCTTGCCCTCGATCATATGGAGCTTGCTGGTGCGGATAGCCTTGTGCAGCCGCATGGTCTGGCCCTTGCTGCTGACCAGGCGGTCGCTGCTGCCGGCAAGCAGGGTGACCGGTACTTTCAGGCGCTCGAACTGCGGCGCAAGTTCGCTCGCAGCCGACTGCATCATCGCCGTTTCGCTGGCGCTGGCGTACAGCGTGCCGGGCCGCAGGGTCATCCACACCGGATAGTTTGCGTCGAACGGCTTCGGCGTCGCCGGCGGACCGAAGATCCGTCGCTTGACCAGTGGCCACATCAGTCGTCCCATTACCGGCGAAATGGTATGGCGCAGGAAGGTGCCGAAGTAGGGTACGGCCGGCATCGACAGCACCGGCACATCCAGCCTGAACGAAGGAAAGTAATAGCCGGACATCAGCACCAGGCCGCGTATCGATTTCGGATGCATGACTCCCATCCACAACGCAATCAGCGTGCCCCATGAATGTCCGACCACGACCGGGTCTTCGACATGCAATCGCAACAGCGCCCGCCGGAACAAAGCAGCTTGCGAGCGCGGGTCAAAATTGCGGAAGTCGGGGCGGTCGCTATGGCCGTAGCCCGGCCGGTCGAACACGATCACCCGGTTGGTCTCGGCAAGCTTGTCGACGATGCCGCTCAGCGCAAAGTCCTTGATCATGCTGCCATTGCCATGCACCAGCACCACCGCCGGCCCCTGGCCGCGATCGATATAGTGCAGGCGCACCCGGTCGATATCGATGAACTCGCCTTCGGGTGGATTGGCGCGCTCCGCCTGGGCGGTGCGCATCTTCGCATAAAGGGCGGAAAGAGCGAGCGTAGCGGTGGTCGCGAGGGCGACCCCGCCGGCGACGATAAGTGTGTCTTTATGTTTGAGCTTGGGCATCTGGCAATCTGGAAAAAGTCGATCAATGGCCGTGTGACAGTTGCGGTTAAGACAAGTTCCTGCCAGCTTGCCGTGCGCCGGCCTGCCTGTCCCGATCTTCTGCCGGCGCAGGCGGCATCAGCAATGCAATCAGGCTGTCGCCGCCCAGCACGCCTTCGCGCAATCCATGGAGTGCGCCAGGCGTCTCGAAAAGCAGGTGCTCGTCGCCTGGCTCGGTATCGGGACGATACGGCACCGGGCTGTCGAGCAGGTTGACCGCAATCAGCAACAGGCTGCCATCGCCCAGCCGCCAGCGCGCTTCGACCGCATGGCTGCCGAGCACGCGGGCGCGGTCGGCGCTGCAGCCGGCGAGCCGCGGGACGATGTTTTTGTGTCGAGCGCTCAGCAGCGCGCGTGTCCAGGCCAGCCAGCGGCGCCGGTTGGCGCTCAGTCCTTCGTCACCTACCGTGGTCGGAATCGACGCTTCGAACGTGCCGGCATCGTTCGGGTCCGGTATCGCCGCGCGCCGCTCGGGATCCTCGAATTCGGCGAAAGCGGCGAATTCATTGCGCCGGCCTTCGCGCACTGCCTGCGCCAGCGCCTCGTCACTGTAGTCGGTGAAGTAGCGGAACGGTTCGGTCGCGCCGACCGGCTCGCCCATGAACAGCAGCGGGATCTGCGGCGACAGCAGCAGCAGCGCCATCGCCGCGCGCAATGCTGCCGGCCGCGCGAGCGTGGTCAGCCTTTCGCCGAAGGCCCGGTTGCCGATCTGGTCATGGTTTTGCAGGAACAGCACGAAGGCGGAAGGCGGCAGGTGCGCGCTCGGCATCCCGCGCGGCACCCCCTTCCGATGCACGGAGGGCTCGCCCTGGTAGATGAATCCCTGCTCCAGGCAGCGGCACAGCTTGGCAGCGGTGTCGTCCGCATAATCTGCGTAGTAGCCGGACGTCTCGCCGGTCAGCAGCACATGCAGCGCATGGTGGCCGTCATCGTTCCACTGCGCATTGAAGGCGGAGGGCATCAGGTGTGCCGCATTGTCTTCATGCTCCATGACCAGGTGCACGCGGCGGCCGGGACGAATGCGGGCGCGGATGTCGGCAGCCAATTCCGGCAGCCACTCCTGTTCACGGATCGCATGCAGCGCGTCCAGGCGCAGGCCGTCGATGTGGAATTCATTGAGCCAGTAAAGCGCATTCTGGACAAAGAACTCCTTGACCTCGGGACGCCGGAAGTCGATCGCCGCGCCCCAGGGCGTGTCGACGTCATGCCGGAAGAAGGTGCGCGCATACGCATTGAGGTAATTGCCATCCGGCCCGAAATGGTTGTAGACCACGTCCAGGAACACCTGTATGCCCAACGCATGGGCGGTGTCGACCAGCGACTTGAGGTCGTCCGGCGTGCCATAGGTGGTTTCCGGCGCAAACTGCAGCACCCCGTCATAGCCCCAGTTGCGGCTGCCGGGAAACGCCGCGATCGGCATCAGCTCGATGGCGGTAATGCCGATACGGGCCAGCGACGGCAGTTTCTCCACCACGCCGGCAAAACCGCCGCAGGCGCCGACATGCAGCTCGTAGAACACCGTTTCTTCCCACGGCCGGCCGCTCCAGTCATCGTCGCGCCAGCGGTAGCTGTTCGGGTCCATCACGATGCTGGGACCATGCGCGTCGCTTTCCTGGCCACGCGACGCCGGGTCCGGCACCTCCAGGTCGCCGTCGAGCCGGAACAGGTAGCGGGTGCCGGCGCCGCACTGGACGAAGGCTTCGAACCAGCCGCCAGCAAGCTGGCGCATCGGCTCGACTGTCGCGCCGCCGTCCATGACGACATCGACGCGTGCCGAATTCGGCGCCCATAGCCGGAAGCAGGTGAGTTCCGGTGTCAGCAGCGTGGCGCCGTATGTCGTGGCCGGAATGGCTGCCATGGTCCCGCCGGGAATGTCTTGTGCATACATGATAGGTCCTCTGATACTTGTCTGATTTGAATTGGTGCGTGTTTACTCCAGCGCCGCGGCCCGCGACGCCGACACCGCGATCGCCACGCATACCAGCGCGATGAAAGCGATGGCCGCCTGCATGCCGATGCGATGCGCAATCGCACCGATGACCGGCGGTCCGAGCAGGCTGCCGCTGTAGCTGAGCGTGGCCACGCCTGCCAGTGCGGTCGGGCCATGGCGGCCGCCGGCGCTGAAAACGAAGGGGAAAACGGCAGCCAGTCCGGCGCCGGCCATCGCAAAGCCGGCCAGCGTCAATGCCAGCCCCGGCGCCGCCGCCGCGATGCCCAGGCCCAGGGCCGCCAGCAGCGCGCCGGCGCCGACCACGCGGCGGGCGCCGTAATTGTCTTTCAGGCGGTCGCATCGCAGGCGTGCGGCCAGCATCATGCCGGTGAAGCCGGCGAAGGCCAGCGGCGCCATGCCGTCGCCCGCACCCAGTATGTCTTTCAGGTAGACCCCGCTCCAGTCGGCGATGGAGCCCTCGGCCATCGCGCCGCAAAAACCGATCACGCCCAGCACGAACAGGGGGCCGTGCGGCAGTGCGTAGAGCGGCGCCTGCGAGGTTGGATGGGGCTCGTCTTGCGGCAGCCAGCGGCGATTGACCAGCATCAGCACCGACATCGGCAGGACGAGCAGCAGGAAGTGGGTGATGACCGGCAGGCCGGCGGCCGCCGCGGCGCTGCCGAGCAGCGAGCCGGCCAGCGCGCCGACGCAAAACCACGCATGCAGCATTGCCATGATGGAGCGGCCAGCTGCCTTCTCCGTCACTGCGCCGAGCGCGTTGATGGCGACGTCGAAGCAGCTGGTCGACGCACCGAACAGGAATACCGCCGCTGTCAGCCAGGCCAGCGTGGGCGAGAGCGCAATGCATGGCAGCGACAGCATCATCGCGAGGCCCGCACAGCAGGACGCGCGGCGCTCGCCCAGGCGGCGGACCAGGCTGGCAGCCAGCGGGAAGGAAAGCACGGCGCCGGCGCCGCCGCCGAGGAGCGCAATGCTCAGGCCGGCTGCATCCAGTTGCAAGGCGTCGCGCACGGCCGGGACGCGCGCCGCCCAGCTCGCATAAACCACGCCGAGCAAAAAAAGTTGAGCGGATTGGCGATGGCTTTTTGCCATCCAGGGCGGGCAGGTGAGGCCGGCAAGCGGGCGGCAATTTCATTCGATGACATGGGGCAAGGACTTTGTGCAGCGTACTGGATCAAGTTGTAACAGAAGTTGTAACAGGGATTCTAGGCAGGTGAACACGATGGTGGTAGTGCCGGATGCAGCGAGGTTTGACGGTATCTGCATCCTGGCCACCAGGACCGGGCGCGCAAGGTGAAATATTTCATTGTTTTTTTAATATAGATTCCTGAAAGCATCAAAAACTCCGCTATGATTCTTTCTCTTGAACAATAATGGTGCGGCCATGATCAGACTTGCAGCGATATCGCTCCTGCTTTGCGTTTCGGTATCCGCGGGCGCAGTATCGCTCGGTTCACGGCATGCGTTGCTGCTGGATGAAAACACGGGCGCCGTGCTGCTGGAAAAAAACGCCAACGATATCGTGCCCATCGCGTCGCTGACCAAGCTGATGACCGCCATGGTAGTGCTGGACGCCGGCCTCGACCTGCACCAGCCCATCACCATCACCGAAGAGGACGTCGACACGCTCAAGCACAGCTCTTCCCGCGTGCCGGTCGGCGCCACCTTCAGCCGGGGCACCCTGCTCGAACTGGCGCTGATGTCCTCCGACAACCGCGCTGCCTTTGCGCTGGCCAGGACCTACCCGGGCGGGCTGGAAGGCTTCCGCCATGCAGCCCGCAACAAGGGCCTCGAAATCGGCCTGCGCCGAACCAACATCGAAGAACCGACCGGACTTTCCCCGCACAATACCTCCACGGCAACCGATCTTGCCAGGCTGGTCATGGCCGCCGGGCGCTATCCGGATATCGAACGCCTGTCGACTGCTTCGGCCGACCTGATCGACGTCGAAGGCGCGGCGACCCATTATCGCAATACCAACCGCCTGGTCGGCAACAGCGCCTGGGACATCCGCCTTTCCAAGACCGGTTTCACCCGTGAAGCTGGCCGTTGCCTGGTGATGCGGGTGCAGGCTGCCGGCCGTTCCGTCGTCATGATTTTGCTGAATGCACGCGAAAGCGTGGTGCGCACTGCCGACGCCACCAACATGCACCGGATGCTGCGCGGCGAACCGATCATGGAAGCCGCTGTCGCCGCCGCCGTCCCGAAGCGCAAGGCCGTCCGCCAGGGCAAGCCTGCGCGCCGCAGCGCGAAAACGCTGGTCGCGCAGCTCTGAACCGGTCCTGGCCTGATCCTGCTTATTCCTTGAAATAGACCACCTGGTGGCTGGTCGCCAGCAGCACGCCTGCCGGCGTCCACATCTCCGCGCTCTGGTCGAAAAATCCCTTGTTGTAACGAAGCGCCCGTGCCGCACCGAGCAGCGGCGCGTCGCCATGCGCCTGCAGCTGGGCGGCATCGGCGTGGAAATAGGTCGTCAGCGCGACCGTACCGGCCGGAGTCCAGCTGGAACGGCGCAGCAGCACGCGCGGATAAAAGGCGTCGCACATCGCGGCCAGGGACAGGAAGTCGAGCGGGCGCGCGGGCTGGTCGCGTATCCAGAGCCGGGTCTCCGACGGATGGCCGCCGGTGTCGGATGCCGGCTGGCCCGGCATGCCGCTGATAAAACGCATTTCGTAGCAGCCGGTCCAGGCCGCGCGCGGATGGGCCGGCGACTGCGCTACCTGCGCCGGCGGCGGCGCCAGCGGGAAATCGGCGTCGGTCTCGCTCCAGGTGTCGCGGCGAACCGCGGTGATGAGCGTGGCGAACGCCGGCACCTGACCGTCCTGCTTTAACTCGACCATCCAGTGCTGCGTGCTGCGGTTGGTGCGCATCACGCGCGCCTGCACGGAAAACGCACCGTCGGCAATCGGCGCTGCAAAGTTGACCGTGAGCGTCAGCGGATCGCCCAGCCGATCCGGGTGCAGCATCACCGCATTGAGCAGGGTGGCGCCAATCGCGCCGCCGAACGGTCCGACCATGTTGGCGTAGGCGCTGCTGGTATGGCCGGCATAGGCGTCGCCCTGGCGTGTCAGCGCAACGGCTGTATCGAAGACGTGGGCGGCGGACGGGTTATCGTGCACGGGAGTCCTTGTGGCAATTGGAACGCCTGCCATTCTAGAGCAGTTTCGTGCTGACTTGCCCAAGCCGGCGTTTAGCCGATATTGCCCGCTTCGCGCAGCGACAGTTGCCGTTGCTTGTAGCTCCGCGCAGCGACCGTTGTCGTTGCCGTTGCCCGCGCAGCGACAGTTGCAGTTGCTATTGCCGTTGCTTTTGACGCTGCTTTTGACGTGGATCCCCGTTAGACGGCGACGCGTCGCC
>CAUQYP010000237.1:0-7323 GCA_963522035.1 uncultured Noviherbaspirillum sp. | reverse complement strand
GCCCCGGTGGTGGAAGCGCCGGCCGCCCCTGCTCCTGCGCCGCCTGCGCCGACGCCTGCACCGGCAGCGCCACCAGCGCCGGCGCGTACCGGCGTCTCCATTTCCGCCAGCTACGCCGCCAGCAACCGGCCGCCCGTGCAGCCGGCCCGCTCTTTGCGCAATAATGAAGAAGGCAAGGTCATATTGCGGGTGCTGGTGCAGGCCGACGGCACTGCCGGCGAAGTGCAGGTGCGCACTTCCAGCGGCTTTCCCTTGCTGGACGCGGCGGCGCGCAGCGCGGTGCAGACCTGGCGCTTCAATCCCGCCACCAGCGACGGCAGGCCGGTCGAGGAATGGTACCTTGTCCCGATTATCTTCAAACTTTCCAACTAGGCGAAATACGACACACGATGAATCCGACGATTGCGAATCAAGGCATGGGACTGGCCCATTACTGGGCACAAGGCGACGCCGTGTCGCATGCGGTAGCCTATGTGCTGCTGCTGATGTCCGTCATGAGCTGGTACTACATCCTGGCGAAGACCTGGAGTTCGTGGCGCATCCGGCGCAGCGCCGGCACGCTGGAAAGCTTCTGGAAGGCGCCGACGCTGAACGACGCCATTGCCGTGATGCAGAAGTCCGACAGCGAGCGGGTCTACACGCCGCTGGCCGCGCAAAGCCTGGAAGCGGCCAACCTGCGCTCCCAGGAAAACTCGCTGAACGCTTCCGTCGACCCAGGCGAACTCATCACCCGCACGCTGCGCCAGGAAATCAACCGGGTGTCGTCAAGGCTGGAGAATGGCCTGACGCTGCTGGCCTCGGTCGGTTCGACCGCGCCTTTCGTCGGCCTGTTCGGCACGGTCTGGGGCATCTACCATGCGCTGATCGCGGTGTCGTCCACCGGCACGGTGCAGATCGACAAGATCGCCGGCCCGGTGGGCGAAGCGCTGATCATGACCGCGCTGGGGCTGGTAGTGGCAATACCCGCCGTCCTGGCGTACAACGCATTCACCCGCGTCAACCGGGTCACGCTGGCCGAGCTGGACGCGTTCGCGCACGACCTGCATGCCTACCTGACGACCGGCAGCCGCGTCGGCAAATAATTCAAGCACGGAGCACATCATGGCATTTGGCGGATTCGACAATAACCGGCAGGGCGCGCCCATGGCAGACATCAATGTCACGCCCATGGTCGACGTGATGCTGGTACTGCTGGTCATCTTCATCATCACCGCGCCGCTTTTCACGCATGCGGTCAAGCTCGACCTGCCGGCCGCGCAGTCGGCGCCCGCGCCTGAAAAACCGGAGACGGTGACCTTGTCCATCGATCCTGCGGGCGCCCTCTTCTGGAACGACGCCCCGGTCAGCCAGGCCGACCTGCCGGCGCGCATGGCCGCTGCCGCGCAAAAACAGCCGCAGCCCGAGCTGCAGCTGCGCGCCGACAAGGCCACCCGCTACGAAGTCATTGCGCAAGTCATGGCCGCGGCCCAGTCGAACGGCCTGGCCAAGCTCGGCTTCGTGACCGAGCCGACCGCCACGCCCGCCACGCCCGCGGCGCGCTGACCATGGCTAGCGTCACCCTCGACGGCCGCAAGCTGACGGACATGCACGCATTCCACCGCGAATGCGAACTCGCCTTCGGCCTGCCCGACTTCTACGGCCGCAACATCAGCGCCCTGATCGACTGCCTGTCCGGCGTACGCGACGACGACGGCATGAGCCGCTTCGTGCTGGCGCCGGATGAAGTGCTGGACATTGAATTGAACGACGCCTCCATCGTCAGCCACGAGGCGCCGGCAGTGCTGGCAGCGCTCGAGGACACGGTCGACGAAGTCAACCTGCGTTATGGCGAGCAGGGCAAGGCGCCGCCGCTGCGGCTGGTCCTGCTGTAGGGCGAGAGATTCGGGAGACGATGCCTGCGAGGGCGGCTACAACAACTCGCGGACCAGCGCCACGATCTCTTCCCCGTAGGTCTGCAGCTTCTTCTCGCCGACGCCCGAGACGCCGCGCAACGCGTCCAGCGTGTCCGGCTTGGCCTTGGCGATTTCCCGCATTGTCGCGTCGTGGAAGATGATGTAGGCCGGCACGTTATGCGCGCGCGCCGTCTCCACCCGCCACCAGCGCAGCTTCTCGAAGATTTCCTGCTCGGTGCGCGACAGGTCCGCTTCCACATAGCCGCGCGGCCGGGCCGAGGCAGCACGCTTTTGCTTGCTCGGCTTCGCCGGTTTCTCGTAGCGCCGCAGCTGCACCGGCCGCGCGCCTTTCAGCACAGGGCGCGCCTCGTCGGTCAGCTTCAGCGCGTTATACGCGTCATGGTCGACATGCACCAGGCCCAGCGCGATCACCTGGCGCAGGATCGCGCGCCATTCCTGTTCGCCGATGTCGGACCCGACGCCGAACGTCGACAGCTGGTCGTGCTTCCACTGCTTCACCTTGTCCGAATCGATCCCGCGCAGCACGTCCATCACGTGGCCGGCGCCGAAGCGCTGGTCGACCCGGTAGATCGTCGACAGCAGCTTCTGCACCGGCACCGTGGCGTCGTACGACACCGGCGGATGCAGGCAGGTGTCGCAATTGCCGCAGGGCCCGGACTCCTGCCCGAAGTAGCTGAGCAGCCGCACCCGCCGGCAGCCTATGGTCTCGCACAGCCCCAGCATCGCGTCGAGCTTCTGGCCCTGGATGCGCTTGTACGTTTCGTCGGCCTCCGACTCGTCGATCATGCGGCGCTGCTGCACCACGTCCTGCAAGCCGTACGCCATCCATGCATTGGCCGGTGCGCCGTCGCGGCCGGCGCGGCCGGTTTCCTGGTAATAGCCTTCGATGCTCTTGGGCAGGTCGAGGTGGGCGACGAAGCGCACGTCCGGCTTGTCGATGCCCATGCCGAACGCAATCGTCGCCACCATCACCACACCCTCTTCCCGCAGGAAGCGCGACTGGTTGGTGCTGCGTACGCCCTGCTCCATGCCGGCATGGTAGGCCAGCGCGGCGACACCATTCTGTTTCAGGAAGTCGGTGGTCTCCTCTACCTTCTTGCGCGACAGGCAATAAACCACGCCGGCATCGCCCGGATGCTCGGTCTCGATGAAGTCCAGCAGCTGCTTGCGCGCATTGTCCTTTTCGACGATCCGGTAGCGGATATTGGGCCGGTCGAAGGAAGACACGAACAGGCGCCCGTCTTCCAGCTGCAGGCGGCGCGCGATTTCCTCGCGCGTCTGCTGGTCGGCGGTGGCGGTCAGCGCAATGCGCGGCACATCGGGAAAGCGCTCGTGCAGCACCGACAGCCGGATGTATTCGGGCCGGAAGTCGTGGCCCCACTGCGACACGCAATGCGCCTCGTCGATCGCGAACAGCGCGATCTTCGACGCTTCCAGCAGCGCCATGCAGCGCGGCGTGAGCAGCCGCTCCGGCGCTACGTAGAGCAGGTCGAGCTCGCCGTCGCGCACCTTCTGCTCGATGCGCGCCGACTGCGCGGAGGTCTGGGTCGAATTCAGGAAAGCGGCCCGTACGCCGACCTCGTCCAGCGCGTCGACCTGGTCCTGCATCAGGGCGATCAGCGGGGACACGACCACGCCGACGCCGTCGCGCAGCAGCGCCGGAATCTGGTAACACAGCGACTTGCCGCCGCCGGTAGGCATCAGCACCAGCGCGTCGCCGCCCGAGGCCAGCGTGTCGACGATCTCGGCCTGCTGGCCGCGAAATGCCGGGTAGCCGAAAATCGTTTGCAGCAGGTGGAGCGCGCGTTCGCGGAGGTCGGACATGATCTGGTCTTCCTGTCTCAGTCGGCCCAGACGACCCAGCCGCCCCAGGCGCTGATCAGCACCAGGAAGCCGAACACGATGCGGTACCAGGCAAACACCGTGAAGTCATGGGTGCTGATGTAGCGCAGCAGCCAGCGCACGCACAGGAAGGCCGACCCGAAGGCGGCGACGGTGCCGACGGTAAACATCGGCACGTCGGCGGCGGACAACAGGCCGCGTTCCTTGTACAGCGAATACACGGTAGCGGCCAGCAGCGTCGGAATGGCGAGGAAGAAGGAGAACTCGGTGGAGGCCTTGCGCGACAGCCCGAACAGCATGCCGCCGATGATGGTGGCGCCCGAGCGGCTGGTGCCGGGCACCAGCGCGAAAGCCTGCGCGCAGCCGACCTTGAAGGCGTCCATCAATGTCATGTCGTCCACCGACTCCACGCGTGCCGGCGCGGGCATCATGCGCTGGCGCCGCTCCACCCACAGGATGACCAGGCCGCCGACGATGAAAGCCATCGCCACCGGCACTGGCGCAAACAGGACTTCCTTGATGCGGCTGTTGAACAGGAAGCCGAGTCCCGCCGCCGGCAGGAAGGCCACCACCAGGTTGAGCACGAAGCGCTGCGCACGCCGCTCGGTAAACAGCCCGCTCAGCACCGAGGCGATGCGCAACCGGTATTCCCAGATGACCGCCAGCATGGCGCCGGCCTGGATCGCGATCTCGAACACCTTCACCTTGTCGCCGGTGAAGTCGAGCAGGCTGCCGGCGAGGATAAGGTGGCCGGTCGAGGAAATGGGCAGGAATTCCGTCAGTCCCTCGACGATGCCCATGATGAATGCTTTAAGGAGTAGAACGGGATCCATGCCTGTTTTTGTAAGAGGTGGAGAGTGCGCGGCACTTGTGCAGCTCAATGAAAAACCCGCCGGCGGTGAACCAGGCGGGTTCCATATGAGCCTCGAATTCAGGTCGGTTTCATTTGACCGGCGCAAAGGTTACCACGACCCTGTCGGAGCCGGTGGCGATTTTGACCGGGGTGAAGCTGACGCCTGCATAGCGCAGCGTTCCCGCATCGAAGGTATGGAACGGCAGGTCGCCGATCAGGGCTTGCGCCAGGAAGCTGGCGACGCCGGCAAGCTGCGAACCGACGCCCCGCTCCAGCCCGTCGATGTCGAGCGCGTCCACGCGCGGATCCCCCAGCAGCAGCACGCCGCGCCCGGCATCGACACGCGGCACGCCGGATACCGTCAGGCTGCCGCGCACGCCGCTGCCCATGCCGATGAGCGGGCGCACGGCCAGGTCCATCGATGCGCTGATCCGGTTCTGCTGCGGCAACAGCGCCACCCGCGGGTTGACCGCGCTGACATCCAGCAGCCCGAGATAACGCTGGCTGAAGGGAAAGCGGCGTTCCAGGCTTTCCTGCAGCCGCGCCTGCGGCACTTCGACCTCGCGCGGGCCGATCAGCGCGGCGCAGCCGGCCAGCAGCAATGCCGCCAGCAGGACCGGCAGCCGCGTCATGCGGTCTCCCGTTCGAGCCGGGCGAGCCATGCCAGCGCATGGCTGCGGCTTGCGCCGCACATGTCGGCGGCCGGCTGCAGGCTAGCGCATACCGCCGGCCGCTCCGGGCTGCCGAAGATGCGGCAGCCGTTGTCGTCGTCGAGCTGGCTGCAGCGAACGCCGGCCGGCTTGCCGTCCGGCATGCCCGGAATAGCCGAGGAAATCGACGGCGCGATGCAGCAGGCGCCGCAACCGGCGCGGCAGGTGAGGAAATCGGTCATGGCCGAATTTTACGCAATCTGTCGAACATCGGCGGGAACCGGGATTGAATCGCGGGTACCCACCCGAGCTCCGGTTGAACCGCTCATTGAATGAACCCCATGGCTGACATCTTTAACCTGACGCCCCGTGCCGCGGATGCCCTGCTGCACCGTTCTGCAAATGAATCCCGGAGTACATCGGCCAAGCACAAAAGCGCGTCGAAAAATCCGAAGAAGGGTGTGAAATCTCCTGAAGTGCGGGAAGGCCCGGGGCAGCCAGGAAATACGCTGCTGTTCCCAGCATCGCGACAAAACACCCCCTTCACCTCACCCGCTTCGCCCAGGGCGACGCGCGTTGCGCAGGAAAGCCCGTACAAGTCATCCTCTTCCGAAGCCGGTACGCCTGCGTCGAAGACGCCGGCATCGCCCCGCGCCTATCTCGAAAGGCTCAAGCCGGACAAGCTCGCGAACGGCATACTCCGGGACCAGACGACCGCAAATGCAGCGAATTATCCGACCGCGTGGATCGCTCAGCTCCAGGACTCGCTACAAGAACCGGTCAGCAAGCTGCGGAAAAGGATGCAGGCGCATATTGGCCCGAAAGGAGACCTTGGCCAGTTCTATCCGGAGGCTGGCGGCGACGCGGATTTCGACTGGAAACCATTCAAGGCCCTGTGCGACGACCTCTGGCCGGTATTTTCCAAGACAATTCTTTCGCTGAAAACCTTGCCTTCGCCAACCCTGGCCCTGCTCGCGGAATTTCGTGCAGAGCTGGCTCGCTTGCCTGCCTTCCTTGCGCTCGAACCGAGTGCACAGAACAAGGCCGTGTCGGACGCCCTGTTCAACCTGCTTATATGGAACGGCGTAATCAACCCGATGATGAACGCCGTGCCGCCGGCGCACCAACGCCTTGCCCACGGCTTTGGCGCCTACGTGAAAGCCGCCTGGGGCATGCAGGCCCAAAGCCAGGGCAACATCGGCAGCCGTGTCGCATCATTGGTGCACCAGGCATGTCTGGCGCAGTGCTCCGACTTTCACAAGGCGCTGACTGAAGAGACTGGACGCATCGCTCAGCTAATAAACGTCCGGTTCCAGGACGATCATGGCAACCACGCGCTGAACACCTTGCGCGAAAAGAATATCGATCGGCACTTTACGAACACCTGGGAAGACAGGAATGACGACTACGCCAGGATCGTCGAACGGGGAGACTATTCCCTGGTCGACGAAAATGGCATCAAGACCAGGTGCAGGTCGTATGGCGAACTGAAGGCATTCGTTGGCGCGGGCGCCAGGAAGTCACTGCCAGAAGTCGTCCTGCACGTGGCTGGCGAACGGATCAAGAATTTTCTATGCAATACCTACCTGTACAAGATCAGGCACCCGCTCTTTACCGATTTGCATGGCCGCCGTGTGGAACCGGTTCCGTCCCTGCAAACGCAATTTTCCCTGCGTCGCGACGACGAAAACGATGGCCGTATAACCGTACATTTCTCCGCCATCGACCCGGAGGTGCGCTCGGTCATGCTCGTTGGCAGCAATGGCAGCGAAGACCTCGGATTCGAAATACCGCCGTATTTTCCAGCGAGCCTGGCATTTCATGGCACGTTTCACTTTTACCAGAACGAAGAATTCGAAGCCGGCAGCATTGAAGTCGCTGGGCAAAACTTCCATCTGCTCGCCGTTAGAGCAGCTTCGTGGTGACTTGCCCGAGCCGGCCTGTAAGCAATATTGCATGTTGCGCGCAGTGACGGTTGCCGTTGCCCGCGCAGCGACAGTTGTAGTTGCAGTTGCAGTTGCCCGCGCAGCGACAGTTGCTTCTGCTTTTGACGCTGCCTTTGACG
>CAUQYP010000236.1:0-7341 GCA_963522035.1 uncultured Noviherbaspirillum sp. | reverse complement strand
CAACTGCAACTGCAACTGCAACTGCAACTGCAACTGTCGCTGCGCGGAACGGCAAGAGCAACGGCAACTGTCGCTGCGCGGGCAAAAGCTGCACCGTTATTTGATAAATTCAACAAAAATTTTATGTCAACCATGCTGACCCTACATACCCGCATCGAGGCCGCCGACCACATCGCCGGCGAACTCCTCCTCCCCTACGAACTACGCGAAAAAAGCCGCCTGCGCGCCACCCTCACCTCCGGCGAGGAAGTCGCCATCTTCACCGTCCGCGGCACCGTCCTCCGCCACGGCGACCTGCTCCGCGGCGACGACGGCCGCGTCATCCGCATCCTCGCCGCCACCGAAGCCACCTACCGCGTCGGCTGCAGCCACCCCCGCGACCTGCTCCGCTGCGCCTTCCACCTCGGCAACCGCCACACCCAAGCCCAGGTCGGCGACGGCTTCCTCCGCATCCGCCGCGACAGCGTGCTGAAAGACATGCTGCAAGGCCTCGGCGCAACGGTCACCGAGGAAGACGCGCCATTCGAACCGGAATCGGGCGCGTACGGCGGCGGACACGGTCACCATGGCGACGACGGCCATCACCCGCTGGCCCCAATACCACTGCGCCAGCGCATACACCGCCCCGGCGACAAGGCGCCATGACGCCATGAACGCAAGCGCCCTGCTCCACCTGCTGCAGTTTTCCAGCCCCTCGCTGCCGATCGGCGCCTACAGCTATTCGCAAGGACTGGAAGCGGCGCTGGAAAATGGCCTGGTGAGCGACGAAGCCAGCGCGCGCAGCTGGATCACCGACGCGTTGCAGCAGGTCGTCGCACGCTTCGAGGCGCCGGTGCTGTGGCGGCTGATGCAGGCGTTCGACCGCGTCGACGCAGAAGCAGTCCAGCTCTGGACCGAACGCTTCCTGGCCGCGCGCGACACCGCCGAGTTCCGCGCCGAAACCGTGCAGATGGGCTACTCGCTCGGCAAGCTGCTGGCGGAACTGGATCTGCCGCGGCCCGAGCTGCTGGCGCTGCTGCAGGCCCTGCCGGAAGTGCCGCTGCCCACCGCGCTGGCCTGCGGCGCGGTGGCGCTCGGCGTCCCGCATGAGTCGGCCCTGCTGGGCACGCTGTTCTCCTGGGCGGAAAACCAGGTGCTGGTCTGCGTGAAGTCGGTGCCGCTGGGCCAGGTCGCGGGACAGCGGCTGCTGCTGTCGCTGCGGCCCGTGCTGGAAGACGCGGCGCGCACTGCGCAGGCGCTGAACGATGACGAACTTTCCAACTGGTCGCCTGGACTGTCGCTGCTGTCGATGCGGCATGAAGTGCAGTACAGTCGGCTCTACCGCTCATGACATCAAACAAGGAAACACCATGACATCCACTTCCAATCCGAATCCATTGCGCGTGGGCATAGGCGGCCCGGTCGGCTCCGGCAAGACCGCGCTCTGCGAAATGCTCTGCAAGAGCATGCGCGACCGCTATGAAATGGCGGTCATCACCAATGACATCTATACCAAGGAGGACATGGAAATATTGATGCGGGCCGAGGCGCTGCCGGCCGAACGCCTGATGGGCGTTGAAACCGGCGGCTGCCCGCATACGGCGATCCGCGAGGACGCGTCGATCAACCTCGAAGCCATCGCCCGCATGAGCGCCGACTTTCCCGACCTCGACCTGATCCTGGTCGAGTCCGGCGGCGACAACCTTGCAGCGACCTTCAGCCCCGAACTGTCGGACCTGACCATCTACGTGATCGACGTCGCCGGCGGCGAAAAAATCCCGCGCAAGGGCGGCCCCGGCATCACCCGCTCCGACCTGCTGATCATCAACAAGACCGACCTGGCGCCGCATGTCGGCGCCAACCTCGACATCATGGCGGCGGACGCCAAGCGCATGCGCGGCGAACGGCCCTTCCTGTTTACCAACTTGCGCAGCGGCGACGGCGTACAGGAAGTGGTGGCCTTCATCCGCAAGCAGGGCCTGCTGGACGCCGCCAGGCCGTCCTGATCGGCTGCGCGGCAAACCTCGTCCTTCAGGACGGGGTCAAGAGCGCGGACGGCAAAGCCGTCCTTGCCTTTGCCTTTAGTGCGGTGCCTGCTGCTGTTCGATGTACTGCCGGATAACAGCGATGGGCGCGCCACCGCAACTCCCGGCAAAGTAGCTGGGCGACCAAAGCGCGCCGCCCCATAGTTTCTTCCGAATACCCGGATCGTTTTTCTTCCGTATCATCCGGCTGGACACGCCTTTCAAACTATTGACCAGACTGGAAACAGAAACCTTCGGCGAGCAGGTTACCAGCAGGTGAACATGATCATCTTCACCGTCAAACTCCACAAGTTTCGCTTCAAAGTCTGCGCAGACGCTCGCAAATATCGGGCGCAGGTCGTCAAGAATCGCTTTGGTGAAGACTTCACGGCGGTATTTGGTCACGAAGACCAAATGCATGCATCAGGAAAACGCAATGTCTTCCAAGGCGAATCGCGTTGTCATCAGTCTTAGACAAAACTACAATCGACGCATGCAACGTCGACAAGCCTACAAATACGAACTGGTGCCCGATGGCGAGCAAGCGCGTGCCATGCGCCGCTTCGCCGGTGCCTGCCGGTTCGTCTTCAACAAGGCGTTGGCGCTGCAAAAAGAGAACCACGAGGCAGGCAACAAGTTCATCGGCTACGTGGCAATGGCGAAGCACTTGACCAGCTGGCGCAATGGCGAGGAGACGCCGTGGCTCAAGGACGCACCATGCCACCCCTTGCAGCATGCGTTGAAGGACCTGGAAAAAGCCTACAAGAATTTCTTTGCCAGGCGCGCTGAATTCCCACGCTTCAAGCGCAAAGGGTGTGGTGACGCGTTTCGCTATCCGGACCCGAAACAGATCAAGCTCGATCAGGCCAACAACCGTCTCTTTCTTCCCAAGCTGGGCTGGCTGCGCTACCGCAACAGCAGGGACGCTCTTGGCGAGGTGCGCAACGTGACCGTGAGCCAGTCGGGCGGCAAGTGGTTCGTGTCGATCCAGACGCAGCGTGAAGTTGAAGTGCCCTTACCGACGTCGACAAGTGCCGTCGGCATCGATGTTGGCATTGCCCGATTCGCCACCATGAGCGACGCGAGCCACATCGCGCCGCTCAACAGCTTCAAGAAACATCAGCGACGGCTGGCCCGTTACCAGCGCCGCATGAGCCGCAAGGTCAAGTTCAGCAACAACTGGAAGAAGGCGAAGGCCCGCGTCCAGAAGATTCACACCAGCATCGCCAACGCCCGCAAAGACTTCCTGCACAAAACCACGACGACGATCAGCCAAAACCACGCGCTCGTCTGCATCGAGGATTTACAGGTGCGCAATATGTCGCGCTCTGCCAAGGGCACGGTAGAACAACCCGGCAAGAAAGTAGCGCAGAAGTCCGGCTTGAACCGCGCTATTCTCGACCAGGGGTGGGGCGAGTTCAGACGACAGCTTGACTACAAGATGTCCTGGAACGGCGGCATGCTGTTGGCTGTGCCGCCGCACCACACCAGCCGGACGTGCCCGTGCTGCGCCATGTTTCGAAAGACAATCGGCAGACGCAGTCGAAATTCCTTTGCGTCGATTGCGGCTACGAAAATCACGCCGATGTGGTTGGCGCAATCAATGTGTTAGAGCGGGGATACCGCTTGTTAGCCTGTGGAGAGTCGGCGCAATCAGGCCGCTCGACGAAGCAGGAACCCACCGAAGCGACTGCGCGAATTATCGCGTAGCGCCGTAGGAATCCCCTTCCTTCAGGGAGGGGAGGATGTCAACAGACCGGCTTGTACTCGGCCCGGAAACCGTCGAGGCCGAGCAGCAGCTGGTCGAACGCCGTCGCCACCTGCGTCGGTTCGCCCTTGACGCCCAGTTCAATATGGCGGCGCGTCTGCGCGTCGCCGACGCTGGGCAGGCTGAACACTTTCACGCCCGGGAATGCGGACTCGATGGCCTCCATCAGCGGCGTCAGCGTCGACTCCATCGACTCGTACACATAGACCGACTTTTCTTGCCACGCCACCTGGTGGAAAAGGTGCGAATAGTGTGTGTCGAGCACCCACTCGACCATCGGATGCGCCATCACCGGAAAGCCCGGCACGAAATGGTGGCCGCCAGCCCCATGCTGCACTGAAAAGCCCGGGATCTTGTTGTAAGGGTTCGGAATGATCTGGGCGCCCTGCGGGAATTCGCCCATCTTCAGCCGGTGCTGGTTTTCCGGCGCATCCAGCCGCGGATCCTGGCCCGCAGCCGTGGCCATCTCGACGATGCGCTCCTCGATCAGGCGCCTGGCCTCGGGATGCAGCACCAGCGGCACGCCCAGCGCCGCCGCCGCGCATTGGCGGGTATGGTCGTCCGGCGTCGCGCCAATACCGCCGAACGAGAACACGATGTCGTCGCTGTCCATCGTCCGCTCCAGCGTCGCGGTGATGCGGGCCGGGTCGTCGCCCACATAGTCGGCCCAGCCCAGCTGCATGCCGCGCGCCGAGAGCAGCTCGACCGCCTTGGAGAAATGCTTGTCGATGCGTTTTCCGGAAAGGATTTCGTCGCCGATGATGATCAGACCGATAGCCATTTTTGTGCCCGTAATGTCGTTATTGAAATGTCAAAGGATGCCGGAGCCGCATTATCGCCCAGCTGCGATTTCTACGCGGGCGAGCGGCTGGCTGCGACGCAGCCGGGCCAGCGCCTCGAGCGTGTAATGCTGGAACCACAGCCCGGAGAACACGAAGACCAGCACGTACAGCCAGATCGACACGCCTGCCAGCAGCGGGAACAGCACGACCGACAGCGCGCCGCCCAGCCACAGCAGGGTCGGCGCGGCGCCCATCGCGCCGGCGGCGATGCCGATAGCCAGCAGCGGCCAGCGGTGCGTGCGCATCAGCGCGCGCCGCTCCTCGGCGCTGGCATGCTCGGCCAGCGCGTCATAGGCCATCACGCGATAGGTCAGCCAGCCCCACAGCAGCGGCTGCACCACGAAGGCCAGCGGCGGCAACGCATTCAGCGGCAGCGTCACGATCCAGAGCCCGGCAAAGATCAGGAAGGAGCCCAGGGACATCGACAGGCTGCCAGCCAGCGAGCCGCCGTGCAGGCGCTCAAGCTGCGGGTGGTTACGCAGCGACACATGCCTGGCGACCGCCGGCATGGCGATGACGCCGACGAAGACCAGCGCTGTCACCACCATCAGCGGCAGCAGCAGCCACATGGCGATCAGCGGCACCAGAACGGTCTTGATGGCGCCGAGGCCGAACCAGCCCAGTACCGACGCGGCCGACTGGAACAGGTCCTTATCGACGAAGTAGGCGTGCAGCCAGTCGATCATGGGCTGCAGGCCCAGCCACAGCGCCACGCCCCACAATCCCAGCGACAGCACGAACGGCAGGATGGTCAGCAGCAGCATCCGGAAGTGCAGCTGGGACAGCAGCGCCCGGACCAGGGAAGTCATCACGAGTTGCATGGTTGGTGGTTCTGGCAACGAAGGCAGGCAGGATATTCATTCTAACCGCAGCCACCCTGGTGTCGCGCGGAACGATTTCCCGCAGCGCAGGTCTGAACCCCTGTTCCCCCGCCAGTTCAACCTCTCCGCTCCGGAAGATCCAGACGCCAGCATGCACCATCAGCACCCACTCTTTCAGCGCATGCTGGACTGGCTGCGCCAGCGCCTGCGCGTCGTCCTCGTCGCGCTCCTGTCGCTGCCGCTGTTCTTCGTGGGTTGCAGCCAGCTGGTGCAGAAAGAGCGCGAACTGCTGTTTCGGGTCGTGCCCGGTGAAGCCAGCTGGTACCGCGGCATGCCGGACGGCGTGATCGAGACCAGCCTGCCGGTCCGGGCCGGCAAGGATACCCAGCAGGTCAATGCATGGTGGTGGCCCGCAGCCGACCCGAAGGCGCCGGCGGTGCTCTACCTGCACGGCGCGCGCTGGAACCTGACCGGCCAGCTGTTCCGCATCCAGCAGCTGCATGATTTCGGCTTCTCGGTGCTGGCCATCGACTACCGCGGTTTCGGCAAGAGCGACGGCGAGCTGCCCTCCGAGGAAACCGTGTATGAAGATGCGCGCGTGGCCTGGCAGGCGCTGGCGCAGAAGCAGCCCGACCCGGAGCGGCGCTTCATCTACGGTCATTCGCTAGGCGGCGCGATCGCCATCGACCTGGCTTCGCACCTCGACCGCGCCGGCCAGAACCAGGCGCGCGGCCTGATCGTCGAATCGTCGTTCACGACGCTGGCCGACATTGCGAAGTCGCTCAGCTACCCATGGCTGCCGCTGCAGCTGCTGCTGTCGCAGAAGTTCGACGCCGTCGACAAGATTTCGCAGGTTGGCATGCCGGTGCTGATCGTGCATGGCACGGAAGACCGTTACGTCCCGTCCCGCTTCAGCGAGAAGCTGTTCGAGGCTGCGCCCGGGCGCAAGAAGCTGCTGCTGATCGAGGGCGGCACCCATAACAACAGCATGCGCGTCGGCCAGTCGGCTTACCGGCGGGCGTTCGCGGAGCTGTTCGGCCTCAATCCCCGGCCGGCCTAGCGTGCGGACCTTGCGGACCCTGCTACAATCCCGCACCCCCACCCCGTTCACCATTCGATTGCAAAGGTTAAACCATGTCCACAGTCATGACAGCTTCCGGGCTGCAGTATGAAGATACCCAGGTCGGCACCGGCGAAGAAGCCACCGCCGGCCAGCATGTAACGGTGCATTACACCGGCTGGCTGCAGAACCCCGACGGCACCGCCGGCAAGAAATTCGATTCCAGCAAGGACCGCAACGACCCGTTCCAGTTTCCGCTCGGCGCCGGCAACGTGATCCAGGGCTGGGACCAGGGCGTGCAGGGCATGAAGGTCGGCGGCGTGCGCAGGCTGATCATCCCGGCGTCGCTCGGCTACGGCGCGCGCGGCGCGGGCGGCGTGATCCCGCCGAATGCCACGCTGATCTTCGAAGTCGAACTGCTGGGCGTCTGATGCATCGACTGCTTGTCATCACGGCCGCCGCGGCTGTGCTGCTTTCCGGCTGCGCCGTGATTTCCACGACCGCCTCGGTCGGCGCGGCTGCAGTCTCCGTCGCCGGCACCGCTATCAATGTCGGCGTTGGGGTCGGGAGTGCCGCGGTCAGCGCGGTTGGCACCGTGGCTGGCGCGGCGTTCTAGCAGACGCCCATCCCCCCTGCCCCAGCGCCGCGGTGTACCGGATGAAATCGATGGCGCCGATTCATTAGCGCATTTTCATGCTGGCTCGCACCAGTAGCGCCCCTTCCGCGTAGCGACAGTTGCCGTTGCCCTTGCCGTTCCGCGCAGCGACAGTTGCAGTTGCAGTTGCAGTTGCTTTTGACGTTGCTTTTGACGTGGGCCCCCGTCGATGGCGACACGTCGCTGGTGCCG
>CAUQYP010000235.1:0-7388 GCA_963522035.1 uncultured Noviherbaspirillum sp. | reverse complement strand
GCCCCGGCGCGGCGCATCAGCGTGCCCGGCGGCGCGGCGGCGAGCGCGGCTTGTTCGATCGCGCGTATTTCACGGACCGGATAGAGCCCGTGCAGCGTATTCACTGCGCGCTGCCGGTCAAGGCCAGTACATGGTCGGCGATTGCCAGCGCCGCGGTCAGTCCCGGCGACTCGATGCCGTACAGGCCGAGGTAATGCGGGCTGCCGTGCGACGCAAACAGGAAGTCCGCCGCAGGGGCGCCGGGCGGGCTGATCTTCGGGCGGATGCCGGCATAGGCGGGCTGCAGCGCATGGTCGGGCAGCGCCGGCCAGTAGGCCCGGATCTCGGCGTAGAAGCGGTCGGCGCGGGCCGGGTCCACCAAATAGTCGGGCGTCTCGCCGTCCAGCCATTCGACATCGGGGCCGAACCGCGCCTGGCCGCCGAGGTCCAGCGTCAGGTGTACGCCCAGGCCGCCCGGCTCCGGCACCGGGTAGACCAGGCGAGAGAACGGCGCCCGTCCGGCCAGCGAGTAGTAGTTGCCTTTGGCGAACCAGGTTCGCGGGATGCTGGCTTCCTCCAGGCCGCCGATGCTGGACGCAATTCGCGAAGCCCACAGGCCGGCGCAGTTGATTACGGTCTGCGCGTGCAGCGGGTAAGGGTCGGCGGCGTCGCCGACCTGCAGCACGATGCCGTCCTCCTGCGCGCTGCCGGACAGCACGCGGGTATTGAAGGCGAACACCGCGCCGTCGCGCTCGGCATCGCCCTGCAGCGCCAGCATGTACGCGTGGCTGTCGACGATGCCGGTCATCGGCGAGTGCAGCGCCGCCGTGCAGCGCAGCGCCGGCTCCATCGCCTGCGCGTCCGCGGCGCTGATCATCGTGACTTCATCGCAGCCATTGGCCGCGGCCTGTGCGGCGATCGCGGCGAGCCGCTCATGCTGGGCGTCGCTGGTGGCCACCACCAGCTTGCCGCAGCGCCGGTGGCCTATGCCGCGCTCGGCGCAGTAGTCGTACAGGGCCTCGCGGCCCGCCAGGCACAGCGACGCCTTCAGGCTGCCGCTTGCGTAATAAAGTCCGGCGTGGATCACTTCGCTGTTGCGCGAACTGGTTTCCATGCCGATGGCCGGGTACGCTTCCAGCACCAGCACGTCGCGCCCGGCCTGCGCCATCCTGCGCGCAACTGCCAGGCCGACCACGCCGGCGCCTATGACGATGCAATCTGTTTTATCCATAACGGGAGAGAGTAAGTCCATCGGTGTCGATATCGGCCTGGCGGCCGGCGACCATGTCGGCGATCAGCTTGCCGCTGCCGGCTGCCATGGCCCAGCCGGAGGCGCCATGGCCGATGTTGACATAGACGCCGGGCTGGTTGGTGGGCCCGACCAGCGGCACGCCGTCCGGCAACATCGGCCAGACGCCGCTCCAGAAGGTGGAGGCATTGTAGTTGGCCGCCCCGGGAAACCAGTCCTCGCCGACCTTGACCAGCGTGCGCAGCGCCGCTTCGCGCAGCTCGGGCGCCGGGAAGCCCAGTTCGGCGGTGCCGGCGACCCGGATCCGTGTGCCCAGGCGGCTGACTGATACCTTGTAGGTCTCGTCGGACAGCGAGGCCAGCGGCGACTGGTCGAAGTCGCGGATGGCTACCGACGCGGAATAGGCCTTGACCGGGTAGAGCGGCAGGCGCATGCCCAGTTTTTGCAGCAGCGGCAAACTGTCGTAGCCGGCGGCGACGACCACCGCGTCGGCAGTGAAGCTTTGCTGTCCAATGCGCAAGCCGACGCCGCGGCCGTCCACTACCAGTTCGTCAACCGTGCTGTCGAAGTGGAAGACTACGCCCATGTCCTGCGCGATCATGCGCAGCTGGCGGGTAAACAGCGGACAGTTGCCGGCCTGGTCATCCGGAAGATACAGCGCTGAATTGAGCGGCGTGTGGATTGCCAGCGCCGGTTCGATGGCGCGGGCGTCGTCCGGACTCAGCAGCTGGTGCGCAATGCCGGACTCGGCCAGCAGCGCCGCCAGCGGCTGCGCCAGCGCCAGCTCGCCCTGGCTGCGAAACAGCTGCAGCAGGCCGCGCGTCTGTTCATATTCCAGCGCATGCTGTTCGCGCAGGACCGCCATGAGCTCGATGCTGTAAAGCGCCAGGCGCTGCATGCGCAGCTTGTTGACGCGGAATCGTTCGATGTCGCATTCGGCCAGCCAGCGCCGCATCCAGCGCCACAGGGTCGGGCTCATGCCGGGCTTGAGCACGGCGGGCGACTCCGGCTTGAACAGGTAGGACAGCAGCTTTTGCGGCATTCCCGGCGCGGCCCACGGCGCTGCGTGCGCTGGCGCCATCAGGCCCGCATTGCCGAAGCTGGTTTCGAGCGCGACATTGCTGTAGCGCTCGAGCACCACGGTCTGGTGTCCGGCCGCAGCCAGAAAATACGCGGTGCAGACGCCGACCACGCCGCCGCCGACAACGGCTATCTGCATTGGGGCTGGTTCCTGGCGGGTGGCGGGAGAGGAGCGTGGGGCCGCATGCGGCGGTGCGCGTCGGTTGGTGTTGCGTAATGTCGTTGCATGCGGGGGAGGCGGCTTCTTGGTTGTGCATAGAGTAGCCGCAAACCGGTGCAAGCACAATTATGCCGCGCCGGCTGCGGTGGCAGCACCCGGAACGCGGCTGGCTGGAAAACCGTGCCGGCGGCGGCCCGCGTGGCGCGACCACCGCTGGAGCTGGCTTGTCAGCGAGGCTGCTGGTACTGCGGCTGCTGGTACTGGGGTTGCTGGTACTGGGGTTGCTGGTACTGGGGTTGCTGGTACTGGGGCTGCTGGTACTGCGGCTGCTGGTACTGCGGCGCCTGCGCCTGCGTCTGCGGTTCAGCGACATAGATCTCGACCCGGCGGTTGCGCGCACGGCCCGCCTCGTTGTCATTCGACGCGACCGGCTCGCCCTCGCCACGGCCTTCGATGAAGATGCGCTGCTGCGGCACCCCACGGCTGGCAAGGTAGTTGCGCGTGCTGGCGGCACGGTCGATCGACAACTGGTTGTTCAAGGCCGTGCCGCCGGTGCTGTCGGTATGGCCGATGATGGTGACCTGCGCTGCCGGGTTCTCCACCAGGCCGCTCGCAAAGCGGTCCAGGATAGGCCGGAAGTTGCCTTTCACATCGGCACGCCCGGTGTCGAACGAGATATCGCTAGGGATGTCCAGCTTGAGCCGGTTGTCCTGGGTCTGGGTGACCTGCACGCCGGTGCCACGGGTTGCCTGCTCCATCGTCCGTCGCTGGTTCTCCATCCGGGTCGACCAAACGTTGCCGATGACAGCGCCTGCCGCGCCGCCAATCAAGGCGCCCGTGGTCGCGCGTTTTCCGCCGCCGCCGCTGGTGGCGCCGCCGAGCACGGCACCGAGGCCCGCGCCGATACCCGCGCCAGTGGCTGTGCCACGCTGGGTCGGGCTCATGTCGGCGCAGCCGGTGACGCCGATCGTGGCGGCTAGCATCGCAATCGATAGTTTCTTCATCTGGTCATCCTTTTTTAACGTAATACATCCGGCATAACGCCGCATTGAAAGTATTCTGAACTATTTGACAACAAGCCACTGTTCGTTGGCGTACATACGGCCGATAGGCAGGAGGTTACGCTAGCGAACATTGCCAGCCATGGCATTGCGTCGAATCAGCGATCCGCTTCTTATCGACCTTCGTATTTACTTTCATATCTACTTGCCTATAGACCGTCCTGGAAGACCAGATGAGCGTACTTTCACCCACCCTCGCCAGCAATGCGCTGCTGTCGGCTTTGCCTGCAAGGTATGTGCAGGCCTTGCTGAAAGCCAGTGCGCTGGAGCCGGTCGAACTGGCCTTGGGTGAGGTGCTACACGAGCCCGGCGGGCAGATCGTGTACGTCTACTTTCCCGAAGAATGCGTGATTTCGCTTCTGGCTGCGGCAGATGCACGCATGTCGCTCGAAGTGGGTCTGGTGGGCTGCGACGGCATGGCGGGCATCGCCGTGGCCATGGGGAGCGCGGTATCGCCGGTGCGCGCGCTGGTGCGGCGCGATGGGCGTGCGATGCGGCTGGGCGCAAACCGTTTCCGCCTGCTGCTGGATGAAAATGCGGCGCTGAAGCGGGCGGTTTCCCACTATGCGCATGGCCTCATGGTGCAGGCGACACAGGCAGCCTTCTGCAGCCATTACCACCTGCTGGAGTCGCGCCTGGCGCGGGCGCTGCTGATGATGCGGGACCGCGTGCAATCCGATGCGCTGCACCTGACGCACGAGTTCCTGGCGCATGCGCTCGGCGTGCGGCGCGTGGGTATTACCAAGGCCGCAAGCAGCCTGCAACAAAAAGGACTGATCAGCTACAGCCGGGGTGACATCAAGATACTCGACGTCGGCGGCCTGCAGGGCGCAGCCTGTTCCTGCTACGAATCCGCCAAGCTGCTGGCCGGTCCGTGAGCCGGGCAGGCTGCAGGCAGGCTTACTTGACCTGGTTGCCGATCAGGCCGCCGGCCGCGGCGCCGCCCACGGTGCCCAGCGTGCTGCCGTTCGTCAGCACGGAACCGGCAACGCCGCCGACACCGGCGCCGATGGCGGTATTGCGTGTCTGGGTCGACATGCCGGAACAGCCGGACAGGCCGATGACTGCGCTGATGACGACGATGGCTGCAACGGATTGATTGTTTTTCATGATGATCTCCTTGAGTGCTTGGTCGATGTCGATGAGGTGCTTGCACATGGCCGCGACCTTTCATGCGGTCGCAAACAGCATAGGGTTGCCAGCACAGATCGTCTGTGCGTTGCCGTACGCCCAGGCAGCTTGTTGCAAAAGGGCAGCATGCCGGCGGAACCGGCATTTCTATGTACGTTAGCGTACTGAGGCAATCAGCGAATTGCGGGACACTGCTTCGCATGGCAGCGACGCACAGGCTGCCTGGACCTGGAAACAGGCCGTATTGTTTTTAGACGTTTTTTTCATTTGACAGGCTTACTACGCTGCGTCGCGGAACATCGCGGGACAGCGGCCTCTGCAAGGGAAGCTGGCTGGTGCCAGCGTCGCAGCAGGCGAGTAAAGGGAGATCCGCTACGGCGGATGACCGATGAATGCCCTCGCGAGGGGGCGCAATGCAACATCACAATAAGGAAATCATCATGATTATCACCAAACGCATCGCAGCTGCAGTTTTCGCAACCTCCATGCTGGCACTGGCCGGCTGCACGACTTCCGGCCCGCTGGCCAAGAGCGAAAAAACCGAAACGCCGAAACAATACGTCGGCGACTCGGTCATCACCGGCAAAGTAAAAACCGCGCTGATCGCCGACCCGGTCCTGAAGGCGCGCGAGATCAATGTCGAGACCTATCAAGGCACCGTGCAGTTGAGCGGCTTCGTCGCCACGCGCGAAGAAGCAGCCAAGGCGGGCACCGTCGCACGCTCGGTCGAAGGCGTGACCTCTGTCAAGAACGACATCCGCCTGAAGTAATCAGCCGACGCTGAATTGCCGGCCGTCCTGCTGCCCGATGGGCGGCCGGAAGCGCCGGTTCAGGCTCGGGCTTAGGCCCTGAATGCGGCCGCGCCAGCGCGAAAGAACAAGATGAACGAATCAGTCGAAGCCGCCGCGCAGGCGCCCACCGCAACCCGGAACCCGGATCCGGACATCATTCCGGTCGAGCGCCCCGGCGTAGAGCCGGCGCTGATGGTCAACCCCCGCGTGGCGGTCGACGCCCGTGGCATGGCCCTGTCCATACTGGCAGGCGTGGCCTTCCTGTATGCGCTCCAGTGGTCCCAGAAATTCCTGATCCCGGTCGTCTTCGGGATATTGATCTCCTACACGCTCAACCCGGTGGTGCGTGCGCTCGAACGCATACGCATTCCGCGGGTGCTGGGCACCACGCTGGTCATGCTGGTGCTGACGCTCGGCGCCGCCGCCGCGGCCAATGGACTGCGCGCGCAATTCCAGTCCATCGTCGACGGCTTGCCGGAGGCGGCACAGAAGATCTCAACCGCCGTGGCGCGCGCGCAGCAGGGCAAGAAGTCGGCTATCCAGCAGATGCAGGAAGCGGCTTCGGAGATCGAGAAGGCCACCAGCCAGGCCGCAGGCGCGCGTCCGGCGCGCACCGCGCCTGCGCCGGAAGCGCCGAAACTGCGTATCAGCGAGCTGGTCAATGCCGGCCTGCTGGGCGCCGTCGGCTTCATCGGCCAGACCACCATGGTGCTGTTCCTGGTGTTTTTCCTGCTGCTGTCCGGCGACACGTTCAAGCGCAAGCTGGTCAAGCTGACCGGACCGCGCTTGAGCCAGAAGAAAATTACCGTGCAGATCCTCGACGATATCAACACGTCGATCCAGAACTATATGTTCATGCTGCTCGTCACCAACCTGATGCTGGCCGCGATGATGTGGGTCGCGCTGCGCTGGATCGGGCTTGAAAATGCCGGCGCCTGGGGTGCGGCAGCCGGCTTGCTGCACCTGATCCCTTACTTCGGTCCGCTGCTGATCACGATCTCGACCGGCGTCACCGCGTTTCTCCAGTTCGGCACGGCGTCGACGGCCTTGCTGGTGGCCGGCATCTCGCTGGGCGTGGCGACCGTGGTCGGCACCTTCGTGACGACCTGGATGACCGGACGCATCGCCAAGATGAACGCGGCCGCGGTTTTCATCGGGCTGCTGTTCTGGGGCTGGCTGTGGGGCGTGTGGGGGCTGCTGCTGGGCGTGCCAATTATCGTGGTGATGAAGGTGATTGCCGAGCATATCGAGGGTTTGCAGTCGGTGGCCGAGCTGCTCGGAGAGTAATGCCGGTTCCAGGTCGTGGCGTGCCGGATGAAATCGATGGCGCCGATGCATCACTTGGACTCGTAGGGTGTAAAAAGCGAAGCGCATTACACCATGGCTGATCGACAGGCGCCGCCTGCAAACGGCTGGAGCAGTTTCACGCTGACTTGGCCAAGCCGGCCTAAGCAATATTGCTTGCCACGCGCAGCGACAGTTGCCGTTGACGTTGCCGTGGCGGTCCGCGCAGCGACAGTTGTCGTTGTCGTTGCTTTTGACGCGGCTTTTGACGTGGGTCCCCGTTGATGGCGCCACGTCGCTGGTGCCGAAATCGGATAAAGAAGCGTCGGCTGTCTGAGCGAAGCGAGTTTCCGACGCTTCCCGATTTCGGTGCCAGCGGCGTGGGCACCCCGCGCAGCGGGGCGGCATCTCCGGGGTCGCCTTCTCTTGCCTACTTCTCTTGGCGACGCAAGAGAAGTAGGTCGGCTGCCGGGCCGAGACCCGGCTTGGTCGTCCGGCAGGACATCAGTATTGCTTCATCCGCCAGCCGGGCTTAGCTGCGAAGCTGCCTTTGCCGTGGCATTGCCGGTTGCAAAACGCAAGGCGCCATTGCAGCGCGTGCCGGACGGGTGAAACGTTTAATCGCTCACTGCCGTGGGGAGTAGCCGGGTGTT
>CAUQYP010000234.1:0-7410 GCA_963522035.1 uncultured Noviherbaspirillum sp. | reverse complement strand
GTCCCTGGCGACGCGTCGCCGTCTAACGGGGATCCACGTCAAAGGCAGCGTCAACAGCAACAGCAACTGTCGCTGCGCGGAGCTACAAGCAACAGCAACGGTCGCTGCGCGCAGCAGGACTCGTAGGGTGTAATAACCGGAGGGCATTACACCATTCGTCGCTTACGGGCGGTGCTTGTTTACCAACCATGGTGTAATGCGCTGGCGCTTATTACACCCTACGAAGTTTCCTGGGGCGTTATTACCTGGGGTTGGTGTTAGACGTAAATCGCGGGCGGCAAGGGACCCGGGCCGGCCTACGCCGCCCGCTGCGCCGCCAGCGCCATGTAGTAGTTCAGGCTTTCCGGATTCGCCATCGCGTCGCGGTTGGCGACCTGCTCGACCGGCATGCCGAGGAACAGCTTCTTCACCGGCAGCTCCATCTTCTTGCCGGTCAGCGTGCGCGGCACCTGCTGCACCTGGAAAATCGCGTTGGGCACGTGCCGGGCCGACAGCGCGCTGCGGATTTTCTCGCAAATGCGCTGCTCGAGCGCGTCGTCCAGTGTGACGCCGTCGCGCAGCACCACGAACAACGGCATCCAGGACTCGCGGCCCAGGTATTCCAGGTCGACCACCAGGCTGTCCAGCACCTCCGGCAATTCCTCGACCACCCGGTAGATTTCCGCCGTGCCCATCCGTATGCCGTGGCGGTTGATGGTGGTGTCGGAGCGGCCGTAGATGATGGCGCCGCCGCGCGGCGTGATGCGCAGCCAGTCGCCGTGCCGCCAGAGGCCGGGATAGGTCTCGAAGTAGCTTTCGAGATAGCGCTTGTTGCCGGCGTCGTTCCAGAAATACAGCGGCATCGATGGCATCGGCTCGGTCACCACCAGCTCGCCGACTTCGTCCTGCAACTTGTTGCCCTCGTCGTCCAGCGCATAGACCGCGATGCCCAGCCCGCGCGCCTGCATTTCCCCGGCATAGACCGGCAGCACCGGGCAGGCGCCGACGAAGGCTGCCGCGATGTCGGTGCCGCCGCTGATGGCCGCCAGCAGCAGGTCGTCCTTCACATGGCGGTAGATCCATTCATAGCCGTCGACCGACAGCGGCGAACCGGTGGCGCCGACCGAGCGCAGCGCCGACAGGTCGGCCAGTTGCGCCGGCTCGATGCCGGCCTTCATGCAGTTGCCGAAATACGCGGCGCCGGCGCCGAAGAAGGTCATGCGGGTCTCGCCGGCAAAGCGCCATAGTGTGCCGAGGTCGGGATAGCCCGGGTTGCCGTCGTAGATGCAGATGGTGGCGCCGACCAGCAGGCCCATCACCTGCGAGTTCCACATGATCCAGCCGGTGGTGGAGAACCACAGGAAGTGGTCTTCCGGCCCCAGGTCCAGCTGCAGCGCATGCCCCTTCATGTTTTCGATCAGCGCGCCGCCGTGGCCATGGACGATGGGCTTGGGCATGCCGGTGGTGCCCGACGAATACAGTATCCACAGCGGGTGGTCGAACGGCAGCTGTTCGAAGCGCATCGGCTGCGCGCCGGCCGCCGGATGGTCGAGCAGCGCCTGCCATGTCAGCGCGCCGTCCAGGCTGGCGCCGGCGTCCAGGTAAGGCAGGATGACCGTGTGCTGCAGCGTCGGCAGCGCCTGTCGCATCGTGCGCACCACGTCCATGCGGTCGAAGTCGCGGCCGCCGTAGCGGTAGCCGTCGACCGCCAGCAGCAGTTTCGGGTCGATCTGGCGGAAGCGGTCGAGCACGCTGGCATGGCCCATGTCGGGCGAACAGCTGGACCAGATCGCGCCGATGCTGGCGCAGGCGAGGAAGGCGACCGCAGTCTCGGGGATGTTGGGGAGGTAGGCAACGACACGGTCGCCGGGGCCGATGCCCAGCGCGCGCAGCGTATTGGCCACCGCGCGGATCTGTTCGCGCAAATCGCCCCACGACAGCCGGGTCAGGCCGCGCAGCTCGGAACGCGCAATGATGGCCGGCCTTGCCGCGCCCTCCGCATCGTCATGAAACCGGAACACCTGCTCGGCAAAGTTGAGCCTGGCGCCGGCGAACCAGGCGGCGCCAGGCATCGTGTGCCGGTCCAGTACCTGGCTGTACGGCGCCGAACTTTTCAGTTCGAAGTACTGCCAGATCGATTCCCAGAAATCCTCCACGTTGGCGACCGACCATTCCCAGCAGGCTTCGTAGCTGGAAAAGGCCAGATTCCTCTCCCGCGCCAGCCACTGCAGGTAATCCTGCATCCGGCTTGCGGCAATCCGTTGTGGCGATGGTGTCCAGAGGGGCGTTTGCTGCTCGGTCTGCATCCGTGTGCTCCTTGATTGTTGTTGGTATCGGTCCTGTCCCGGCCACAGGTTACCGCAAATCATTCGGCCGATCACGAGCGAGCCAGGACTGCGCAGACGCAAACCTCGCACAGGATAAGCGCCGAATTCGGGCTAGCCGGCTTGCCATTTTAATAAACGTCCTTATTGTGTTCGGTAGCGAACCGAATCCGGACAGGTAAATGTTTTATCTTCTTTTTAACATGTGGCGAGCCTTCTCACCGGCTTGTCCAGAAGAGGTCCGCGGCTGGTCCAGCCGGCTCGCCTTGAATGCGCATCCATTACGGATGCTTGATCGTCGACTTTTTAAAGGAAATCATCATGGTGGATACAAGCAAAAACATGCCAGGTAGCAGCACCGGTCCGACTTCCAGCACCACGGGCAGCAGTTCCACTGGCGGCAACATGGGCAGCGCAGCCAAGGGCAGCGGCAACATGGGCACCAGCACAACAGGCACCGGCACCACGGGTAGCGGCACGACCGGCAGCAGCAATATGGGAAGCTCGTCTTCCGGTAGCGGCTCGACCGGCGGCAACATGGGCAGCAGCTCCACGGGCAGCGCTTCGTCAGGCAACGACACGAAGAACAGCAGCGGTTCCACTGGCAGCAGCGGCTCGATGGGCAGCAGCGCGGCAACCGCGCCAGCGCCTACCGCAAGCAAGAGCGCTTCGACGCTGGGCAGCGGGACAACGGGCAGCACCGGCAGCACTACCCCGGCCCCGGGTTCGATGAGCGGCTCGATGAACCAGATGAAAGACTCGGCCAAGGAAACGGTCGACCAGGTCAAGGTTACCGCGCACGACACCATCGACAAGGCGGCCGATACGATAGACAAGGCAGCCGAGGCCGCTCGCCCAACCGTCGAGAAACTGTCCGGCACCGCGCACATGGCCGTCGACAAGATGTCGACCGCCGCTTCGCAAGCCGCGACGCGGATGTCTGAAAAGGCGTCGCAAATGAAAGACCTGCAGGACCAGGTGATTGCCGACACGCGCGTGCGTGTCCGTGAGAAGCCGATGACCGCACTGGCAATCGCTGCCGGCGCCGGTTACATCCTGAGCCGTATCCTGCGCCGTTAAACTCCAGGCGCATGGGCTGGCGGACCAACAGGTCCGCCAGCATAAGCACGTTATCGAAATTACCAGCACGGCCTTGCGCCGGCCCGCAACTACGGGAGCAAAAATGATAAAAACAAGCCAGGCGCTGGCTGCCTGCCTGATCCTGGGCGCCGTTGCCACCCTTCCCGCTTGCGGACGCAACGACACGGTAGCCACGCCTGCCGCTGTCTCCCAGCCTGGGGCTGCAACAGTTGAAAGCAAAGGCGAGTCGGTTGCCGTGCCGCCGGCGGAACTGCCGAAGCAGGACGCCGCAATGACGCCGCAGTCGCCTACCGTGGCCGCGACAATTCCGGATTCGGCCAGCCCGTCACAAGCCAGTCCCAAGACCCTGGACCAGCAGCAGGAATCGACCGCGATGCCGATGCCCGGCCAGGTCAACAATCATTCCACGCCAGAGCCGATCGAAAAGCCGGGCGGCCAGCCCAAGTAGACGACAGGATCAGATTTCCCGACTGAATACCTTGCCCAGGCGCATGGAAAAGCGGCAATGCGCATCCATCGTCTCGAAATCCAGGCTGGCAGGCCGGCCACCATACACATGGGTCTTGAGCCAGGCGATTTCGGCGGGCATCAGGTCTCCGCTCAGCGTGCGATGCCAGCAGCGTCGTTCCGGGTCCCAGCGGTAAGTGCGGGCCTTCAGCAAATCCTTGCTGTCGTACGGCGCTTTCACCGCATACACCCGGTAGTCCTTGTCCTGCAGCTTTTCCAGCAAACAGGCCAGCGCCAGCCGGCCGGACACCGGCAAGGGCATCTGGAGTAATTCCAGCAAGGCCAGGCAGTCCGTCTGCGCCCGGTGCGCATCGTAGAAAAACCCCATCCGGTAAGCCAGGTACTCGAGTTTGGCGGACGACATCTGCTCTTCCGACCAGCCTACCTGCTGCAGCGAGCAGGCCCAGGGTAGCGAACGGAAAATAGGTAGCCGCTCCTCCAGGAACGGCCGGTCGAACCGGGCGTTATGGGCGATCACCACATCCAGGCCCTGCACCAGTTCCGCCACCTGGGCATCGTCGATCCGCTTGCCGGCCACCATGTCGTCGGTAATGCCATGCACTGCAGTCGACGCCGGCGGTATCGGTACGCCCGGATCTTCCAGCTGGTCGAAAATGTCCAGGATGCGAAAAACCTGCCCGCTTTCCCTGCAGTATTCGAACACCACCATTGCGAACTCGATGATCGAATCCGTTTCGAGGCTAAGCCCGGTCGTCTCGGTATCGACCACCGCACCGCGCGCAAGCGGCCGGCCATCGGGCTCGGCGAAACACGCACGTTCCGGCAAGCGGCGCAGGATGCGGTAGGCAGGATGGCGTTCCAGGCGCCTGGCCAGTTGCTCGGCATCGCCGGCACTGAGGAAATCGTGTTCTGACATGAAAGCTGGGCGAAGACGGTACAGGCGCCGAGTATAGCGGTGTTTGCGGGTGCGATCGATACCGCAGATGCGCTTGCCTGTCGCCAATGCCCCGGTTTTTGAGCGCCAGCCGGCCAGCTTGCGCCAAAGCTGTCATACTCTCGCCTTCCCCGAATTTTCACCACGCCTGTCCGCGTTCGCGGCGCATGCGCCTTACCTCTGGCCCCCATGGAAGCACCGAAAAACATCCGTTCGTATCCGCGTTATCGTTCCGACTACACCAAGCCGGCGCCTTTCCTGCCGACCACGCGGGCCGAGATGGACGTGCTGGGCTGGGATACCTGCGACGTCATCCTGGTGACGGGCGATGCGTACATCGACCACCCCAGCTTCGGCATGGCGCTGGTGGGACGGCTGCTGGAAGCGCAGGGTTTCCGGGTCGGCATCCTGACCCAGCCGAACTGGCTGTCGGTCGACGACTTCCGCTCGCTGGGCCGGCCGAACCTGTATTTCGGCATCACCGCCGGCAATATGGATTCGATGATCAACCGCTATACCTCGGACCGCAAGATCCGTTCCGAGGATGCGTACACGCCGAACGGTGCGCCGGACAAGCGGCCGGACCGGGCGGTGGTGGTGTATGCGCAGCGGGTACGGGAAGCCTACCCGGAAGTGAACGTGGTGATCGGCAGCATCGAGGCCAGCCTGCGCCGGATCGCGCATTACGATTACTGGTCGGACAAGGTCAAGCGCTCGGTGCTGCCGGACTCCAAGGCCGACATCCTTATTTTCGGCAATGCCGAACGCGCGCTGATCGCGCTGACGCATCGCGTGGCCGCCGGCGAGCCGATCCGTTCGATCCGCGACCTGCGCGGCACGGCTTTCATGGCGCCGCACGGCTGGAAGCCGGCCCCGGACTGGAGCGAGGCCAACTCGACCCGCATCGACACGCCGGGCCGCATCGAGCCGCATCCAGACCCGTACGAAATGAAGTCGAAGGAAGACGCGTCCTGCAAGACCGAGGCCGCGCCCGATGCACCGAAGCCGGTGCTGATCCTGTCGCGCGAGGAACGCATGGCCGCGCTGAAGGAAGTGCGCAACCGCACCGTGGTGCGCCTGCCGTCGTTCGAGCAGGTCAAGGACGATGCGGTCATGTATGCGCATGCGTCGCGCGTGTTCCACCTCGAGTCCAACCCTGGCAATGCCCGCGCGCTGGTGCAGCAGCATGGCGAGCGCGACGTCTGGCTCAATCCGCCGCCGCTGCCACTGGCGATGGATGAAATGGACTTCGTGTTCGACATGCCTTACGCCCGCGCGCCGCATCCGCGCTACGGCAAGGCCCGCATCCCGGCCTGGGAAATGATCCGCTTTTCGGTCAACATCATGCGCGGCTGCTTCGGCGGCTGCACGTTCTGCTCGATCACCGAGCACGAAGGCCGCATCATCCAGAGCCGCTCCGAGCCGTCCATCCTGCGCGAGATCGAACTGATCCGCGACAAGACCAAGGGTTTTACCGGCACCATTTCCGACCTCGGCGGGCCGACCGCCAACATGTACCGGCTGGCCTGCAAGGACAAGGCCATCGAGGAATCATGCCGCAGGCTGTCCTGCGTCTACCCGACCATTTGTTCGAACCTCGGCACTGACCATTCGAAGCTGATCCAGCTGTACCGGAAGGCCCGCGCGATTCCCGGCGTGAAGAAGATATTGGTCAGTTCCGGCCTGCGCTACGACCTGGCGGTGCGTTCACCGGAGTACGTGAAGGAACTGGTCACGCATCACGTCGGCGGACTGCTGAAGATCGCACCCGAGCATTCGGAAACCGGACCTTTGTCCAAAATGATGAAGCCCGGCATGGGCGCCTATCATGCGTTCAAGGAAATGTTCGAACGGTTTTCAAAGGAAGCCGGCAAGGAGCAGTACCTGATCCCCTACTTCATCGCGGCCCACCCTGGCACCACCGATGAAGACATGCTGAACCTGGCGCTGTGGTTGAAGCAGAACGACTTCCGGCTCGACCAGGTGCAGACCTTCCTGCCCACGCCGATGGCGCTGGCGACCGCGATGTACCACACCCGCAAGAATCCGCTGCACAAGGTGACCGACGAATCGGAGATCGTCGAGACGGTGCGGGCGGGCAAGGTGCGCAAGCTGCACAAGGCTTTCCTGCGCTATCACGACCCGGCCAACTGGGACATCCTGCGCGAGGGCCTGCACCGGATGGGACGTTCGGACCTGATCGGCAACGGGCCGCAGCACCTGGTGCCGCGCGGCGCGACGACGCCGGCGTTGCAGGCTATCGAGCGCAAGCGCGAGACGCCCGGTCCGGACAAGCTGGCCCGCAAGTTCGGCCAGAACAAGCCGCGCCCTGGCGCGGCTGTGCAGCGGCAGCCGGTGCGTGGCGTGCGCGGCAAGCCGGGGCGAGTGGCCTGAGGAGGGCATCCTTGCAGGATTCATAGCCGGCAGCAGGCGTTAACGCGTTACGCCGAATGCCGTCGCGTTCGCGGTATGCGGTGCGACATTGGCACGCTCCGCGCAGCGACAGTTGCCGTTGCTTTTGACGTTGCTTTTGACGTTGCTTTTGACGTTGCCTTTGACGTGGGCCCCCGTTGATGACGCCACGTCGCTGGTGCCGAAATCGGA
>CAUQYP010000233.1:0-7431 GCA_963522035.1 uncultured Noviherbaspirillum sp. | reverse complement strand
CAACTGTCGCTGCGCGCAGCAAGCAATATCGCTTACAGGCCGGCTTGGGCAAGTCAGCACGAAACTGCTCCAGTCCCACAACAAACCGCAGACAAAAAAGGCGTAACGCGCCTCCGCACGTTACGCCCTCCAGCTTGCTGCGCTTACGCCACTCTAAACTTCGAGATTATCGATCAGCCGCGTCACGCCCAGCTTGGCCGCCGCCAACACCACCATCGGCTCCCCCTGCGCAATGTCGCCAGCCGACGGCGGCTGCAGGTCGATGCGCTTCCGGATCGAGATGTAGTCCGGCTTCCAGCCGCGCGCCGCCAGCCTGGCCATGGCGTCGCGCTCCACGGTGAAGATGTCCGGCTGGCCCCCGCGCGCCAGCTCGGCGACTTCGTTGAGCGTGCGGTACAGCGCAGGCGCCTCGGCCCGTTCCTGTTCGGACAGGTACATGTTGCGGGACGAAAGCGCCAGGCCGTCGTCGGCGCGGTAGGTCTCGGCGGCGATGATCTCGGTGGGCAGGGCAAACTGGCGGCACATGTTTCGCACCATCATCAGCTGCTGGTAGTCCTTCTTGCCGAACACGGCGCTTCTCGGCTGCACGCACGAAAACAGCTTCAGCACCACCGTCGTCACGCCGGTGAAGAAGCCGGGCCGGAACTCGCCTTCCAGGATGCCGCCCAGGTCGTTCGGCGGGTTGACGCGGAACTGCTGCGGTTCCGGGTACAGGTCTTTTTCCGTCGGCGCGAACAGCACGTACACACCTTCCTTTTCCAGCTTCTCGACGTCGGCATGAAAGGTGCGCGGGTATTTGTCGAAGTCCTCGTTGGGGCCGAACTGCAGCCGGTTGACGAAGATGGAAGCGACGATCGGGTCGCCATGCTTGCGCGCCAGGCGCATCAGCGACAGGTGGCCTTCATGCAGGTTGCCCATGGTCGGCACGAACACGGTGCGCAGCTGGCCGCGCAGCTGGTCGCGCAGTTCATCGATGGAGGAAATGATTTTCATGATGGCCTTCAGGTTGGGACGCCACGCGTTGCGTAGCCAAAGTTGACCGGCGCTCAGCTCGGTGTATAGGATAGCCGGACATAGATGGGCGCGTAGGCCTCGGCCTGGGTGATCTCGATCAGGGTTTCCTTGGCCAGCTCGAGCAGCGCGATGAAGTTCACCACCACGACCGGCACGCCGAGGCCAGGGTCGAACAGATCGGAAAACTCGACGAAGCGGGCCGACTGCAGGCGCCGCAGGATGCCGGTCATATGCGCGCGCACCGACAGCGCCTCGCGCCCGATGGTGTGATGCGCGACCAGCTTCGCGCGCTTGATCAGGTCGGACCAGGCGGCCTGCAGGTCGGCCGCATTGACCTCGGGCCAGCGCAAGACCACGCTCTGCTCGATATGGATCTGTGCCGCCAGCGTGTCGCGTCCCAGCTGCGGCAGCGCGTCGATCTGGCGCGCGGCCAGTTTCATTTGCTCGTATTCCAGCAGCCGCCGCACGAGTTCGGCGCGCGGGTCGGCCGCCTCGTCGTCGTCGGCGCGCCTGACCGGCAGCAGCATGCGCGACTTGATCTCGATGAGCATGGCCGCCATCAGCAGGTACTCGGCGGCCAGCTCCAGGTTATGCAGCCGCACCTGCTCGATGTAGTGCAGGTACTGGCGCGTGACCTGCGCCATCGGTATGTCGAGGATGTTGAAGTTCTGCCGGCGGATCAGGTAGAGCAGCAGGTCGAGCGGGCCTTCGAATGCGTCGAGGAAGATCTCGAGCGCGTCGGGCGGGATGTAAAGATCGTTGGGCATCTTCAGCAGCGGCTCGCCGTAGAGGCGGGCAGGCGCTGCCGGACTGGCGGCTTGGTTTTCCGCTACAGCGGTTGCCGCTGTAGCGGTGCCGGCGGCAAGATCGCTGCTCACGCCAGTGCCCTGCAAGTCAGCTGTTCTGGTAGACGTAGGGTTTCTGGCTGACGCGGGACGCCTTCAGCCGCTCCTGGGTGTCGAGGTCGACGCTGGCCTTGTCCCAGAGGCGGGCGCGGCCGGCGCGCTGCTCGGCCTCGAGCTGGGGATTGCCAGCCTTGAGGGTCGAAAGGAATTCGGTCAGCTCCGACTGGTAACCTTGCTTCTGCTTGCTCAGTTTCATGGCGTTTTGGACAATGTATGGGGTAAAGACAGGCGCTATTCTACCCTGACTTGCTCTTGCTTCCGGCAAAGGAGAATGCATGAAACGACCACTTGCAGCAGCGTTTGCGCTGGCCTGCGTGCTTGCCCTCGGCGCCTGCGACCGCAACGGCAACCCGATACAGGAGTTCGGCCTGGATAAACTGGCGAAAGGGGTTTCCACCGAGTCGGACGTGCGCGGCGTGATGGGCCAGCCCGACACGGTATGGGAACAGGAAAACGGCGCGCGCACGCTGGAATACCCGAAAGGGCCGGCCGGCGCGCGGACCTGGATGTTCGACATCGACCGCGACGGCAAGCTGGTGGATTATCGCCAGGTGCTGTCCGAGGCCACGTTCGGCAAGATCCGGCCCGGGATGAGCCGCGACGAGGTGCGGCACATGCTCGGGCGGCCGAAGAGCGTCGCCGAGTACCGGCTGAAGAACGAGGAAGTCTGGGACTGGCGCTATCTCGACCCGACCAATACGCCGCGCTTCTTCAACGTGCATTTTGACAAGACTAGCGGCCGGGTCACGCAGACGTCGTCGTCGCCCGACCCCACCGTATCAGGCTGAACTCGGGCTGGCCCCTGGGCTGACCCCGGGTCACGCGGCAAGCGCGTCGTGCCGTATCAGCGCCAGCGCCGCATGCAGGTCGCGCACGCAGTTTTCCCGGCCCAGCCGGTCGAGGAAGCCGCTGCGCTCCATCATGGCGCGCGGCTGGTGGTTGGCGCCGCACACGATCAGCCGGCCGTGGTGCCGCAGCAGCGTGCCGTGGATCTGCTCCAGCGCTTCAACGCAGGTGACGTCGAGGTTGATCAGCTTGTGCAGTTCCAGCACCAGCACCCGCGGCGGCGGCCGGTCCGGGCCCAATAGCGCTTCGAGCTTGCCCACCGCCCCGAAGAACAGCGAGCCGAAGATGGCGTAGGCTTCGACCCCGGGCGGCAGCGACGACGGCAGCAACTGCGGCCGCACCGGCTCTATCGTCGTCAGGCTGGAAATGCGGTAGATGAAGAAGACGCAGGCCAGCACCAGCCCGACCTCCACCGCCACCGTCAGGTCGACCGCCACGGTCAGCGCAAAGGTCGCCAGCAGCAGCACGCGGTAGGGCAGCGTCAGGCGCATCATGCGCGGCAGCGAATGCCACTCGAACATGTTGTAGGCGACATACAGCAGGATGGCCGCCAGCGCCGCCAGCGGCACGTGGCGCGCCAGCGGCGCGGCAGCCAGCATGATGACCAGCAGCGTGGCCGCATGGATGATGCCGGCCACCGGCGACGAGGCGCCGGAACGGATGTTGATGACGGTGCGGGCAATGGTGCCGGTGGCCGGCAGGCCGCCGAAGAAGGGCACGATCATGTTGGCGATGCCCTGGGCCATCAGCTCCTGGTTGGGGTCGTGCCTGTCGCCGATCAGGTTGTCCGCCACCTTCGCGCACAGCAGCGACTCGATCGCGCCGAGCAGGGCGATCGTCAGCGCCGGCGCGAACAGATCGCGCAGCAGCGCGAGCGAAATTGCCGGCACGGCCGGCGCCGGCAGCGCTTGCGGTATGCCGCCGAAGCGGCTGCCTATGGTGGCGACATCGAGCTGCATCAGCACCGTCGCGGCGGTGGCGGCGACCAGCACGATGATGCTGCCCGGCAGCGCGCGCAGCAGCCGGAACCATGCCTGGCCATGAAAGCGCTCGCCATGCCGGCCTGCAAACAGGCGCGGCCACAGGAAGACGACGGCGAGCGACGCCAGGCCCAGGGCCAGCGTCACCGGATCGGCGCTGCCGGCATGCCGCGCCAGCATGCCGACCTGGCCGAAGAAGTCGCCCGGCATGCGGCTGATGTCGAGTCCGAAGAAATCCTTGAGCTGGGAAAGCGCGATCAGCACCGCGATGCCGTTGGTGAAGCCGACTACGATGGCGACCGGCATGTAGCGGATCACCGAGCCCAGCTTCAGCGCGCCCATGGCCAGCAGCATGATGCCGGCGAACATCGTGGCAACCAGCAGGTTGGCCAGGCCGTACTTTTCGATGATGCCGTAGATGATGACGATGAAGGCGCCGGCCGGCCCGCCTATCTGCACCCGGGAGCCGCCCAGCAGCGAGATGAGCAGGCCGGCGATGATGGCAGTCATGATGCCGGCCTGCGGCGTCGCGCCCGACGCAATGGCAAAGGCCATGGCCAGCGGCAGCGCGACGACGGCGACCGTGATGCCGGCGCCGAGGTCGCGGCCGAAACGGCTTGCGTCATAGGTGCGCAGTTCGTCCAGCAACCGTGGACGGAAGCGCAGGCGGAAAGCAGGCATCGGGGCCTTTCGTGATTGCTTGCCTGCGCATTCTGCACCTGTTTGCGGCGCGCAATCCGCCATTTGCATGCCGTCTTGGCCTGCGTCAGATCAGCGTTTGAGGAAGCGCCGCATCATGGTCGGCGCGGATTCGGCCGGGTTGGCCCGCGAATATTCCAGCTCGGGCGCCAGTTCGAAACCGTAGGCCGCATACAGGTCGAGCAGGCGCGGCTGGTCGTGGCGCACCGCAAGCCGCAGTTCGGCAATATCGGCTTCCTGCGCCTGGTGGATGATGGCTTCGAGCAGGTGCTCCGACAATTGCCGTCCGCGCCAGGCCGGCAGGATGCCCATGCGGACGATTTCCCAGACCGCGCTTTCGCCGTCGGCCGGCAGCCAGCGCACCGAGCCGGCCGGCGCATCGTCGACCAGCAGGATGAAACCGCCGCCGGCCTGCAGGTCGGCGGCGACCCGTTCCGCGCTTTCCCGGTGGCCGGTGGAGCCGGCGGCGACCCGGCCGCTCCAGGCGTCGCGCGTGAGCCGCGCAATCAGCGCCGCATCGGCCAGGCCGGCATCCTGCAACAGGACATCCATCGCGTCAGCTGATGCGCATGCCGGGTTCGGCGCCCGGCCACGGGTTAAGGATATAGATGCCCGGATTGGCCTTTTCATCGGCGGCGGAGGCGGCCAGCACCATGCCTTCCGAGATGCCGAACTTCATCTTGCGCGGCGCCAGGTTGGCCACCAGCACGGTCAGCTTGCCGACCAGGTCTTCGGGTTGGTAGGACGACTTGATGCCGGAAAACACATTGCGCATCCGGCCTTCGCCGGCGTCCAGCGTCAGGCGCAGCAGCTTGTCCGAGCCTTCCACCGCGGCGCATTCGACGATGCGGGCGATGCGCAGGTCGACCCTGGCGAAGTCGGCGATGCCGATCTCGGCGGCAAGCGGCTCGATGCCGGCCGGAGCCGCTGCGGCAGGGGCTGCGGCAGCGGCAGCGGCAGCGGCAGGCGCCGGCGCATCGAACAGCGCGTCCAGCATTTTCGGCTCTACCCTGGTCATCAGGTGCGCATAGGTATTGATGCGGTGGCCGTCGGGCAGCGCCGTGCCGGCATCGTTCCATTGCATCGGTGCGACATTGAGCAGCGCCTCGACCTGGCGCGCCACCTCCGGCAGCACCGGCTTCAGGTAGATGGTGAGGATGCGGAACGCCTCGATCAGCCGGCTGCAGACTTCCTGCAGCAGCGCTGCCTGCTCCGGCTTCTTCGCCAATTCCCAGGGCTTGTTGGCGTCGACATACGCATTCACCGCGTCGGCCTCGTCCATCACCGCGCGCAGCGCCTTGCCGTATTCGCGGCCTTCGTACAGCGCTTCTATCGCCGGGCCGGCATCGCGCAGCCGCTTCAGGAACGGGTCGGCGTCGGTGGCCCAGGCGGTGGCAAGCACGCCGTCGAACTTCTTGCTGATGAAGCCGGCGGCGCGGCTGGCGATATTGACGTACTTGCCGATCAGGTCGCTGTTGACACGGGCGATGAAGTCTTCCGGGTTGAAGTCCACGTCTTCCACCTTGGCCGACAGCTTGGCCGCGATGTAGTAGCGCAGCCACTCCGGGTTCATGCCGACTTCCAGGTAGCGCAGCGGCGAGATGCCGGTGCCGCGCGACTTCGACATCTTCTCGCCGCTGACCGTGATGAAGCCGTGCACGAACACGTTGTTGGGCACCTTCAGGCCGGCGAAATGCAGCATCGCCGGCCAGAACAGCGTGTGGAAGTAGGTGATGTCCTTGCCGATGAAGTGGTACTGCTCGGTCGCCGGGTCGGCCATGAAGGCGTCGTAGTCGCGGCCGGTCTTGTTGAAGTAGTTCTTCAGCGATGCCAGGTAGCCGATCGGCGCGTCCAGCCAGACATAGAAGTACTTGCCTGGCGCGTCCGGTATCTCGATGCCGAAGTAGGGCGCGTCGCGGCTGATGTCCCAGTCGCCCAGGCCGTCGTCGCCTTCCAGCCACTCGCGCGCCTTGTTGGCGACTTCCGGCTGCAGGCGCTTGTCGTCCAGCGCCCAGCCGCGCAGGAAGTCGCGGCATTTCGGGTCGGACAGCCGGAAGAAATAATGCTCCGAGCTTTTCATCACCGGCGTCGCGCCCGTCAGCGTCGAATAAGGGTTGATCAGCTCGGTTGCCGCGTAAACCGCGCCGCACACTTCGCACGAGTCGCCGTACTGGTCCTTCGCATGGCATTTCGGGCATTCGCCCTTGATATAGCGGTCCGGCAGGAACATGGCCTTGACCGGGTCGAAGAACTGCTCGACGGTCTTGACCGAAATCAGTTTGGCGTCGTCGCGCAGCTTCCTGTAGATATCCTGCGACAGCTGGTGGTTTTCCGGGCCGTCGGTCGAATGCCAGTTGTCGAAGGCGATATGGAAGCCGTCCAGGTATTGCTTGCGGCCGGCGGCGATGCCGGCGACAAACTCTTGCGGCGTGACATTCGCCTTTTCCGCCGCGATCATGATGGGCGCGCCATGGGCGTCGTCGGCGCCGACGAAATTGACCTCGTGGCCCTGCATGCGCTGGAACCGCACCCAGATGTCGGCCTGGATGTATTCCATGATGTGGCCGATATGGAATGCGCCGTTGGCGTAGGGCAGGGCGGTGGTGACGAATAGCTTGCGCGGCTGTGGCTGGCTCATAGGGAAATGCGTTCGGTAAGGGAAAGAAGGACGACCGGCGAAAAGGGTAATTCTAGCAGTCCGGGCGGCAATGGCATGGCTGGCGTCCACGGGCGCGGACGGTCGCGCCAGAGTATTTTCATGCTGGCTCGCACCAGAAGCGCCGCTTCCGCGCAGCGACAGTTGCCGTTGCATTAAGCCCCGCGCAGCGACAGTTGCGGTTGCGGTTGCCGTTGCCGTGGCCGTTGCCCGCGCAGCGACAGTTGCCGTTGCCGTTGCCGTTGTCGTTGCCGTTGCCGTTGCCGTTGCCGTTGTTTTTGACGTTGCCTTTGACGTGGATCCCCGTTAGACGGCGACGCGTCGCCAGGGA
>CAUQYP010000232.1:0-7468 GCA_963522035.1 uncultured Noviherbaspirillum sp. | reverse complement strand
GTGCTGCAACCCGGGCGCGAGCGCCGGGAACCGCCGCCGGCGCCGGCACGGGCAGCGGCCAGGACGGCGGCGCGGCACGCGGTGGCGAGGAAGTCCCGGGCGCGCAAGACGTGATGTGAAATGCAGGCGGGACGAGCGCAGGCTCGGCGGATTGCGTTATGGAGGATCGACGCGAAGTGCCATGTTCACAAGACCTCGCCGCCGCCAGTGGCTGGTAGCACAGCGAGCAACTTCTTCAATAACGCCTGGGCATCGGCATGACCTTGTCCGGCTGCCCTGCGGAGCCAGCGAATCGATTCCTGCGGATCTTTTGCAGCACCCACCCCTTGGAAATAACAGAGTGCCAGGTAGTACTGGGCAACACGATGTCCTTGGTCGGCCGCCTGCCAGTACCAGTAGACCGCCGCCGTGTCGCTCTTGTTCGCGTCTTCGGCATATTGACAATAGACACCGAAGTTGTATTGGGCGTCGGCATGGCCATGCAGGGCCGCCTTCTGATACCAGAGGATCGCCTCCTTCGCGTCCTTCGTCACGCCAATACCTTGTTGATAACAGCAGCCGAGGCTGTGTTCGGCAATGGCAAAGCCCTGGTCGGCCGCCTTTCGATACCAATGGACTGCCTCCTCCACGTCCCTCTCCACGCCTGTTCCTTGGTGATAACAGTTGCCGAGGTTGGTTTCGGCAGCAGCAAGGCCCTGGTCGGCCGCCCTTTGATACCAGCGGACGGCCTCCTTCTCGTCCCTTGCTACGCCTATGCCTTGTTCGAAACAGCGACCCAGGTTGAATTGGGCGGCACCATCACCCTGATCGGCCGACCGTCGATACCAGCGGACCGCTTCCTGCTCGTCTTTCGGCACGCCCATGCCCTGCTGATAACAGTAGGCGAGGCTGTTTTCGGCGCCAGGATTGCCTTGCTGAGCCGCCTTTTGAAACCAGCGGACCGACTCCTTCTCGTCTTTCGCCACGCCCATGCCCTGTTCATAACAGATACCCAAAGCAAATTGAGCGGCATCATTGCCACGTTCTGCCACCTTTTGATACCAGCGGACCGCCTCTCCCTGGTCCTTCGCTATACCTATGCCGTGTTGATAACAGTTGCCAAGGCTGTATATAGCGTCGGCAGAGCCCTGCTGGGCTGCCTCCTGATACCAGCGGACTGCCTCCTTCTCGTCCTTCGCAACGCCCATGCCTTTTTCGTAGCAGTTGCCAAGGCCGTATATAGCGTCGGCAAGGCCCTGCCCGGCGGCCAGTCGATACCAGCGGACCGCCTCCTTTTCATCCTTTGCCACGCCTATGCCATGCTGGAAGGCGTAGCCCCATTTGAACTGGTCATGAGCATTGCCCTTCTCGGCCTTCCGCAATTGCGAGGAAATCGCTTGCTCCCCCAGCCTGACCAACGCGTCGGGCATGCTTTGTTGCAGGGACCCGGCAGCGGGTCTGTCATTTGCTGCAAGCTGTTTTGACCTGATCAGACCGAGCTCCGCCAGAATCTCCTCAACGCCCTTCATGACCGGTGGCTTGCGTGCAAAGTGAGCATGCAGTTCTTCCTTGACTGCCGTCGATTGCGCTCCCAGGAAGCGCCTGAGCGCTGCGCCGAACGCCGGGCTGTAGAGAAGCACTTCTTCCATCAGCAGTTCCACGAATCGCGCCGTTTGCGCTGGGGCGACGTAGGCTTCATGCGCAATGATCCAGGCCACCACTTTTTCACTGCCGGCTGCTATCGCATGGAACAGTGCATTCCGGCCGGACTCATCGCACTTGTTCACCAGGCCGGGCTGGCTGCGAGCCAGGTCCTGCAGCCGCTTCAAGTCGATGCCCCCCTTGTTTTCAAGCAGCGCAAACCATTGCTGTGCCGGCTTTTGCGGTCTGGCTTTCCTTGCGTTTGGAGCGGGCTTGTGCTTTTCCTGCGCCCCTTTCCTGGCTGGCTTGTTAGTGCTCGTGGTGGACGATGTAGCGGTGCTGCTGGATGTCGTGGTGGTCGTGGTGGTCGATGATATGGCCGTGCTCATGCCAGTGTCGGACCACGTCGGCCATGACGCCTCCACCTCCGGCATGGTTGCGTGGCGCGACTCGTTGCGGGCCACCTTCGCCGGCATTTGCCACTCGCCTTGCGCTGCCCTGTCAGGCTCTCGCCGCTGCGCAGCCGCCGGTATCGTGGAAGCCGTCAGCGGCGATGCCGCCGGCACCTCCACCACCAGCTTCGTCAGGCCCGGAATCGCCCGCGGAAGATCCGCCGGCGGCGTTGCAGGCGCTGGCACCGGCGCACTTGCCGGCAGCGCAATCGCGTCGGGCGGCAACGCAAGCACCGCGTCCTCGGCCGCACCCAGCCCCTTGATGGCCTGCGCGAGGTCAGCCGCCGTATAGCCGCTCGATGCGCCAGCCGGTCCCCGCAACAACACCGCCAGCGCCGGCTGCGCTGCGCCCAGTGTCATCGCGCCCATCTCGATGAGCACCTGCAGCGCCGGCAGCATCACCTTGCGCGACTTGTCGCCCCAGCGCGCCGGGTCGATGCCGGCGACGCGGTGCATCAGGCTGGCGATCCATTCGCTTTCTTTCCCGCACGGCAGCACCAAGCCCTGGCGCCACAGATAGCACAGGCCCGACAGCAAGCCGCCGATCGCTTCGACGCCGTGGAACTCGTCCGCATCATGCTTCATGAGCTGGCCATACAAGGTGCGGGCTGCACGGACCAGGTCCGCCTGGCTGAACGACTTCTTGTTCGTATCCGGCTGCTTGAGCTGCTTGTCGCAAAGCTTGACGAAGCTCATCAGGTTGGAGATGGCCTGGCTGCCGGCGCACCCTTGCGCATACGCCGGGCCATTGATCGTTGCGATCAGGTGCGTGGACGCGTTCTCAAGCGCGTGGGTCATGTCGGGCTGTGCATGAAGACCCGTTTCGAACACGGTACGCAAGAAGTTGCTGCAGTTCGACAGGGTCTGGCTGGTACCGGCACACAGTTGCTGCGGTGTCAGGTGCAGCATCAGGTTCAGCAGGCGCAATAGCGGTGCGGCCAGGTCGCTGTCATCGGCTTGCAGCGCGCGCGTGTCGAGCAGTGTCCTGAAGGCGTTGCACAGGTTGATGAGGGACACCGCATCGACCGTACGCTGTACGCTGCTGCTGCCAGCTGCACCGGTATCGAGACGTGCCAGCGCAGCCGGTGAACCCAGGCCCATTGCGCATCGCCTCAGGAAAGCCCGGTTGTCTGCGCATTGCGTCAGTAGCAACTGGTTGGCCACGCCCTGCGTCATATCGGCTTTCAGCGGCACCAGGTTGCGCTTGACCATCAGGTCGATCTGCACCGCACATTTTGCCAGCTGGTGAACGCTCAGGAAGCCACGGGAATGATCGCTGCCGAGCCAGCTGGCAAACAGTTCCAGCGCCTGGCCATAGCTTGCCGTGATCACCTTGCTGCTTTCGAGCAGCTCGCTTTTCAGGCCCCGGCTGACCCAGTTCAGTATGTCCAGCACCGTGCCGTTGGCGCTGGCCGATTCGGGCATGCCCAGCACTGACAGCTGCGTGAGCAGGCGCTCGGTGATGCCTTGCAGCTCGGGGCCGACCCGGCGCTGCTGGGTTGTATCGAAAAGCACGCCGGCGCTCGGGCTGGCGCATACCGACAGGCCCAGGCACAGGCTGCGGATGTCGGACGCGTCGAGGCTGGCGCACAACCCGTGCTGCTGGCCGAGCGCATGATTGAACTGCCGCAGGAACGCCACCAGCGCATCGCTCAGGCGCAGCACGGGCACACTATTCGGGGCATGCCACAGTGCGTGCTCGATGTCGGCGGCGCTACCCTTGAGGGAGGAGAACAGGCGCACGATGTCGGCCAGGTTGTCGCTGTCGAGCGTCTTGATCTGCTTGAGTTGATAGCTCAGTGCCTCCAGCGCGGCGGCATCGAACTTGCCCGGCGCGGTTGCGAAGTCGACGTTGCCTGCGAAGCTGCTGGCCGGCCGTTCCGGCCGCGACTGGACGCCAGGAGCGACGGCGCCTGCGGGCGGGGTTGGCTGGCCATGCGGCGCGCCGATGGACAGTGCCGCAAAGGAAGTGGCCGTGGTACTTGCTGTGTCGGGGCTCATGGTGTGCTTGTCCTGGTGATAGGTTGGGAATAGGCAAAACGGCCTGCTTCGTAACGGCCGACAGGCCGCCGCTCACCGTTCCCATGCGATTGCTGGCGCGCAACGCCGTCACCGATCCAATGTGAACCAGGGCACCGACAAACGCCCTTTCTATCCCTAGTCTTGCGGGGTCGACCTCATCCACGCCAGCGCATGCCGTCCCCGAAAAAGCCCCTGCCCTTCACCCCATCCGGCTACGTCCGCGTACGAGGCGCGCGCGAGCACAACCTGAAGAATGTCGACGTCGACATCCCGCGCGACGCGCTGGTGGTGTTTACCGGCGTGTCCGGCTCCGGCAAGTCCTCGCTGGCGTTCGGCACGCTGTATGCGGAAGCGCAGCGGCGCTACCTGGAGTCGGTGTCGCCGTATGCGCGCCGGCTGTTCCACCAGATGGCGGTGCCGGAAGTCGACGATATCGACGGCCTGCCGCCGGCGGTGGCGCTGCAGCAGCAGCGCGGCACGCCGACCACCCGCTCGTCGGTCGGCAGCGTCACCACGCTGTCGAACCTGATGCGCATGCTGTATTCGCGCGCCGGCGACTATCCCGAAGGCCAGCCCTTGCTTTACGCAGAATCGTTCTCGCCGAATACGCCGGAAGGCGCCTGCCCCGAATGCCACGGGCTGGGCCGGGTGGTGGAAGCGACCGAACGGTCCATGGTGCCGGACGACAGCCTGACCATACGCGAGCGCGCAGTAGCCGCATGGCCCACCGCCTGGCATGGCCAGAACCTGCGCGAGATTTTGATGACGCTGGGCTACGACGTCGACACGCCGTGGCGCGACCTGCCCAAAAAGGACCGCGACTGGATCCTGTTCACCGACGAACAGCCCAGCGTGCCGGTGTACTCGGGCTTCAGCGCCGACGAAGTGCGCGACGCGTTGAAGCGCAAGGCAACGCCAAGCTACCAGGGCACTTTCACCAGCGCCCGCAAGTACGTGCTGCAAACGTTCGCCACCACCCAGAGCCCGCTGATGAAGAAGCGCGTCGCGCGCTACCTGGTCGGCAGCGACTGCCCGGTGTGCGAAGGCCGGCGGCTGCGCCGCGAGTCGCTGTCGGTGACCTTCGCCGGCCATGACATCGCGTCGATCTCGCGGCTGCCGCTGAAGCAACTGGCCACCCTGCTCAAGCCCTATGTCGAACAGACCGCGAAAGGCAATGCGAAACACGACCGCGCGCACCCGGAACAGGTGATCGTGCGCCAGCGCATCGCCGCCGACCTGGCCGCGCGGCTGTCGGTGCTGCTGGACCTGGGCCTGGGCTACCTGACGCTGGAACGCAGCACGCCGACGCTGTCGCCCGGCGAACTGCAACGGCTGCGGCTGGCTACCCAGGTGCGTTCCAACCTGTTCGGCGTGGTCTATGTGCTCGACGAGCCGTCGGCCGGCCTGCACCCGGCCGACACCGAGGCGCTGCTGACCGCGCTGGCACGGCTGAAGGCTTCGGGTAATTCGCTGTTCGTGGTCGAGCATGAGCTGGACGTGATACGCCAGGCCGACTGGATCGTCGATGTCGGCCCGGCGGCCGGCGAACAGGGCGGCAAAGTGCTTTACAGCGGCCCGCCGGCGGGGCTGGCGCAGGTGGAAACCTCGCAGACCAGGCGCTACCTGTTCGACGAAGCGCCGCCGCCGGCGCGCAGCCCGCGCGCGCCCGCCGGCTGGCTCAAGCTCGAAGGGGTGACCCGCAACAATCTCGACCGGCTCGACGCCGCCTTCCCGCTGGGCGTGCTGACCAGCGTGACCGGCGTCTCCGGTTCGGGCAAGTCCAGCCTGGTCAGCCAGGCGCTGGTGGAACTGGCAGCCGAGTCGCTGGGCCACGCGGCGGCGCCGGAGGAAGAGGAAGCCGATGCGCTGGCGCCGACCGACACCGCGCCGACCGGCGGGCGCATCGTCGCCGGCATGGACAAGGTCAGGCGCATGGTGCGGGTCGACCAGAAACCCATCGGCCGCACGCCGCGCTCCAACCTCGCCACCTACACCGGCCTGTTCGACCATGTGCGCAAGCTGTTCGCCGCCAGCCCCGACGCGCGCCGGCGCCGCTTCGACGCCGGCCATTTCTCGTTCAACGTTGCCAAGGGCCGTTGCCCGACCTGCGAGGGCGAAGGCCAGGTGATGGTGGAGCTGCTGTTCCTGCCCAGCGTCTACACCCCCTGCCCGGCCTGCGAGGGCGCGCGCTACAACGAGCGCGTGCTGGCTGTGCGCTGGCGCGAGCGCAACATCGCCGACGTGCTGCGCATGACCGTGGACGCGGCCTTCGACTTCTTCGCCGACGACGAGCCGCTGCGGCGTCCGCTGGGCGTACTGCGCGAAGTGGGCCTGGGCTACCTGCGGCTGGGCCAGGCGGCGACCGAACTCTCTGGCGGCGAGGCCCAGCGCATCAAGCTCGCCACCGAGCTGCAGCGGCCGCAGCGCGGCGACACGCTCTACATCCTGGACGAGCCCAGCACCGGCCTGCACCCGTCCGACATCGACCGCCTGGTCGCGCAGCTCGACGCGCTGGTCGACGCCGGCAACACCGTCATCGTGGTCGAGCATGACATGCGCATCGTCGCCGCCAGCGACTGGGTGGTGGACATCGGCCCCGGCGCTGGCGATGAAGGAGGCCGGGTGGTGGCGAGCGCGCCGCCGGCCGAAGTGGCGCGGGCAAAGGGAAGCAGGACTGCGCCCTACCTGGCGAAGGCGATCTGAATGCCGCACGGACGCTTTATGCAGGGCGTACCGGCGTCTTATACAATCGACCACGCATGGGCAGATTCCTGCCTGCCCCCATCATTCTTAACCTGGAGGAAACATGTCGGGCTACAGCATCAACATCGAGGAACGCACGCTTGCCGGAAACAACTTCCGCGAAGTGCTCTACACCACCAAGCGCAGCCAGCTGGTCATCATGACGCTGCAACCGGGCGAGGAAATCGGCATGGAGCACCATGAAGGCCATGACCAGTTCATCCGGGTCGAGGAAGGCACCGGCGTGGCGATACTCGACGGCGAGAAGCACGCGCTGGAAGACGGCGTCGCGGTCGTGATACCGGCCGGCACCGAGCACAACGTGATCAACACCTCGACTTCCGCGCCGATGCGCCTTTACACGCTGTACACGCCGCCGGAGCACCCGGACGGCATCGTTCACAAGGACAAGGCCGAGGCCGACGAGTACGAGAAGCAGCACGGGCACTGAAGCGGATTCGGCCCGACTCGCTCAGGCTAGAGCATTTTCATGCTGGCTTGCGCCAGCAGCGCCACTTCCGCGCAGCGACAGTGGCCGTTCCGCGCAGCGACAGTTGCCGTTGCCGTTGCCGTTGCCGTTGCTTTTGACGCGGCTTTTGACGTGGGTCCCCGTTGATGACGCCACGTCGCTG
>CAUQYP010000231.1:0-7502 GCA_963522035.1 uncultured Noviherbaspirillum sp. | reverse complement strand
TCGGCACCAGCGACGTGTCGCCATCGACGGGGGCCCACGTCAAAAGCAACGGCAACGGCCACGGCCACGGCCACGGCAACCGTCGCTGCGCGGGGCTTAATGCAACGGCAACTGTCGCTGCGCGTAACGTCAAATGCAACTGTCGCTGCGCGAAAGCGGCGCTTTTGGCGTAAGCCAGCATGAAAATGCTCTAAGACGGCGCATGGCCGTGGAACCGAAAGCCCCGCTCAGCGCGACATGTCATCCGGGGCGGCTTCGGCCGCCCCGTTGTCATTGGCAGAACTGTCGGCAGGCCGCACCAGTTCATTCGCATCGGGCAATGGCGTGTCGACACGTGCAAGCTGGTCGGCATCGAGCTGGTGCGAGAAGCCTTCGACCGAATCCAGCCAGGGCTCGCGGTCGCCAGCGACTGTCGGTCCACTTTGTATATAGAGGGCCAGCAGCTCGGCCAGGTTGGCCAGCCCCGACAGGTGCGTGCGTTCGTAGCCATGCGAGGCATCGGCGCCGAAACACAGCAGCGCGGTGCGCACGTCGTGGCCGGCGTTGACCGCCGCGCTGGCGTCGGAATGGTAGTAGCGGAACACGTCCCGATGGCTGGGAATGCCATGGTCCTGGCACAGTCGGAGCAGGCGGCGGGTCAGGTGGTAGTCGTGCGGACCTGCCGAGTCCATCAGCGGGATGGTGACGCCCAGTTCGTGCGCGCCTTGTCCGGGCGCAACCGGGCCGATATCCACGCCGATGACTTCGCTGACATCGCTCTCGATCACGGCCCGCGCGCCGGACCCGACTTCCTCGGTGAGGGTGAACACCAGGTGGCAGTTCATCGGCACCTGGACTGCCGAGTCGACCACGGCCTTGAGTGCGGCCAGCACGGCGGCCACGCCTGCCTTGTCGTCGAGGTGGCGGGCGACGATGTAGCCGTTTTCCAGCACCTCGGGTGATGCGTCGAAAGCAATGAAGTCGCCGATCTGTATGCCGCGGGCAGCGGCGTCGCCGGCTGACGCTATGTCGGCGTCGATGCGAACCTCGAGCTGGTCCCAGTTCACAGGTTGCGTGTCGATCGCCTCGTTATAGACATGGCCGGAGGCCATCAGTGGCAGCACCGACCCGCGTTCGCGGCCCGAGTCGGTAAAGAGCGTGACACGGCCGCCTTCGGCCCAGCGGCTGGACCAGGTGCCTATCGGCATCAGGCCCAGCCGGCCGTTGGGCTTGATTTCGCGCACCATGGCCCCCAGCGTATCGAGGTGGGCGACGATGGCGCAAGCCGGGTTGTAGCGCCGCCGTTCCGGCATGGTGCGGCGCAGTACTGCACGTATCGTGCCGCGCCGGGTCAGCTCGTAGGAAACGCCCAGCGCATTGAGCTTGGCGCCGGTGTAGTGCACGATCTCGTCGGTCAGGCCGGTCGGGCTGGGTATGGCCAGCAGTTCCAGCAGCGTGGTCTTCAGGTAGTCGGTATCGATAGGCAGTTTTTGCATGGGTGCTCAGGCGGAGTAGGGGAAAAGGAGATCGACGAAGCGCTGGGCCGTCGGCTGGGGCTCATGGTTGGCCAGGCCCGGGCGCTCGTTGGCTTCGATGATGACGTAGTCTTCCTGGTCGGGCGCCGGCACCAGGAAGTCGAGGCCGACCACTGGTATGCGCAACGCGCGCGCCGCGCTTTCGGCGGCGGCCCGCAGCGTCGGATGCAACTGGGCGGTGACATCGTGGATGGTGCCGCCGGTATGCAGGTTGGCCGTCTTGCGTACCTGCACCCGCTGGCCGTCGCCAGGCACCGATTCCATGTCCAGCCCCTGCCCGGCCAGGCAGCGCAGGGTTTCGGCATCGGTCGGGATGCGGCTCTCGCCGCCCGTCGCGGCGGCGCGGCGCGCACTCTGGCGCTCGATCAGCTGGGCCATCGAGGACTGGCCATCGCCCGTCACTTCGGCCGGACGCCGGATCGCCGCCGCCACCATCTTGTAGCCGATGACGACGATGCGCAGATCCTGCCCTTCGCACAGTTGTTCCAGCACAATGTGGCCGCCTTCCTTGCGCGCCCGCTCGATCGCCTGCTCAAGTTCCTCTTCCGTGCGCACCCCGACGCTGATGCCGCGGCCCTGTTCGCCCAACGCGGGCTTGACCACGATGGCGCCCTGCTCGCGCAGGAAGGCCAGGTCCGCATCCGTGTCGCCGGCGGTCCTTTGCTGCGGCACCCGCAAGCCGACCGAGGCAAGCCGCCTCAGCGTCAGCACCTTATCCTGGCACCAGGTCATGGCGACCCCGCCGGTGAGCTCGGTCAGCGACTCGCGGCACAGCATCTCGTGGCCGACATGGCGCAGCTTGAAGATGCCGGCCGCCGCGTCGACGATTTCCACGCTGATGCCGCGCCGCCGCGCTTCATCGACGATGATGCGGGCATACGGGTTGAGCGCCTGCACCTCGGCGGTGTCGATGAACAGCCGCTCGTTGATGGAATTCTTGTGCTTGACCGAGAACCCGGTGACTTGCTGGAACCCCAGTTTTTCATACAGGCCAATCGCGTTCTGGTTGGTATGGAGCACCGACAGGTCAAGGAAACGGCGATTGCGCTGCGTGAACAGGTCGATGAGCTGGTTGACCAGCGATTTGCCGACACCCGCCAGGCCGGTTTGCGGGTCGACCACCAGGCACCAGAAACTGCTGCCACCCTCGGTGTCGCCGAAGGCCAGCAGATGGTCCACGCCCATGACCGAGCCGACCACCTCGCCGGTGCGTTCGTCCTCGGCGATCAGGTAGATCAGCGCGTCGGAGTCGCGCTGCTTCCAGACAGTGCCCGGCGCCAGCGGCACCATGCCGCGCATGCTGTACAGGCGGTTCATCGCGGCAATGTCGGCACGCGTGGTCAGCCGCCGTATCACCACGCCGGGCGCCGGCGGCGCGGCCGGCGCATTGGCGCCCAGCGTGCGCCGGAACATCAGCGACGGGTCGAGGAAGAGGCTGGCCTGGGCCTCGGCCAGCACCAGCTGCGGCGCCTGCACGTACAGCGCGATATCGCGCTTGCCCGGCTCTTCCTTCATCAGTTCATCTGCCAGCACACGGGTCGATTCGAACGATGGCGCGTACATCAGCCGGCCCCAGCCGCAGTCGAGGATGGCGTTGGCAACAGCAGGCGCTTCCTTGCTGGCAGCGGCGCCTGTATCTGGTTGGAGGGTATTCATCTGATTCTCTCGAAGGGTGGCGCGGCGAAACACACGAAGCCGGCTTGCTGCCGCACCGTTGTTAGCTGTTCGGCGAACGCGTTCCGGCCTGCTTCACAAGCCGTTGGTCTGCAGCCATGCTTCCAGCAGCGCAAGCTGCCAGAGCGTGGAGCCGCGCAGCGGTGTGATCGCGCTATCGGGGTTGGCCAGCATGCCCTGCACCGCTTCCGGCCGGAACAGGCCGCGCGTCGTTGCCCGCGGCGACTCGAGGACACCGCGCACATAGTCCAGGAAATCGCCGCGCAGGTACTTGAGCGCAGGCACCGGGAAATAGCCCTTGGGCCGGTCGATCACCGCGGCCGGGATCACGCTGCGAGCGGCTTCCTTCAGCACATGCTTGCCGCCCTCGGCGATCTTGTGGCGCGCCGGGATGCGCGCTGCCAGTTCGACCAGTTCGTGGTCCAGGAAAGGCACCCGCGCCTCCAGCCCGAACGCCATCGTCATGTTGTCGACGCGCTTGACCGGGTCATCCACCAGCATCACCGTGGTATCGAGCCGCAATGCGCGGTCGATCACGCTGCCGGCGCCGGGCATCGCGAAATGCGCGCGCAGGAATTCGCCGCTCCAGTCCGGCATGTCCATGCCCGGCTGCAGCAGCCCCAGCAGGGCGTCGTGGCTACGGTCGAAGAATACGCGGCGATAGGCATCGACGCCGTCCGTGTCCTTGTTGATGTCAGCCAGCGGCGGGTACCAGTGATAGCCGCCAAACACTTCGTCGGCGCCCTGGCCGCTTTGCACCACGCGGCTGTGTTGCGACACGGCTTGCGACAGCAGGTAGAACGCCACGCAGTCATGGCTCACCATGGGTTCGGCCATCGCGGCAATGGCATCCGGCAGCGAGCCCAGCAAATGGTCGGCCGGTATGTGAAGCTTTTGATGCACAGTGCCGTAATGGCGGGCGATCAGGTCCGAGTACTGGTACTCGTCGCCGGCTTCCTGGTCCACCGCCTCGAACCCGATCGAATAGGTGCGCAAGTCCTTCGTGCCGGCTTCCGCCAGCAGGCCCGTGATGAGGCTCGAATCCAGGCCGCCCGACAACAGCACGCCGACCGGCACGTCTGCCACCAGGCGCCGCCTGACCGAACGGCGCAATGTCTCGAGCGTCAGGTCGCGCCAGTCGCCGAAGCTGCGCGCCTCGTCGTCGGCGGCGGCGGGAAAGGTCAATTGCCACCAGGTCACGGTGTCGCACCTGCCATCCGGCTGCACCTTCATATAGGTGGCAGGCGCGAGCTTGCGGATGCCGCGGATGATGGTCAGCGGCGCCGGCACCACCGCATGCCAGGACAGGTAGTGATGCAGTGCCTGCGGGTCCAGCGAGGTATCGACGCCGTCTCCCTTGAGCAGGGCCGGCAGGGTCGACGCGAAGCGCAGGCGCGACGCATCCTGCGTGTAGTACAGCGGCTTGATGCCGAGCCGGTCGCGCACCAGGTAGGTGACGCCGCTGTCGCGCTCCCACAACGCGAACGCAAACATGCCGAACAGGCGTTCGAGCGAGGCCGGTCCCCACGCATGCCAGGCCTTGATGATGACCTCGGTGTCCCCGGTCGACGAGAACTGGTAGCCCATGCCGGTCAGTTCTGCGCGCAGTTCGTGATGGTTGTAGATGGCGCCGTTGAAGACGATGCCCATGCCCATCATGTTGTCGACGAAGGGCTGGTGCGCGCGCTGGCTCAGGTCCATGATGGCCAGGCGGCGGTGGCCGAAGCAGCGCGGTCCCAGGCTGTAGATGCCTTCGCCATCGGGCCCGCGGCGCGCCTGCGACTCGGCCATACGCACCACCGTCGCGACGTCCGCAAATTGATTGTCGAAACGTAGTTCACCCGCTATGCCGCACATTGAAATTTTCCTGTCCAAAAATGAATGCAACGCCGGCGCTCAACGCGCCGGCACCCGATTTGTAGAAGCAGGCGTGCGATTGTGGTTCCGCAAATTGCCGAGATTTATGCGGCTGGTTTCGAATAGCTCAAACGCAGGTCAATCACTGGCGCTTGTGGCCGGTGCTCACTGGAAATCGCGCCGTGCAGACACTTGCCTGCACCGGATGGCACGGCGACGCGGAGGCGATTCCGGCGCCTGGGCCCATGACTTGGCGGTTTGATCGAAACATACTATATATGGTGTAGTTGACGAATTTCCCCCTATTGGTAGTGGTGTGTTTCATTCGTCTCGGGTAAAATGCAATGCATGATTTGGAGCGCAGTCCAGTAGTCCGGTCGCTGTCGAACAGCATCGTGGGTAAAGCTGGATGCGTGGCTCCGAAGGTGGCCGCGAAGCAGGGCATCGCGGCTCACGGCGCCGCCGCACCCTGTAGCATGGCGGCTGCAAAACCAAAGACACGTAAAGGAACCAACCATGCTTTCCTGGGATGATGAAGTCACCTCAACGCCTGCGCCGCGCGCCGCGCAGCCGCAGTTCCAGCCACAAGCGCAGGCACAAGTTCAGCCACAGGTGCAGGTACAGGCGGCAACAGCTTCTGCATTGCCGCAGGATGTCGCATTCAACGCCCCTGTCGCGCCGCCAGTCGATGCGGCCGCGGTCGCCGCGCGCCGTGTCAACGCCGCGGACAAGCGCATCATCAACGGCCAGACCGATGTCAACCAGCTGGTCCCGTTCAAGTACAAGTGGGCATGGGACAAGTACCTCGCCGGTTGCGCCAACCACTGGATGCCGCAAGAGATCAACATGCAGCGGGACATCGAGCTGTGGAAGAATCCGAACGGCCTGACCGATGACGAGCGTCGCCTGGTCAAGCGCAACCTGGGCTTCTTCGTCACCGCCGATTCGCTGGCCGCCAACAACATCGTGCTCGGCACCTATCGCCACATCACTGCGCCCGAGTGCCGCCAGTACCTGCTGCGCCAGGCATTCGAGGAAGCGATCCATACGCATGCTTACCAGTACATCGTCGAGTCGCTGGGCCTGGATGAAGGCGAGATCTTCAATGCGTATCACGAAGTCGCGTCGATCCGTGACAAGGACGAGTTCCTGATCCCGTTCATCGACGTGCTGACCGACCCTGCTTTCAAGACCGGCACCATCGAGACCGACCAGCAGCTGCTGAAGTCGCTGATCGTGTTTGCGTGCCTGATGGAAGGCCTGTTCTTCTATGTCGGCTTCACGCAGATCCTCGCGCTCGGACGTCAGAACAAGATGATGGGCGCAGCCGAGCAGTACCAGTACATCCTGCGTGACGAGTCCATGCACTGCAACTTCGGCATCGACCTGATCAACACGATCAAGATGGAAAATCCGCACCTGTGGACGCCCGAGTTCAGGGAAGAAATCAAAGCGTTGTTTTTGAAAGCCGTGGAGTTGGAATATCGCTACGCAGAGGATACAATGCCGCGTGGTGTGTTAGGGTTGAACGCACCCATGTTCAAAGGCTACCTTCGCTTCATCGCAAATCGCCGCGCGCAGCAGATCGGTCTCGACGCAATGTTCGCACAAGAGGAAAATCCATTTCCCTGGATGAGCGAGATGATCGACCTGAAGAAGGAGCGAAACTTTTTTGAGACGCGTGTCATCGAATACCAGACAGGCGGCGCACTCAACTGGGATTAAGTTAAGCGCATTAAGGTGAACGACGACGTTGCAGCGCTCATCCCGCAAGGTAGGCAGGATGCCTCAAGCGCCAAGGTGCGCGTCGATATGCACTGGAACCAGAAAGACGGTGGGCCAAGAAAGGGTGTAACCGAACTGAATGGACAGTAGAAGACCTGATTGCTCTGATCTGCAAACGCCGCTGCGCCCGATCCTGTCGGGCAAGGCGGCGTTTTCTTCGAAAAACGGTTTGTTTTTTTTGAAACTGATTTCCGACGCCGGCATTGATGCCGGCGTTTTTTTTGACTTCGCCACGCGCCAGTGCGCCAGGCATGTCAATGATGGCTGAAGTGCTGCATGAGCGAGGAGATGCAGCAGTTCAGCTGGTGCCGAATTCATTAGCGCAAGCGCAGTCCGCTTGCGCCGATGAATAATCCGCCCGGGGCAGCGCGATGTCACGGGCGGGTTCGATCTTTAGCTTGATTTCCTATCACGTGAAGGAGAACCAAATGGCAACAGCAGCAAAGAAAACCGCGGCCAAGAAAACCGCGGCAAAAAAGGCGGCTACCAGCAAGCCGGTAGCCAAGAAGGCCGCAACTGCCAAGAAGGCAGCAGCGACCAAAACCGTCGCTAAAAAAGCCGTCGCCAAGAAGGCAGTAGCGAAGAAAGCCGTCGCCAAGAAAGCGCCAGCCAAGAAGGCCGTCGCCAAGAAGGCGGTAGCGAAGAAGGCCGTCGCCAAAAAGGCGGTCGCCA
>CAUQYP010000230.1:0-7531 GCA_963522035.1 uncultured Noviherbaspirillum sp. | reverse complement strand
GTCGCCGTCTAACGGGGATCCACGTCAAGGGCAGCGTCAAAAGCAACTGCAACTGCAACTGCAACGGCAACTGTCGCTGCGCGGAGCAATATTGCTTACAGGCCGGGCAAGTCAGCATGAAATTACTGTAGATGCAAAATAATCATGCAAGATTTGAACTTCTGCCGGTATGTCCCCTCATACACTGTACATAAACACAGTTAAATTGAAGGAGCCCAGATGGACAAGCATACCCAGGACCAGGCCGAGCATAGCAATATGGTGAAGGATCCCAAGGACTGGACCACCGGCGACGAGCCGATGACCGGCGCCCAGAAATCCTATCTGAAGACGCTGTCCGAGGAAGCCGGCGAGGACGCCCCGGAAGAACTGACCAAGGCCGAGGCGGCGCAGAGAATCGATGCGCTGCAGCAGAAAACAGGCCGCGGCAAGGATTAAGCCGCGTCGCCCGCTCCCGGCCGGCATTGATTGCCCGGCCGGGACGCCGTATCAGACTTCCTTCATCCCACCATTGACGATCCACGGCGTGCCGTAACGGTCTGCCAGCATCCCGAATGCGTCTGCCCAGAACGTACTTTCCATAGGCATCTGGATCGTGCCGCCTTCAGCCAGCCTGGCAAATATGTCGCGCGCCTGCGTTGCGTCTTCATACGTCAGCGCCAGCGCGAAGCCTTTCATCCCTTCATAAGGCATGCAGCCGGGCATGGCGTCGCTCGCCATCAGCACACCCTGATCCAGCGCCAGCATCGCATGCATGACCAGGTCGTCGCTGCCGGGCGGCAACTGCGCTGCCATCGGCGACTGGGAATTTTTCATCATTACCTCCAGCTTGCCGTCCAGCGCGCTTGCATAAAACTGCATGGCTTCGGCGCATTGTCCGTTGAAAGTGATATAGGCATTAAGTTGCGGCATGGCAGATCCTTTGGTGGGATGGAAGCGGCGAGCTTGCAGACAGACTCACCCGCAAGCCGGGTGCGCGCAGGCATGGCATCGCCGGAAAGCCATTCCTGCTAATATGTGTACAGCGCACACATAAGATAGCAAGCTGGATGGACACTGTCCACAATTAAACGATGAATAGCAAACCCGAAACTTCTGCCGCACGCGGCACGTACCGGCACGGCGACTTGCGGCGCAGCCTGCTCGATGCCGGCATCGAGATGGCCCGCCACGGCGGACCGGGCGCAGTGGTGCTGCGTGAGGCAACGCGGCAGGCGGGCGTGGTCCCGAACGCCGCCTACCGGCATTTTGCCAGCCAGCAGGCGCTGCTGGACGCAGTGCGCGACCATGCGCTGGCGGCGTCGGCGGCGATGATGGAAGAGGAGTTGGCCAGGGTCGAGCCGGATTTGTCGGCGGCCGATGCTGCCCGGGCCAGCCTGCGCGCAGTCGGCCGGGCCTACCTGCGCTTCGCGCATGCGGAGCCCGGCCTGTTCCGCACCGCCTTTGCGGTGCAGGGCAGCGCCGGCGCCGCGGTCGGCGCCGGCGTGACGCCGAATCCGTTCCGCCTGCTGGGCGCGGCGCTTGACCGCTTCGTCACGGCCGGCATCCTGCCGCCAGCGCGTCGTCCCGGCGCCGAATACCTGGCCTGGTCTGCGGTGCACGGGCTCGCGCTGCTGGTCACCGACGGGCCCTTGCACGACATGCCCGCGGTCGAGCGGGAAGCCATCGGGGAACGGCTGCTCGACATGGTGGAGCAAGGCTTGTGAGCCTAGCGCAGCCGGCGAGCGGCCCGGGGCAAACCCGCCCGGCCTATGTGCTTCCCGCCGCCATGCCCGCCAAGGCCTGCCTGACCTTGTCCGGACTGAACGGCGGCGCATAAAAGCGCACGCCGGTCGCATCGAACAGCGCATTGGCCACCGCCGCCGCACCCGGCACCGACGCCGATTCGCCCGCGCCCAGCGGCGGCTCTTCCTGGCGCGGCATCAGCACGACGTCGATGTCCGGCAGCTCGGTGAAGCCCAGCAGCGGGTAGCTGCCCCATTCACGATTCTCGACGCCGATTTCATCGAAGCTGACTTCTTCCTTTAGCACCCGGCTCAGCGCCTGCACCACGTTGCCGTGGACCTGGTGCCGCACGCCGTCGGGGTTGATCATCATGCCGGTGTCCTGGCCCACGACCACGCGCCGTATGCGGATGCGACCGGTCTCGGCATCGACTTCCAGGTCCAACACCCAGGCCGACCAGGCAGCGCCGAAGCCCGGGAACTTGCTGTGCACATAGCGCGCGTAGGCGACGCCGCGACCGTGCAGCATGCCCTGCCGCGCCTGGCCGCGGCTGCCCTTTGCATGAGGCGTCCACTGCGCGCGCTCGGCCACTGCCTGCAGCAGCGCCGCCGCACGGGCATCGGGCAGGTGCGCCAGCCGGTACTGCAGCGGGTCGGCGCCGGCCAATTGCGCCATCTCGTCGATATGGCATTCGTGGGCGAAGGAATTGGGCAGCGCCGACACGCCTCGCAGCCAGGCCGAGCGCACGATGGCCGGCGTGTCGTCGCAGGCGATGCGGGTATGCGGAAAGCGGTAGGGCGGCACGGCGGTGCGGTCGCCCATCTGCAGCGTACGCGCGTCGGCCGGTATGACGCCGGTCAGCAGCAGGGCCAGCGTCGGCGCGTCGTTCGACGGGTAGCGGGTCAGGAAATCGTACGACCATGGCGCGCCGTCGGCGTCGATCGCGGCGCTGACCTGCATCAGCTGCGCTGCGCCCTTCGGCTCCCATTGGTGTTCCTGCTGGCGGGTCAGTTGCACCCGCACCGGCCTGCCGACCGCGCGTGACAGCAGCGCGGCGTCGGCGCTGACGTCGTCGGCGCAGTTGCGGCCATAGCAGCCCGACGCTTCCATCCGCACGATATCGATGCCGCCTTCATCGCGGCCTAGCAGCCGTGCCAGGTCGATGCGCAGTACGTGTGGGTTTTGCGTGCCCGACCAGACGGTGAGCCTGTCGTCGCGCCAGTCGGCCAGCGCGCAGGACGGGCCGATCGACGCATGCATCTGATAAGGCCATAGGTAAGTGCGCGTGATGCGCCTGGCGCCGGCCGGCAGCGGTGCGTCGATGTCGCCATCGGCCGCGAGCGCGCGCCGCTCCGCGGGTGCGGCAAGCAAGGCCGCTTCGAGGTCGTGCATCGGCGCCAGCGGCGGCAGCGGACGCCATACGGCCTTCAGCCGCTGCGCCGCTTGCGCCGCCTGCTCTTCGCGCTCGGCGACGACGCCGATGAAGTCGCCGATGGTGACCACATCGACGATGCCTGGTATGCCGGCAATGCTGCCGCGGTCGACCGACAGCAGGCTGCGCCCGACGTGGCCGCCGCTGTCCTGGCCGGCATAGGGCGGGCGCACCACCCGGCCATGCAGCATGCCCGGCACCCGCATGTCATGGACGAAGGTCAGGCGGCCGCTGGCCTTGCCCGGCATATCGACCCGCGGCGCATGCCGGCCAACCACGCGGTATTGCGCCACCGGCTTGGTCCGGACATCGTCGGACAAGGTCAGCTCTATGTGGCGGCCTTCGAGCAGCTGCGCCTGGGTCACGGTCCGGCCCGGCTGCATGCCTGCGCTATAAACGCCTGCTTCCGAACCTACCTGGTCGACATCGACGCCCAGCCAATGCGCCGCCAGTCCGCGCAGGTGGCCGGCAGCCTGCGCGGCCGCCCTGCGCAGCGGAATGGCCGAGATCTGTATCGTCGCGCTGGCGATGGTCGGCCCCTGGTTGGGCGCGCAGCCGGTATGGCCGAGCACCACCCGCACCATGGAAGGCGGCAGGTCGAGCTCCTCGGCCACGATCTGCCCCAGCGCGGTCCGGACGCCGGTGCCGAGGTCGACATGACCGTTGAATGCCAGCACCCCGCCGCTTGCCAGCAGCGCGACGAAGATGTCCGGCTCGGACTGGATATAGTCGGAGGCTGCGCCGGGCTGTCCGGGCGCGGGCCTCGGCGCGGCAGCGGCGGCACGCGTGACAAGCAGCGCGCCCGCTGTTTGCAGCAGGCGGCTGCGGGTCCATGGATGGTCGGGTTGCATGCGGTGCTGTCAGGCTATGATGGAAATGGTGTAGTGCGTACACTATATATCTGCAAACCATCCGGCTGTCCAGAGTACCAGCGTCCGCATTGTCCACCGGTGCCGCCTCATGGTGCGTCGGCCGTTTCCAGCGCACTGAATGAGCACAAGTTTCGCTGCGCTGCACCAGGAACTGGCTCGCGGATTGATCCTTCGCCTGTACGCTTTACTTCAAAAAAAACAGCGTGTACACTTTATTTCAAGCGGGGCGCAACGGTGCCGCGCAATGCATCGGTCAAGGAGCCTCATCGTGCAGAAATCACCGCGTATCGCAGTCATCGGCGCAGGACTGGGTGGCGCCGCCGCCACGTCCCTGCTGAACCAGGCCGGCTTCAACGTGCGGGTCTACGAGCAGGCTCCGGGCTTCGCCCGGCTGGGCGCCGGCATCCATGTCGGGCCCAACGTCATGAAAATCATGGAGCGCATCGGCATTGCCGATGCGCTCAACGCCACCGGCTGCCACCCGGACTACTGGTACAGCCGTGACTGGAAAACCGGCGAAGTCATCGCGCAGATACCGCTGGGCGACTATGCGCTCGAGCACTACGGTTCGAGTTACCTGACCGTGCATCGCGGCGACTTCCATGAACTGCTGGTGAAGGCGATCCCGTCCGAGCGGCTGGCCTTCAACAAGAAGCTGTCGAAGATCGACGACCGCGGCGACGTCGTGCTGCTGAGCTTTACCGACGGCACCACCGAGGAGGCCGACATCGTCATCGGCGCCGACGGCATCAACTCCAAGGTAAGGGACACCCTGCTCGGCGAGGCGCTGCCGAAGTACACCGGCTACGTCGGCCACCGCGCAGTCTTCCCGATCGCATCGGTAAAGGACTTCCAGCATGACATGTGCACCAAGTGGTGGTCGGACGACCGCCACATGATGGTGTATTTCGTCACCGGCAGGAAGGACGAGATCTATTACGTGACCGGCGTTCCGGAAGAGACCTGGGACATGAGCAAGAGCTGGGTGCCGAGCAGCAAGGACGAAATGCGCGCGGCCTTCGAGGGCTGGCACCACGGCGTGCAGTCGCTGATCGACGCCACGCAGGAAGTCACCAAGTGGCCGCTGCTGGAACGCGACCCGCTGCCCTTGTGGAGCCGGGGCCGGCTGGTGATGCTGGGCGACGCCTGCCATCCGATGAAGCCGCACATGGCGCAGGGCGCGGCCATGGCCATCGAAGACGCCGCTATGCTGGCGCGCTGCTTCACCGAAGCCGGCCTGGACGACCACGCCGCCGCGTTCGCGCTGTACGAGGCGAACCGGGCCGAGCGCGCTGGCCGGGTGCAGCTGGTCTCGCACAACAACACCTGGCTGCGCACCAACGAGAATCCCGACTGGTGCTTCGGCTACGACGTGTTCAACGTGCCGCTGGTCAGCCCGGCCGCATCGGTCTGAACCGCCAACGTTCCCGAAAGCGCCTGCACCCATGTCCGCCGTCACCAGGCTCGTCGTCAACGGGCAGGCGCATCAGCTGGACCTCGACGCCGGCACGCCGCTGATGTACGTGCTGCGCAACGACCTTGAACTCAACAGCCCCAAGTACGGTTGCGGCCTTGGTCAATGCGGCGCCTGCGCGGTGCTGGTCGACGGCGTCGCCGCCCGCTCCTGCGTGCTGCCGCTGAAAGCCGTGGCGGGCCGCAGCGTGACGACCCTGGAAGGGCTCGGACGCGACGGCAGGCTCGACCCGGTCCAGCGCGCCTTCATCGCGGAAGAAGCCGCACAGTGCGGCTACTGCCTGAACGGCATGATCATCACGGCGCGCGCTTTCCTCACTGCCAATCCGGCGCCTACCGAGGCCGAGGTGCGCGAGGCGCTGCGCTTCAACCTGTGCCGTTGCGGCACGCATGTCGAGATCGTGCGTGCCGTCATGCTGGCGGCGCGGCTGATGGCCGACGAAAGCGCTGCGTGAAAGGTTTCGTGCCGACGCCGCCGCTACCCATGGGCGCTGCGCTTCTGCATGGCGCCGTGGCGCGGCCGCCTCACATCGACTGGCATGCGTCGCCGCCGCGCAGCGCGCGGCTGCTGCACGTGGACGCCGATGCGGTCCGGGCCATGCCCGGCATTATCGATGTCGTGGTCCGCGCCGACTTTGTCGGTGTCGTCGCGGTGTCGGCGCAGTCCGCCGCCCAGGGCGTGGCAAGGCTGGGCTTGCGCTGGTCCGCACTGCCGCCGCAGGAGCCGGCGGCAGGCGCGCCGCTGCCTGTCGCGGTGCTGGCCGAACGCGGCGACGTCGACCAGGCCGGGGCCGTGACGGTGGAGGCGACCTACCGCTGGCCGCTGGCGCCGCCGGTTGACCGCAACACGTGGGCGACAGCCCGGGTCGACGAAGACGGGTTGATGGTCTGGGCGCCGGTCGCGTCCGCCGCCGGGCTGCGGGGAGACCTTGCGGCGCTGCTTGGACTGCGGCTGGACCGGGTGCGCGTGGCCTGCATCGAGAGCGAGGCCGCCTGCCCCGAAGCACGGCATGCGGCAGCGGACGCCGCCTTGCTGGCCCAGGTGGCAGGCCGTGCGGTGCAGGTGACACTGTCTCCGGAACAGGCCCGGCCCGGTGACGGCTACCTGTTCACGACCCAGGTCCGCGCCGTGCTGGGCGCAGAACGGCGCCTTGCTTCCTACGCGATGACCACCGGGGCCATGCCGCCTTCAGCGCCGCCGCTGGCGCTGGTGCTGGCCGGTGTGACCAGCCCGGTGTGCCAGCTTGGCGGGCCGCTGTATTGTGCGGTCCCGCCCTATGCTTACCCGGCGCTGCGCATTTTCGCCACCGCCGCGACGGGCGCAGCGCCGCTGGCCGACCCGTCGCCTGCCGTCGCGGCTGTGCACGTGTTTGCGCATGAGTCGCATATGGACGCGCTGTCGCTTGCAGCCGGTGTGGACCCGGTTGCCATGCGGCTTGCGGCCCTCGACGATGAACGTGGCAGGACACTTGTGAGCACGGTAGCGGCGCGCGCCGGCTGGACTGGACGCAGCGAACGGCGGCAGCAAAGCGGCGTCGCCAGCGGTCGCGGCTTTGCCTACGCCGGCGTGCTCGACGCCGCTGCCGGCGACGACACCGGGCATGCCGCATGGGTGGTCGATGTCGCGGTGGACCTGTCCACCGGCGAGGTCAGCATTGCGCGGGTCGTGGTCGGCCATGATGCCGGCTCGGGAGAACCCTTTTCCGCATCGAATGCGCTGCTTGAAAACGACGCGCATGCCGAAGCGACCCGGCTGACTGTCGACGCACCGGCCTACGACAGCTGGGATATGACCGCCTTCACGGCACAGTCTGGCAATGAAGTGATGACTGCCGCGCCTGCCAGCCAGCAGCAGGGCCCCACCGTGTTGCGCGGCGCCGGCATCGCCATGCTGCCCGCCGCGGCCGCGGTTGCCAACGCCCTATTCGACGCCACCGGCATACGCCTGCGCGAGCCGCCGTTCAGCGCGGCACGGCTGCGGGCGGCGCTGCCGGCGACAGGGAAGAAACCATCGCGCGCCGCGCGCGGC
>CAUQYP010000229.1:0-7546 GCA_963522035.1 uncultured Noviherbaspirillum sp. | reverse complement strand
GCAACGGCAACGGCAACGGCAACGGCAACGGCAACTGTCGCTGCGCGGAAGTGGCACATCTGGCGCAAGTCAGCATGAAAATCTTCGAGTGGACGAAGATGCGTGTCAACGCAACCGCAAGACTTCCACGCCATCGCCCGACAGCTGCTCCACCAGCACCTTCCGCCGCGCCAGCACCGCCGACTGATTGATGTAGCCCTTGTCGGTGATCTCCCCCGCATCCACCGACGGCGGCTCGGCCATCAGCAGCGCCCGGGCGGCATGGGTGGAACTGCCGCCGCCCAATGCCTTCATGGCGCGCAGGCCGTCCGCCACCTTGGTTCGCACGGCGGGATGCGCCAGCGCCTCGGCAGCCGCTGCGTCGGCCGGCAGCCCGGCCAGCGCGCGGCATGCCGGCACGTTGGCAAACACCAGGAAACCGACCTCGTCGCCGTCATGCCCGGTGACTACGATGTCCTGCGCTACCGGCGCCAGCAGCTCGATGCCCTTGACCCGCACCGCCCCGACGTTGACCCAGGTACCGCTGGAGAGCTTGAAGTCCTCGGCGACACGGCCATCGAATACCAGCCCGGCCTCGGGACGGGCCGGATCGGCGAAGCGCACCGCATCGCCGATCCGGTAGTAACCTTCCTCGTCGAATGCCTTGGCGGTGAGTTCGGGCTGGCCGAGATAGCCGGGCGTCACGTTAGGCCCGCGCACGCGGATTTCGAGCTTGTCTCCCGCGGGCAGCAGCTTGAGTTCGACGCCCGGCGCCGGCAGGCCGATTACCCCCGAGCGCGGCGCCTGGTAGTGGCAGTCGGTGGCCAGCGGCGATGTCTCGGTCGAACCCCATGCAGTCACCATGGGCACGGCCTGCCCGGTTTCCTGCATTGCCAGTTCGGTCAGGTTTTCCCACAGGTTCTGCGGCAGCGCCGAACCGGCATAGAACATCAACTGGAGGCGCGAGAAGAAATTGCGGCGAAGCAGGCTGTCGGCCCGCAGCGCGCCGACCAGCATGTCAAAGCCGCGCGGCACGTTGAAGTAAAGCGTCGGCGCAATCTCGCGCAGGTTGGCGGCGCTGGCGTCGAACAGTCCCGGCGCGGGCTTGCCGCCGTCGATATACAGCGTGCCGCCATGGCGCAGCACCAGGTTGAAATTATGGTTGCCGCCGAAGGTATGGTTCCACGGCAGCCAGTCGACGATGACCGGCGGCGTGCCGGCCAGGAACGGCCATAGCTGCGACTTGGCCTGCTGCGACGCGCACAGCATGCGCTGGGTATTGATGACGCCCTTGGGCTCGCTGATCGAGCCGGAGGTGAACAGGATCTTGGCGACGGTGTCCGGGCCGACGGCATCGAAGGCCGCCTGCACCGCCCCCCGGTCTTCCTCCCCGGAATCGCCCAGCAGGCTGGACAGGGCCAGCATGCCGTCCGGCAGGTCCGGCGCGTCGGACGCCACCAGCACCGCGTCATGCAAACCGTGGATGGCCGCCAGCGCCGGCGCGTAGCGGGCCGCCGACGCGGTATACAGCAGGCCGGGCTGCAGCCGCGTCACCAGCGCACGCAGCTTCGCATGATCCTGCGACATCAGCGAATAGGCCGGCGACAGCGCCGCGTACGGTATGCCGACATGCATGGCCGCCAGCATCAGCAGCGCATGGTCGATGCCGTTGTCGGACAGCACTGCGGCCGGACGGCCAGGCGGCAGGCGCATCCGCAGCAGGCTGGCGGCGATCTGCCGCACCTGGCGGCGCGCGTCGCCGTAGCACAGCGAGCGCCACGCGCCTCCGGCCGTCCGCTCGGCCAGGAAAGTCCGTTGCGGCGCAGTGTCCGCCCAGTGCTCGAGGTCCTCGCCGACGCAGCGCCGGTAAGGCTGCAGCGCTTGCGGCGAGCGCAGCAGCAGCGCGCCGTCGTCGCGGCGCGACAGCAGCACTTCCGGCTTGGCAAACAGCACCGCCGGGTCCCGTTCGATGAATGCCATGGCCGTCGCCCCCTTGCCTTACTTGCTGTCGCCGATCAGCTTCCAGTCGCCCTTCTCGATGCGCACCAGCACCCGCGCGCGCTCGTCGTGGCCGTAGTGGTCGCTCGCGCTCATGTTGAACACGCCGTGCGTGCCAACCACTTCCTTGCCCGACTCGATGGCGTCGCGCAGCGCCTGCCGGAAGGCCGGCGTGCCGGGCTGCCCGGCCTTCAGCGCAACCGGCACGGCAGCCTCGAACAGCTTGTAGGCGTCCCACATGTGCGCGCCGAACGACGACACCGAACCGGCGCCGTTCTTTTCTTCATACAGCCGGGTGTAGTCGACGCCGACTTTCTTCGATGGATGGCTGTCCGGCAGTTGCGCCGCCACCACCACCGGGCCGACCGGCAGCACCGCGCCCTCCACCGCCTTGCCGCCGACCCGGATGAATTCCTTGTTGGCCGCGCCGTGGGTCTGGTAGATCTTGCCCTTGTAGTTGCGCTCCACCAGCGCGGTCTGCGGCAGCGCCGCCGGCGTGCCGGAGCCGGCGACCAGGATGGCGTCCGGATTGGCCGACACCAGCTTGACCACCTGTCCGGTGACACTGGTGTCGGTACGGTTGTAACGCTCGCTTGCCGCCATCTTGATGCCCGCTGCCTCGGCAGCCTTGGTCATTTCACGCGCCCAGCCCTCGCCGTAGCCGTCGGCATAGCCGATGAAACCCAGCGTCTTGACCCCGGCCGCCTTCATATGCTGCGCCAGCGCCGACGCCATGACCGCATTGTGCTGGGGCACCACGAAGACCCAGGCTTTCCGGGCTTCCGGCAACTCGACCGGCGCCAGCGCAATCTGCGGCGTCTTCGTCTCGGTCGCCACCTCGGCGATGGCAAGCGCCGTGGGCACCGCCGACGAGCCGAAAATGATGTCGGCGCTGTTCTCGGTCACGAACTTGCGGGCGTTCTTGTTGGCTTCGGTCGGGTTGGTGGCATCGTCCAGAATGATGTAGTTGATCTTCTGTCCGGCAACGGTGGTCGGCAGCAGTGCCGCGGTGTTCTTTTCCGGAATGCCCAGCGATGCGGCCGGCCCGGTAGCCGACACCGAGATGCCGACATTGATGTCGGCCCAGGCGGGCGCGGCAGCGAAACAGAGTGCAATCGCGGCAGCGATTTTTTGTGATGGGGTCATGCTTGTCTCCTCGTTGGTTGTCGTGTTGTTATTCATGTTTATTGTTTTCCAGCGTGCTTTCCGGCTTGCGCAGCACCGACATGGTCAGGCGCGACACGCAGACCAGCGCGTCGGCTTCGTCGACGATGCGCACTTCCCAAACATGGGTGGACCGGCCCAGGTGCAGCGGACGCGCGGTGGCCGTCACCCAGCCGCTCCTTACGCCACGCACATGGTTGGCGTTGATGTCAAGCCCGACGCAGTAGAACTGCTGCTGGTCGACGCACAGGTTGGCGGCGCAGCTGCCGACCGACTCCGCCAGCAGTACCGAGGCGCCGCCATGCAGGATGCGAAACGGCTGCACGGTGCGCGCGTCGACCGGCATCCGCGCTGCCAGCCAGTCGTCGCCGATCGCGGTGAATTCAATGCCCAGGTTGCCCTCGGCGGTGTCCACATGCAGTTCTTTCAGGTAGTCCAGCGTAAAGGTCTTTTTCCAGATTGCCATCGATGCTCCGTTGATTGTTTTTATCGTGCCGCCGTTGCGGCCAGCGACTGCCGGTCGAAGCCTGCGAGCCGCTTGTAGCGCTGCGAGATCTCGTCGCGCTCGGCAAACGGGATCACGTCGTCGATATTGGTGAAACCGCCCGGCGCCCTCTCCTCGGCGATCTGCATCACCTGCTCGGGGCCGTTGAGCCGGTTGCGCAGCACGATGCCGGCGGTGCGCGGCAGGCGCTCGGCCTCGTACTCCTTCAGCGCATACAACAGGTCGCCGCCGCGCGTGGCGCAATCGGCGATGCAGTCAGCCAGGTAACGCGCGTCGAGTATGGCTTGCGCGCTGCCGTTGGAGCCGATCGGGTACATCGGGTGCGCGGCGTCGCCCAGCAGCGTCACCCGGCCGACCGTCCAGCGCGGGAGCGGGTCGCGGTCGACCAGCGGGAATTCGTAAACCGTGGCGGCGCCCTCGATCAGCGCCGGGATGTCGATCCAGTCCCACTTCCAGTTGGCGAAGGCAGGCGCGAAGACGGACTTGTCTACCCGCTTGTTCCAGTCGGTGGCAGGCGGCGCGCCGTCGGGCACGCGCAGCTCGGCGATCCAGTTGATCAGCGACCTGCCCTGGCGGCGCAGCGGTTCCGAGATCGGGTAGGCGACGAACTTCTGGTCCTGGTAGCCCGCCATGAACATCGAGCGGCCATCCATGAAAGGCTGGCTCTCGGTGATTGCGCGCCACAGCATGCGCCCGGAAAAACGCGGCTCGTCGCCGACCGGGTGCAGCAGGCGGCGCAGCGTCGAATGGATGCCGTCGGCGCCGACCAGCATGCTGCCGCGGGTTTCGACCAATGCGTCGTCGGCGCGGCGGCGCAGGCGCGCCACCACCCCCTGTTCGTCCTGCTCGAAGGACTCGAAGGCGTGGCCGGCATGCACCCGCTGCGGGCCGAGCCGTTCGGTGGCTGCCCGCAGCAGCGCCACCTGCAGCGCGCCGCGGTGAATGGAAAACTGCGGCCACTCATAACCTGCCGCGCGGCCACGGGGCTCGATCCAGATCTGCTGGCCGTGCCGGTTGTAGTAGGCCAGCTGCGAGGTCTTGATGCCAATCTCGGCCAGCGTGCCTTCAAGGCCGAGTTCGGCCAGTTCCTTGACCGCATGCGGCAGCAGGTTGATGCCCACACCCAGCGGCTTGACGTCCTGCACCGCTTCCCATACCTCGACGTCGATGCCGCGCTTGTGCAGCATCAGCGCCAATGCCAGTCCGCCGATGCCGGCGCCGGCTACCGTAATTTTCATTTGCGTCTCTCCCGCGTTATCGCACCAGCGTGGCTCATGCGTGGACCGCACTGGGGCGGCTTTCCGGACCGATTCTATAACAGAAGGATGGCAAAACCGGCATCGCCGGACAAATGCCCGGCGCGCGCCGGCCGGCAGGCACCGCCCGGCTCCCGACGGCGTGACATTGTTTCCTGCCTGCCTTTCTCCATGGCTCGTTGCAGCTAAAGAAACACGAAACAGTGCCGATAATCCGTACTACTGGATTACACATTTCCGACCATGACGCCATCGGCATATCTTACCGGCAGTTACCACGCAGGCTTCGTCCTCCTCTCCGTATTCGTCGCGATGATGGCGTCGTATACCGCCCTCAACCTGGCCGGGCGGGTGACGCAGACGACGGGACGCACCAGCCTCGGCTGGCTGGCAGGCGGCGCGGTCGCGATGGGCGGCGGCATCTGGTCGATGCACTTCATCGGCATGCTGGCCTTCAGCCTGCCGATCCGGCTCGGCTACGACCTCGGCATTACGCTGCTATCTCTGCTGGCGGCCATCGGCGTCTCGGCCTTCGCCCTGTTCATCGTGACCCGCAAGACCCTGACCACCCGGCACCTGCTCGGCGGCGGCGTGCTGATGGGGCTGGGCATCTGCGGCATGCACTACATGGGCATGCATGCGCTGCGCATGTTCCCCGCCATCGAGTACGACCCGCTCCGATTCGCCGCTTCGGTGGCCATCGCCATCCTCGCCTCGATCGCCGCGCTGTGGCTGGCCTTCACGCTGCGCGCCGGGGATTCGACGCTGGCCCAGCTGAAACGGGTCGGCGCCGCCGTGCTGATGGGGCTGGCAGTCATCGCCATGCATTACACCGGCATGGAAGCCGCGCAGTTCGACGCGTCCAGCATCTGCACCGTCAGCGGCGGCGTCGACAATGACTGGCTGGCCGTGGTAGTGGGGCTGGCGTCGGTCTCGCTGCTGACCATCACGCTGTTGCTGTCGGTGGTGGACTCGCGCCTCGCGGCCCGCACCGCGGTGCTGGTGCGCTCGCTCAGCCTGGCCAACAAGCAGCTGCATCACCTGGCGCTGCACGACAGCCTGACGCGGCTGCCCAACCGCAGCCTGCTGGAAGACCGCATTACCCAGGCGATTGCCGCCAGCGACCGTTCCGGCAAGCGCTTTGCGCTGATGTTCCTCGACCTCGACCGCTTCAAGACCATCAACGACAGCCTCGGCCACCATTACGGCGACAAGCTGCTGCAGGCGATGGCCGAGCGCTTGCAGCAGGCGGTTCGCGCGGAGGATACGGTGGCACGCCTTGGCGGCGACGAATTCGTGGTGCTGCTCGGCGCCATCCCGGAACCGACCATCGCGGCCAACGTCGCGCAAAAGATACTCGATTCGCTGAGCCTGCCGCTGGAAGTGGAAGGCCAGGAGCAGAACGTGTCGGTCAGCATCGGCATCAGCCTGTACCCGCATGACGGCACCCGCCTGCGCGAGCTGATGAGCAACGCGGACAGCGCGATGTACCACGCCAAGAAAATGGGACGCGGCAATTACCAGTTCTTTACCAGCGAGATGAATGCCGCCGCCGGCAAGCGCCTGGCGCTGGAGCGCGACCTGCGCCGGGCACTGGAGCACAAGGAGTTCGAGCTGCACTATCAGCCCAAGGTCGACATGGCGAGTGGCGAAGTGCATGCAATGGAAGCGCTGGTGCGCTGGCGCAGCCCTGAACGCGGCCTGGTGCCGCCGAACGAATTCATCCCGGTGGCCGAGGAAACCGGCATGATCATTCCCCTCGGCGCCTGGGTGCTCAGGGAGGCCTGCCGCCAGAACCGCGCATGGCAGCTGGCCGGCCTGCCGCACATGCGGGTGGCGGTGAACCTGTCGGCATACCAGTTCCGCCAGCAGAACCTGCCGGAATTCGTCGCCGGTCTCCTTGCCGAAACCGGCATGGACGCATCCTGCCTGGAGCTCGAAGTGACCGAGAGCGTGGTCATGCACAATCCGGCCGAGGCCGCGACGACGCTGGAGCGCCTGCATGCACAGGGCATTCATATTTCCGTCGATGACTTCGGCACCGGCTATTCCAGCCTCAGCTACCTGAAGCAGTTCCGGCTCGACACGCTGAAGATAGACCGGTCCTTCGTGCGCGACATCAGCAGCGACGCCGACGACGCCGCCATCGTCAAGTCCGTCATCGCGCTGGCGCACAGCCTGCGGCTGCGGGTCATTGCCGAAGGCGTGGAAACCAACGAGCAGCTGGCTTACCTGCGCATGCTGGGCTGCGACCAGTACCAGGGCTACCTGAGCAGCCGGCCGCTGCCTGCCGCCGAGTTCGAGGCGATGATGCGGTTGACGACAGGCTTGCGCCAGGCCGCTTGATGCGGTGAATCCGGGCCAGGCAGCGGGCCCGGGCACGGTGGCATCCGTGCTTCCTGCAGCGGCATTGCGCAGCCCTTAGCGCGTTTTCGTGCTGGCTTTCGCCAGAAGCGCCACTTCCGCGCAGCGACAGTTGCCGTTGACGTTCCGCGTAGCGACAGTTGCCGTTGCTTTTGACGTTGCCGTTGCCGCTGCCGTTGCCGTTGCCGTTGCCGTTGCCGTTGCCGTTGCCGTTGCCTTTGACGCGGCTTTTGACGTGGGCCCCCGTTGATGACGCCACGTCGCTGGTGCCGAAATCGGA
>CAUQYP010000228.1:0-7563 GCA_963522035.1 uncultured Noviherbaspirillum sp. | reverse complement strand
GCGCCATGTCGGGGCCGGCCGCGCCGCGCTCGTCGGGAAAGGCGGCGCCGAAACCGCGGGTGGACGGGTTGCCGATCACCAGCGCGCTGCGGGAGATGGCCTGGCGCACCTGGCGCCGGAAGTCGTTGGTCGCGAACTGGCGCACGACCGGCGTGCGCACCGCCAGCGGCAGCGCCTGGCAGTCGCTGCGCGCCGGGTCGTCGGCCAGCATCAGTTCCCACGGCAGGTTGGCGGTGGTGGCGTCGACCACCAGCACCACCCGTTCCAGCTCGCGCGCGGCTTCCTTGAAGTCGTGCGGCACCATCAGCTGGAACAGCATGCGGCCGAAGCTGTCCTGCCACACCGCGCTATGGATCTGCTGCCGCACCAGGGTTTCGACCAGCCCCGGCTGGCGCTGCTGCACCACCGCTTCGGCGCGCGCACGCTGGCCGATATAGAGGAAGCGCAGGCGGTCCGCGATCTGCGGGCCGGCGCGGCGTTCGTGGCCGACGTCGCCGCCGCGGGCGTCGGTCACCATCAGCCGCGGCCAGTAGCTGCCGGCGCGGCTGTCGAACAGCCGCTGGCGCACGCCGTCGCCCTGTTCCAGCGCGTCGCGGCAGACCAGTTGCGCACCCTGGCTGGCGGCATAGGCAACAAGCGTCGGCGCCATGCCGCGCAGCGCATAGACCGCGGTGATCGCGGTGTCGAGATAGAGTTCGACGATGTTCAGGCGCGCCACGCGGATGTCGAGCCTGGTCGTCTGCTGGAAGCGGGCATTGGCTTCGATCACGCCGCGCACCAGCGCCTCGACCGAGGCCGCGACGCTCAGGTTGGCCGACGAGTTGTAGCCCAAGAGCAGCGTCGCCAGCGACAGTTCGCGCGGCGCCTCGCCCAGCACGTCGATCACCTGCAGCAGGTAGCGCAGCACGCCGGAACGCACCGACTCGGTCAGCTCGGCCAGCGACAGCGCGCCATCGTAGGCGCCGAGGCCGGTGACCACTGCGCCGCTCAGCAGTTCGCCGGCCTGCTGGCCGCGACGCGGTACCCGCAGCGCCACCGTCACCGTGCCGCGCGGCCCCGCATACAGGCCCAGCGAGCGGCGTTCGCTGAGGTCGCCCTGCAGCAGTTCGCGGTCGATCAGGCTTTCCGGGCCGGCGATGGCGTCGTTCTCGTAATGCCCGACCATGATGGGTTCGAACACGAAGCGCAGGTCCATCGCCGTGACCGCCACTTCCAGCCGCCGCTTCAGGCGCGGCGCCACCTGCGCCCGCAGCGCGCTGCCCATCAGCCCGCGCTCGATGGCGTCGGCATCGTCGGCGGTGGGCGGGCCGGCGTCATAAGTCACCGGCAACGCCTGCAACGCGTCGCGCAGCGCCGGTGGCTGCTGCGGCAGGCCGGCCGTCGCGCCGCCCGCCAGCAGTTCGGCCAGCGCCGGGAAGTAGTCGGCCGTGGCCGGCAGGTCGCCATGCGCGGCCGGCATGTAATAGAAGCTGCCGATGCCGCCGATGCGCCCGGACTCCCAGGTCACGGTGCCGTCGCCGCGGCTGGTGCCGACCATCTTCAGCCGGTCGCCTTCCTCGCGCACGCCGCAGGGCGTGCTGGCCGCCACGCCATAGACGTAGATGCTTTTGGCGGCATAAGCGGGCGGCAGCGTCGGCTGGCCGTCGGGGCTGGCCGACGCATCCTGCCGCCACAGCCACGACGCTTCGTCCAGCGCCTGCTGGCTCGGCACCGCCGAACGATGGTCGCCGAACCAGAAGTCGCGCACCTGGCCCTTGAAGGCGGCCCAGGTGGCGCTGTCCTGCAGCGCATAAACGGCGCCGCCGTCGGGCTGTCCCTGGAAAACGTCGGTGAAACCGGGCCGCGGCAGCAGCGCCAGCGGACCGCGGAAACCGGCGACGATGTCCAGCACCTGCTGCATGTCGTGCTGCAGGTCGAGCCGGACCAGGGTGCGCAGCGTGCTGCCCTTGCCCAGCAGGTTTTCCACCATCGACCAGGCGCCCTGGTTGGGCGTGCCCAGCATGACCAGCCGGGCGCCGTCGCGCTGCATCAGCTGGTCCATCACGCCCGGGCGCCGGGCGGCGCAGGCGCGCACCACCAGGCCGCCCATGCTGTGCGCCAGGAGCCGCACCGGCTGCTGCGTTTGCTTCATCAGCGTGTCGAGGAATTCGCCGAGCCGCTCGCCCAGCACGTCCAGCGGCTGCCGCCAGTCGTAGGCGAAGGGACGCACCTGGTGGTTCTTGGCGAGGTAGGCGCAGAGGCTGCCGTAATAGCGGTCCCACAGTGCTTCGGCTTCCACCTGCTGCCGGTCCCACTCGATCTTCTCGAGCCCGCCGCCGATCAGGTCGGGCAGGTCGAACCAGACCCGGTCGTTGCCATCTGCGCGCAGGTGCGAGCCCATGACGCCCGGCAGCACCACCACCACCGGCAGGTCCGGCAGGCCGGGCCGGGACGTGCCGCCGCGCGTGGCCATGATGCCGGCCGCTTCCATGCTGGTGAAGCCGGCCTGCAGCGGCTGGAAGGCGGGCAGTTGCGCCGGGTCGTCGGCCACCAGCCAGTCACGCAGCGCGCTGCGGGTATCGTCATTGCTGAAGTAGCGGAAATGCGAGACGTCGCCGCCGCGGTCGAACAGCACGCGGGCCGCGCCGCGCGGCGCGATGCCGCCCAGCATGGACGCGGTGTCGACCACCAGGTCGTTATCGACATTCTCGAACAGCAGGAAGTCGGTCAGCAGCACGCCCAGGCGCTTGAGCAGGTTGCCGCCTTCGATGTCGCCGGCGATCAGCGCCATCTGCAACGGCCGCCCGAGCGGCGCGTCGCGCAGCAGCCGCGCCATTGGCGCGTCCGGCAGCATCGCCTCGATGCCGGGGACCAGGTGCGGGTTGGTGCGGTTGCGGGCAATCTCGATGACGACCCGCTTGAAGGCCGAATACAGCGGATTGCCGAAGAAATACGGCACCTGGCCGAGCAGCGTCAGGATGCCTGACAGGAACAGGTCGAAGTTGCCGCTGGCCAGCCGCGTGCCCTGCGCCGGGCTGGCGCAGCGCACATAGCGCTGGATATGCAGCTGCTTTTCACGCAGCAGCCTGGCCAGGCTGCGCAGTTGCGCCCGCTGTTCCTCGTGGGCGCCGGCAAGCTCGGCCAGCACCCGCGCCGCCTCGGCCGGATCGGCGTCGCCGGTGCCTTCGAACGCATACGCATAGTCGCCGATCAGCGCGTCGAAGTCGCCCAGGCACAGCAGGTCGGCCACCAGCCCGCCGCGCGAATGCGACACCAGGCTGACCTGGGCGCCGGCCGGCAGGGCCGCGGCCAGTTGCAGCGCATTCTCGATCGGGCTTTCCGACAGCGTCCGGTGCTCGAAGCCGTAGATGCCGCCGGTAAATTGCTGTTCCAGCGCCGACCATAGCGCCGGGTTGGCGCCGCGCAGGTCGCCGAAGCTGCCGGGCGTGTTCGACGCGGTGCCGTGGATGAAGACCAGGATCGGAAAGCGCACCGGGTCCGGCAGCGTGCCATCGCCGAACACGGCCGGCCGCAGCGCGGGGCCGGCGCTGTCCGCGCCGCTCCAGCGATAAAGGCCGGGGCCAGGGTCGGCCAGCCGGCTTTCGATGGCCATCATCAGCGCCCTGGTGCCGGCCCAGCTGATGCCGAGTTCGGCCGGGCGCGCCAGCCGCGCCGCCAGTGCCAGCACCGGGTCGGCACGACCGACGACGAGCGTGCTGACCTTGCGCAGCAGCCCGCCTGCCGCCTCGCCCAGGAAGCCGCGCGCCTGTGCGCCCTCGACCCGCAGCTTTTCCAGCAGTACCGTGCCGTCCGGTCCCAGCAGGGCCGGCCGGCTGACCTGCAGCGTCGCCTGCAGGCGGGCGGCGCTGCTGATGAAGATGCTGCCGTCGGTCAGCTCCATCACCACCACTTCATCGGCGCCGGCATCGTGCCGCTGCTCGGCAATGCCGTCGGCCAGGGCGGCGCCGCGCGCCAGCGTGTCGACTTCCCAGGTCTTTACAGGCGTCAGGAAACCGGCAGGCAGGAACGGGTCGTCCACCCCGCCGCCGCGCATGACCGGGTTCAGCAGCGCCGGGAGCCTGGCGCCGGTCTCGCGACCGGACAATGCCAGCGGCACCGGGGCCAGCGGGTCCTGGCTGTTGAAGTCATTGTCAGTCGTCATGCGCGCCCCTGCGTCTTGGCTGAATCGATGCGAACGGGGACGTCTTGCCAGATACCGGGCAAACGACCGGTTGCCGCGCTACCGCCAGGATAATTTCCCTTAAGAAATTATCCTGGCGCGTTTGGTAAAATGAAACGCATGCTGCGGTTAAATATAGAAGGGTGGCTTCAGCGGCACTTGCTGCATATCAAAAGCCGGACCTGCCTCGACAGGCAGCCCGGTGAAGCATGGCAGGCTGGCGAACAGGCAACACGAACTTTCAGGTGACAGGTGCAGATGGCAACTACGACTATTTACGAGCCGACCGGTTTCATCGACCTGCTGCTCGACGCGGTATGCGCGGTCGACGTCGACGGACGCTTCGTTTTCGTCAGCGCCGCCTGCGAGCGCATTTTCGGGTATGCGCCGCACGAACTGGTTGGCAGGCAGATGATCGATTTCGTGGCGCCGGTCGACCGCGAGCGCACGCTGGCCGCGGCGCGGCGCATCATGGACGGCAACCAGCAGCTGCATTTCGAAAACCGCTATGTGCGCAAGGACGGCGAACTGGTCACCATCATGTGGACCGCCCGCTGGTCGGAAAAAGACCAGCTGCGGATCGCGGTAGCCCGTGACGTCACCGCGCGCAGGCATGCCGAGTCGATGCAGGTTGCGCTGTACGCAATTTCCGAAGCGGCCCACGCGGCAGAAGGATTGCCCGACCTGTGCGCGCGCATCCACCGGATCGTCGACGACCTGCTCCCTGCGCGTAACTTCAGCGTCGGGCTCCAGGATGCCGGCGGGCTGACGTTTCCCTATCGGCTGGAGAAAGACGAGGCGCAGCCGGGACAGTTTGCTTTCGCCACGGCGGCCCTTTACGCCCAGCTCCTGCAAACCGGCCAGCCGCTGCTGCTGACGGCGGATACGGCGCATGTCTTTCCGGCCGGCGTGCAGGCCGTGGTCGATGGCAACGCGCAGTGCTGGCTTGCCGTGCCGCTTTCCACGCAGCGCGGCGTAATCGGCGCGATATTCCTGAAGAGCCTGCTGGAGCATGCGTGCTACACGGAGAACGACAAGGAGTTGCTGCGTTTCATCTCTACGCAGATCGCCAGCGCCGTGGAACGGACCCGGCTGATCGAACGGCTGAACCACGCGTCCCAGTATGACCAGCTAACCGAATTGCCTAACCGCAGATTGTTCTACGACAGGCTTGAAAATGCGCTGACGCGCGCCAGGCGCGGTCATGGGCGGATGGCGCTGCTTTATCTCGACCTCGACAAGTTCAAGCAGGTCAACGACCAGCTGGGTCACGCGGCTGGCGATGTGCTGTTGCAGGAACTGGCCCGGCGCCTGAAACGCTGTGTGCGTGATTCCGACACCGTGGCCCGCATCGGCGGCGACGAATTCGTGGTGCTGCTGGAGAGCGCCGGCGTAGAAGCGAATGCGGACGCGGTCGCAGCGAAGATCCGCGAAGTCGTCGGCCAGCCGGTCCTGATCGGCGGGCAGCTGGTAAAGGTGCTGCCCAGCATCGGGATCGCGCATTTTCCCGAACACGGAAGCAGCAGCGAGGTGCTGCTGAAGCATGCCGACGAGGCGATGTACAAGGTCAAGCGCAGCGGGCGCTGAGTGCTTGTTTATCGGCCATGGTGTAATGCGCTTCGTTTTTTACACCCTACGCGTCACGCTGACGAATCGTCGCCATCGATTTCGTCCGCTACGGCATGCGTTGGGACTGGTATTAATTCTCAGGAATAACCCTTGGGTTTTTCAATGATGCCGTGCTGCAGCAGGTACTGGTGCACGATGTTGAGCCGGCTTTGCGCATCGTTCAGCTCCAGCAGTTTTTGCCGCGCCAGCGTGGAAATCGGCAGGATCTCGCACCAGCGGTTGGCGACCCAGCAAGCGCTGTCGAGGCGCATTTCAGCCGGGAAGGGCTTGAAGCCGCTGCCGCCTGCCGCCTCGGTAATGTCCTCGATCACGGTTTTCAGGGCCCGCGCGCACGCGACCAGCTCCATGCTGGCCGGCACTTCCGGGTCGTCGTCGATCGTTTCGATAATGGCCTCGATGCGCTGGTCGGCCAGCACCCGCGTCTCGAGGATGCGAAAGCGGTGGCTGCCGCTGGTCTGCAGCATCAGCAGGCCCAGTTCCGGCATGTCCCATTCGACGATATGCGCGAGGCAGCCGATGCGGTCGGGCTCCGCCGCCGCGCCCACTTCCTTGCCCGACTTGATGCGCACCACGCCGAACGGCGCATCGCGCTTCATGCAGTCGCGCACCATGTCGATGTAGCGCGCCTCGAAAATCTTCAGCGGCAGCACGCCGCCCGGAAACAGCACGGTGTCGAGGGGGAACAGCGGCAGCCAGGCGGGTTCGGACATGGTCGGGTAGGGTTGAAGTTTAGTCCAGCTCGCGATGGCGCTTCAGCACCCTGGCCGCGTCCTGGAAATGGTCTGCCAGGTGTTCGACAAAATAAACGGAGCGGTGCTGGCCGCCGGTGCAGCCGATGGCAACGGTCAGGTAGCTGCGGTTGTCGTTCTTGAACGAGGGCAGCCACTTTTCGACGAAGTTGCGAATGTCACCCATCAGGTCGGCGGCTTCCGGCAACGCGTCGAGGAAATGAATGACCGGTTCGTCGCGCCCGGTCAGCGGGCGCAGCGCCAGGTCGTAGAACGGGTTGGGCAAAATGCGCACGTCGAACACCAGGTCGGCGTCCAGCGGCACGCCGTACTTGAACGCGAAGGATTCGAACAGCAGTGTCAGCGGCGTATGGTCGCTGCCGACCAGGTCCTTGATCCAGGCGCGCAGCTTGTTGGCCGACAGGCCGGAAGTGTCGATCACCTGGCCCAGGCCTTCGATGTCGGCCAGCATCTCGCGCTCGCGGCGTATGCATTCGACCAGCGTCGGCCGGTCGGTCGGGCTCTTGTCCTCGGACGCGCGGTGCGACAGCGGGTGGCTGCGCCGGGTTTCGGAAAAGCGGGTGATCAGCGACTCGGTCTTGGCGGTCAGGAACAGCACCTTGACATCATGGCCCTGCTGCTTGAGCCAGCGTATGTCGGCCGGCAGCTCGGCCAGCGACAGCGCGCTGCGGGCGTCGACGGCGACGGCCAGCTTGGCGGCGCCGTCCTTCTGCCGGGTTTCCACCAGTGCCCGGAGCAGGGTAGGCGGAAGGTTGTCGACGCAAAAATAACCGGCATCTTCGAGAGCTGCCAGTCCGATCGATTTGCCAGAGCCGGAAATGCCGGTAATGAGAAGAATGCGCATCGCAGGATCATACCGCAAAGCGCCTGAATGTTAAGTCCGCCGCCAGCCTGGAAACCTGGAGCAGTTTCATGCTGGCTTGCGCCAGACGCGCCAGTTCCGCGCAGCGACAGTTGCCGTTGCATTAAGCTCCGCGCAGCGACAGTTGCGTTTGACGTTCCGCGCAGCGACAGTTGCAGTTGCAG
>CAUQYP010000227.1:0-7608 GCA_963522035.1 uncultured Noviherbaspirillum sp. | reverse complement strand
CGACGCGTCGCCGTCTAACGGGGATCCACGTCAAAGGCAACTGCAACTGCAACTGCAACTGCAACTGCAACTGCAACTGCAACTGCAACTGCAACTGCAACTGCAACTGCAACTGTCGCTGCGCGGGCAACTGCAACGGCAACAGCAACAGCAACAGCGTCTAGCCGGGCGACGCCGCCGACGCCTGCACCGTAACTCAACCTATGGATTTCCCCATGACCTGCTCGAAACGCTTGCGAACAACGCCATAGCATTCGCAACTGGCTTCTTCCAGCCCGGCGCGGTCGACGACATTGATCAGCCCGCGGTTATAGCGGATCAGCCCCAGTTGCTGGAAGCCACGCGCAATTAGGCTGACGCTGGGCCGGTGCACGCCGAGCATGTCGGCCAGGAACTCCTGCGTGATGGCGATCTCGTCGCCGGGGACGCGGTCATGGCACATCAGTATCCACTTGGCAAACCGCTCCTCCGTGGTATGCAGGCGGTTGCAGGCCACCGCCTGGCTGACCTGCGCCAGGTAGCAGTACAGGTAGCGGTTCACCATGTCGCGCAGCACGCTCCGGTGCTCGATGGCGGCAAGGAAGGCGCCGAGCCGCATCCGCAGCGCTTCTCCCGGTATCTGGCAGACGACGGTTTCCAGCGCCTCGCGGCCGCCGGTCAGTGCTTCTATCGTGGAAAAGCCTTCGAAGCCGATCGTCCCGACCTCGATCGCCGCGCCGTTTTCCATGATGGCCAGCACCGAGTGCTCGCCGCTCAACGGAAAATGAACGTATTCGATAGGCTGCCCGCGTTGGTAGAACGACGACTTCAGCGGGCAGGGAATCCATTCCAGTTCAGGCCGGATACGCTGGTATTCGTCTTCCGGCAGGCGGGACAACAGCACGTTGCTGCAGTCGGCAGCATGGTCGGGGACATGCATGGCAGCTTGACTCCTGTAATACGTTGTGTCGCATGCGGGACCGCTCAGGTCCGCCCCTGTTTTTTCTCCGGCATGCTTTCCGCCGGCTTGAACTCGGTATCGACGGTTTCCTCGACGCCGCGCTGTTCCCTGAGGTCGGTATCGACCTGTCCCTGCACGATGTCCTTGTAGGCCTGCTTCATGACTTCCCTCTGCGTGCCGTTCCCGGACTGGGTGCCGCCTGGCGCTTCGTCACGGTCGTTCGGCTGCATCGGCACCTGTTCCTTGCCGTCGTTATTGGTCAGGTCCACCGTGAACGGGCGGGTGCCGGATTCGCGCACGCTTTTCTCGCCGCCGCTGCTGGGGATGGTCGACTTGTCGTCCGGCATCGGCGGCTGTTCATCCTTGTTCATTCTTTTCTCCCGTGATGTTGTCTGAAAAGCTAGGACATCCAAGCGGAACAGAGATTCCGCGATAGCGCGGAAACCTGCGCAGACCATGTTTTCGATCTAGGCTTTCCATGCATTTCGCCTCCCGTGCGGAAGGCACGGATTATGCTCGGCATGAACGGACGACAATGAAGGAGAGGTAAAAGGCATGGACTTGAAAGCAGTGGAGGCACTGGTCAGGGAGATCGAACTGGCCGACCCGATCGACTGGGGCATGCTGAACATCAGCGAGGACGAGGCGACGCGCCTGATCGCGTTTTCCGTGGTGGAGCATTACGAAATGCACATCAGGCCGATGAGCGAGGCCGACCGAGAATATGTCTACGTGTCGGCCATTGCCAAGCTGACCCTGGAAAACTTCGTGCTGAACGTAAAGCTGGCGCAGGCGTTGGCGCGCTGAAGGCCGGGTGGTCGGCCAACCCTGGAAACGTGCGGACACGCGGCACGGACGGCGCGCGCCTGGAGACAGCCTTGCCGCATTTGCTGTGCGCCATCATCCCCCGTGATATCCGTTATCACTTGAAACCAATACCGACTATTTACCTTGTCCACTATGGCAACGTGCGGGGTGCGCTATCGTCGTGCCCAATTCCACGCCGGCGCCCACGGGTTCCGGCTCATGACAATCAGATCAGGAGACCGCCGTGTCATTGCTAGAAAAAACTTTCAGACTTCAGGAAAATGGCACGGACGTCCGTACCGAACTGCTCGCCGGCCTGACGACCTTCCTGACCATGGCCTACATCATCTTCGTCAACCCGGCCATCCTCGGCGACGCCGGCATGCCCAGGGACGCGGTGTTCGTCGCCACCTGCCTGGCCGCGGCCATCGGCACGCTGATCATGGGCCTGTACGCGAACTACCCGATGGCGCTGGCGCCCGGCATGGGCCTGAACGCCTACTTTGCCTACACCGTGGTGCTGGGTATGAAGATTCCCTGGGAAGCCGCGCTCGGCGCCGTCTTCATCTCGGGCTGCCTGTTCATCCTGGTCAGCCTGTTCGGCCTGCGCGAAATGATCGTCAACGGCATACCGCCGTCGATGCGCACCGCCATCACCGTCGGCATCGGCCTGTTCCTCGGCCTGATTTCGCTGAAAAGCGCCGGCATCGTGGTCGCCAACCCGGCCACGCTGGTCGGACTGGGCGACCTGCACAAGCCACCGGCGGTGCTGGCCGTGATCGGCTTCCTGATGATCGTGGCGCTCGACCGGCTGCGCGTGCGCGGCGCGATCCTGATCGGCATCCTGGCGGTCACGTTGCTGAGCTTCGTCTTTGCCGGCAACAAGTTCGGCGGCGTCGTCGCGCTGCCGCCTTCGCTTGCGCCGACGCTGTTCAAGCTCGACATCATGGGCATCCTGTCGATCGGCATCCTGAACGTGGTGCTGGTGTTCTTCCTGGTCGAACTGTTCGACGCCACCGGCACATTGATGGGCGTGGCCAACCGCGCCGGCCTGCTGAAGAACGGCAAGATGGAGCGGCTCAACAAGGCGCTGCTGGCCGACAGCACCGCCATCGTCGCCGGCTCCTTCCTCGGCACCTCCAGCACCACTGCCTATGTCGAGAGCGCGGCCGGCGTACAGGCCGGCGGACGCACCGGCCTGACCGCCATCGCGGTGGCCGGGCTGTTCCTGCTGTGCCTGTTCTTCGCGCCGCTGGCCGGCGTCGTGCCAGCCTATGCCACTGCACCGGCACTGCTGTATGTCGCCTGCCTGATGCTGCAGGACCTGGTGCACGTGGACTGGACCGATACCACCGAGAGCGTGCCGGCCGCGGTCACCGCGCTGACCATGCCGTTCACCTTCTCGATTGCCGAGGGCGTGGCGTTCGGCTTCATCACCTATGCGGCGCTGAAGCTGCTGACCGGCAGGGCGCGCGAGGTCAAGGTGATCGTCTGGATCATCGCGGCGGTGTTCCTGTTCAAGCTGATCTGGCTGGGCGGCTGATCGGACCGCTGTTCCTGACTGGCGAATGGCGTAATGCCCTCCGGTTATTACACCCTGCGAAAATACAAAAATCGTAGGGTGTAATAAGCGCCAGCGCATTACACCATTCGCCGCATACCCTTGCCGGCCATCGTCAATGCCCCGACGCGCCTTCCGCGCCGATGCCTGTCTCCGAGCGCACCTTCATCGCCTCATAGCCTTCGCGGTCCAGCGTGGCCCGCGCGCTGTGGTCGGTGATGGAAAACAGCCAGATGCCGGCGAAGGCCGCGGTCATCGAGAACAGCGCCGGCGATGTGTACGGGAAGATCGCCGCGGCATTGTGGAAGACGTCAACCCAGACCGACTTCGACAGCACCGTCAGCACCACTGCGGTGATCAGGCCCAGGAAGCCGCCGACAGTCGCGCCGCGCGTGGTGCAGCCGGGCCACAGCACCGACATGAACAGCACCGGGAAGGTGGCCGACGCCGCCACCGCGAAGGCCAGCGACACCATGAAGGCGATGTTCTGCCGCTCGAACACGATGCCGAGCACGACCGCGATGATGCCCAGCGCCACCGTCGTGATGCGCGACACTTTCAGCTCTTCCAGGCTGGTCGCCGTGCCCTTCCTGATCACCACCGAGTACAGGTCGTGCGACACCGCCGACGCGCCCGACAGCGTCAGGCCTGCCACCACCGCCAGGATGGTGGCGAAGGCCACCGCCGAGATGAAGCCCAGGAAGATATTGCCGCCGACCGCGGTGGCCAGGTGGACCGCGGCCATGTTGTCGCCGCCGAAGAGCTTGCCGGGCGACTCGAGGAATTGCGGATCGGTGCTGACCAGCACGATGGCGCCGAAGCCGATGATGAATGTCAGCAGGTAGAAGTAGGCGATCCATGTCGTCGCCCACAGCACCGACTTGCGCGCTTCCCTGGCGCTGGGCACGGTAAAGAAGCGCATCAGGATGTGCGGCAGGCCGGCGGTGCCGAACATCAGCGCCATGCCGAAGGAGATGGCCGAGACCGGATCCTTGATGAAGCCGCCGGGCGCCATGATCGCGTCCTTCTTCGCATGCACCTCCACCGCCTTCGCAAACAGCCGTTCGGGGCTGAAACCAAACTGCAGCAGGACCATGAAGGACATGAAAGTGGCCCCGCCCAGTAACATGATGGCCTTGATGATCTGGACCCAGGTGGTGGCGGTCATGCCGCCGAACAGCACGTAGACCATCATCAGCGTGCCGACGATGACCACCGCCATCCAGTACTCCAGCCCGAACAGCAGCTTGATCAGCTGGCCGGCGCCGACCATCTGCGCAATCAGGTAGAACGCCACGACGACCAGCGTGCCGGAGGCCGCGAAGATGCGGATCGGCTGCTGCGCGAAGCGATAGGCGGCGACGTCGGCGAAGGTGAAACGACCGAGGTTGCGCAGGCGTTCGGCCATCAGGAAGGTCAGCACCGGCCAGCCGACCAGGAAGCCGATCGAATAGATCAGGCCGTCGTAGCCGTTCAGGTAAACCGCAGCCGAGATGCCGAGGAAGGACGCGGCCGACATGTAGTCGCCGGCGATGGCCATGCCGTTCTGGAACCCGGTAATGCCGCCGCCGGCGGTGTAGAAGTCGGACGCCGACTTGGTCTTGCCGGCAGCCCACTTGGTGATGAACAGCGTAAACACCACGAAGGCCGCGAACATGGCGATCGCCGTCCAGTTGGTCGCCTGCTTGACGGTCTGGCCGAGCGAGTCGCTGGCCGCCCAGGCGGCGCTGCGCCAGCAGAGCAGCGCGACGGCAGCGCCGGTGACGCCTGGCCGCTTCATTGCAGGGCCTTCTGGCGGATGCGGGCGGTCAGCTCGTCGAACTCGCCGTTTGCCCGCCGCACATAGATGCCGGTAATGACGACCGTGAAGACGATCACGAACAGGCCGATCGGTATGCCCCATGTCATCACGCCGCTGCCTATCTTCGTCGCCAGCAGGTCGCGCTTGAACGCGATCAGCAGGATGTAGCCGTAATAGACGACCAGCATGACGACCGACAGCACCCAGCCGTACGTCGAACGTTTCGACACCAGGGTGTGATAGTCGGGGTCGGCCTTGATGCGTTGAACCAGCTTGTCTTCCATAAGTCCTCCTTGGCATGGCGGCGGCGGCACGCCGGCGACACACGCATGGAAGCTAATGGTCGGGCCCCGGAATGTATTTGACCTGCCGCAAAAAATCCGGAATGGCGGCGAATTGGCAAAAGAGGAAGAAGGTCGGGCAGGGAGGGGAGAAGGAGGCTGGCGGGGGCGCTGACCCGGCCGTGGGCCCGGCCGGGTCTGGCGCTTCAGTGGCGCAGGCGCGCGTCAGGGAAAGTGATAACTGACCTTCAGCGACACGAAATTGACGCCGCTGTTCGGATGCTTGATGCCGCCGTTCGAGTAATGCTGGATAGACAAGCCCACATCGGCGCGCGGGCTCAGGTTATAGCCGATGCCGAGATGGCTGCCGAACTCGAGCGCGGTGGAAAGCTTGCGATTGTTGTTGTCATAAAGCTCGGACAGCACATGCGCGCCGATGCCGGCCTCGCCATAGAAATTGCTGCCCGGACGCTGGAAGCGAAACATCGGCGTAATGCCGACCTCGGTCAGGTTCTGGTTTTCGCCCGGCCGGTTCTGGTAGCGCGTGCCGCGCCATTGTGCCAGGCTCAGGTCCCAGTAGCCCTTGATCGCCAGGTTTTCGGACTCATAGAGGGCGCGCTGGAATTTCCATTGGACGCTGCCGCGTAGGAACTGGGTCTTGTTGCCCGTCCCGAACTCCAGCGCGGCGCCATCGACTGCGCGCGCAGGGTTGTGCGCCGCGGCCAGCATAAGACTGGCGGCGAGGGTAAAAAAAGTCAGGTGTTTCACAGATACTCCGTCTTCGGCGGGTTAGGGCAATGCGCTTGAACAACATTGCCAATATTGCATGCTTGTCGGCGCGGGACGTTGATCGTTTCGAGGTCGAAGTTGTATCGCAACCATTCAACGGACTTTTACGATTGCTTTAGCGCCTGTACCTGATCGCACTGCAACATTGACCATTGCGTTCGGGATTTTTTCGTTCTATAGTCGGCCACTTCATTTCTTCCCGCCATGCGTTCCCGAGTCAGTTCAGTCGGCCTCATCGTCAGGCCCAATCCAGCGTCCGGATACCGTTATCCCGATCATATCGACCGCGCCAGCCTCGATGCGTTGCCGCGGCAGCCCGGCGTGTACCTGTTCATTGGCCATGACGGCGCCCCGGTCTATATCGGCAAGAGCGTCTGCCTGCGCAGCCGCGTGCTGTCGCACCTGCGCACGCCGGAAGAAGCGGCAATGCTGCGCGACACCGTACGGGTGGAATTTTTCCGCACTGCCGGCGACATTGGCGCGCTGCTGCTGGAGTCGCGACTGATCAAGCAGATGCAGCCGCCGTACAACGCCTTGCTGCGCATGGTGCGCGACACCTACGCGCTGGGGCTGGATGCCGACGCCGCTGCGCCGCTGGTGTGCAGTTCCGGCACGTGGCGACCGGGCCGCCAGCTGTTCGGCCTGTTCGGCTCTCGCGCTTCGGCCGAGGAAGCGTTGCGTGCGCTGGCCAGGCGGCACGGCCTGTGCCCGGCCCTGCTGGGGCTGGAAGGCACGGTGTGCGGACGCGGCTGTTTTTCACGCCAGCTGGGCCGCTGCAACGGCGCCTGCATCGGCGCCGAGACCGCTGCGCAGCACGCAATGCGCCTGCGCACCGCGCTGTCGGCGATGCAGGAGGCGGTATGGCCGTTTGCCGGCGCGGTCGGCATCGTCGAGCGTGGCACGGACATGCGGCAACTACATGTGGTCGACCGCTGGGCCTTCCTCGGTTCGCTGGAGGGCAGGCAGCGCAGGCTCAGGAAGAGCGGGCCGCCGCTGGTCGACATCGACACCTACAAGATATTGGCCGCGCCCTTGCTGGGCGGTTCGTTCGAGCTGGTGCAGTGTACGGTGGAGGATGGGCTGGTGACGCTGGGCGGGTGAGGGAAGGGCGGCGCTTTTCTGCTGGTATTCGGCGAGCGCCGTTTCCAGTTTGTACTTTTAATTGGGGTCAGACTCGATTTATTTGATTCATATCGAGTCTGACCCCAATTAAAAGTAGGTCGGCTGCCGGGCCGAGACCCGGCTTGGTCGTCCGGCAGGACATCAGTATTGCTTCATCCGCCAGCAGGGCTTAGCCGCGAAGCCGCCTTTGACGTGGCTTTGCAGCGCTGCAAAACGCAAAGCGACGTTGCCACGTCTGCCGGACGGATAACCCGCAGCAGATCTCACTGCCGTGGGGAGTAGCCGGGTGTTCGTCCCGGCAGCCGAC
>CAUQYP010000226.1:0-7664 GCA_963522035.1 uncultured Noviherbaspirillum sp. | reverse complement strand
GCGTCGCCGTCTAACGGGGATCCACGTCAAAGGCAGCGTCAAAAGCAAAAGCAACTGCAACTGCAACGGCAACAGTCGCTGCGCGGAACGTCAATGGCAACCGTCGCTGCGCGCAACAAGCAATACCAGTCACAGGCAGGCTTGAGCAAGTCTGCACGAACTGCTCCAGCAGAATCATCGGCGCGCTACCGCGCCGCACCATTGAAACAACTTGACGAAGTGTCATCCCAGTACGAATATCCGACAAACGGACATCGCTGGCTCTTCCGTTGCACGAGATGATCATCCTCCTTCAAAGGACTGAATGAGCTCGACCGATCCCACCGCTGCTGCCGCGCCCCACGCCGACCAAGTGTTCCGGCGCATGCGGATTTCGCCGGCCTACAAGGCCGTGTCGGCGGAGATCGAGCGCATCATCGTGTCGGGAGAGCTGGAGCCAGGGGCGCCGCTGCCGACCGAGGCAGAGCTGGCGCAGCAGTTCGGCGTGAACCGCTCGACGCTGCGCGAAGCGATACGGCAGGTTGAACAGGAAGGGCTGGTCGAGCGCAGGGAAGGGCGCAGGCTGTTCGTGGCGCTGCCCGGGCTGATCGATTTCGCGCCGCGCGCAATACGCTCGCTGGTGCTGCAGCAGGCGACCTTCCACGAGTTGTGGGAAGTGGCGGTCGTGCTGGAGCCGCTGGCAACCCGGCTGGCGGCCACGGCGGCAAGAGCGGAAGACCTCGATGCGCTTGCAGCCAATGTCGCGCGCATGGAAGCGCTGGCGGCAGACGTGCCCGGCAACGACGCCAGGAATGCCAGCCTGATCGAACTTGACGTCGAATTCCATGCAATGGTGGCCCGCGCCAGCCGCAACCGGGCGCTGATGCTCGCGCGCGAGCCGGTCAGCCTTCTCTACAGCACCACGCTTTCCAAGATGCAGGCCCAGTTGCCGCAAATGCAGGCACGCAACGTCGCTGCCCACCGCCACATACTTGAAACCCTGCGCGCGCACGACGCCGACGGCGCCGAGCTCTGGATGCGCAAGCATATCGTCGATTTCCAGCGCGGCTTCGTGTTGGCACAGCTGGACATGCATGTGCCGATATCGATAGCCAAATAAAAACCCCCCTTGAAGGAGGAGACCATGAAAACAAGAACAGACAATCCGCAGCAAACAGCACCGGCGGCGCAACCCGGCCGAACGGTGCTGCGCGCCGTCGCATCCGCGGCGGCGCTGGTGGCGGCTATGGCCGCCATGGCGCCGGTCCATGCCCAGGAAGTGTTTCGTATCGGCGTGGTCAGCTTCCTGTCGGGCCAGGCGGCCGAGAGCTTCGGCGTGCCGGCGGTCAATGGCGGCAAGGTGCTGATCGACGCCTTCAACAAGGGGGAGGCGCCGGCGCCCTACAACAAGGTCGGCTTCGGTGGGATGAAGATCGAGGCGGTGTATGTCGACGAGAACGGCGGCGCCACCAAGCAGGTGCAGGAACTGCGCAACTTGTATGACCGCGAAAAGGTCGACGCGGTGGTTGGCTATGTCGGCTCGGGCGACTGCCTGGCGGTGGCGCCGGTGGCCGAGGAAATGAAGCGCTTCCTGATCCTGTACGACTGCGGCACGCCGCGCATCTTCGAGGACGGCAAGTACAACTATGTGTTCCGCACCGCGTCCCATGGCACCATGGACAACGTCGCCCTGGCGCGCTACCTGAAGCAGCGCAACATCAAGGTCGGCACGATGAACCTGATCAACCAGGACTATGCGTGGGGCCAGGACTCGCGCAAGGACTTCGTGCTGGCGATGGAGAAGCTGTATCCGGACGCCAAGGTGCAGTCCGACCTGTTGCCCAAGTTCGGCTCGGGCCAGTACGGCACCGAGATCTCGCAGCTGATGAGCAAGCCGGCCGACCTGCTGCATTCCAGCTTCTGGGGCGGCGACCTGCAGAGCTTCATCCTGCAGTCGGCCCCGCGCGGGATGTACAAGAAGTCGCAAGTGGTGCTGTCCGCCGCCGACCATGTGCTGCAGGGCCTGGGCGACAAGATGCCGGACGACGTGATCCTGGGCGCCCGCGGCGCCTACGGCCTGATGGCGCCGAAGTCGGCGCTGAACGACTGGTGGTGGGGCATCTACCAGAAAGCCTATAACGTCTACCCGGTGCAGGCTCCGTACCGCATGGCGCAGGCGCTGCTGGGGCTGAAGCTCGCCGCCGAGAAAGCCATGGCGGCCAACGGCGGCAAGAAGCCGACGCCCGAGCAGCTGGCGGCGGCGCTGACCAATGCCGAGTGGGACGCGCCTGGCGGCAAGGTGCGCATGGCGCTCGGCGATGGCCACCAGGCGATCCAGGAAACCGCGATCGGCCGCACCAAGTATGACGCCGCGAAGAAGATGGTGACGCTGCAGGATATCCAGCGCTTCCCGGCCGAATGCGTGAATCCGCCTGCCAACATGAAGTCCGAGGAGTGGATCAAGGCGAACTTCCCGGGCGCGAAGTGTAATTAGGCCGGGCCAGCAGCCGCGGCCCGCCGGCGCGCGGGCCGCGGTATTTCGCCATTCCGCAGAGGAGAGCATTCATGAACCAGTTGATCACCATCCTGATCGACGGCATTACCTACGCGTCCTGGCTGTTCATCGTCGCGCTGGGCCTGACCCTGGTGTTCGGCGTGCTGAAGATACTTAACATCGCCCATGGCAGTTTCTACGCGGTGGGCGCGTATGCCGCGGCCAGCTTCGTCGGCTGGTTTGGGACCATGCAGTTCGCGCCGTCCTGGTCGCTGGTGGCGATGCTGCTGGCCGCCGTGGCGGTGGCGGTGCTGGTCGCGCCGCTGTGCGAGCGCGGCCTGCTGCGCCCCTTTTATGGCCGCGACGAAGTGCTGCTGGTGCTCGTCACCTACGCGCTGTTCCTGATCCTCGAGGATGTCACCAAGCTGGTCTGGGGCGTCAATCCGTACTACGTGACCGACCCCTATGCGCTGTTCGGCAACGTCGATGTCGGCCAGCAGTCCTATGTCGGCTACGATTTCATGCTGGTCGGCGTGGCGGTGGTGGTGGGCTTCGTCGTCTGGTGGGGCCTGAACCGCACGCGCCAGGGCAAGCTGGTGCTGGCCGTCATCCATAGCGAGGAAGTGGCCTCCAGCATGGGCGTGAACGTGTCGAAGGTCTACACGCTGGCCTTCGGCGTCGGGATTTTCCTGGCCGCGCTGGGCGGCGCGCTCACCGCGCCGATGATCTCGGTGCAGCCGGGCGTAAGCGTCGGCGTCATCATCGTGTCGTTCGCGGTCGTCATCATCGGCGGGCTGGGGAGCATACCGGGCGCGGCGATCGGCGCACTCATCGTCGGCCTGGCGCGTTCGTTCGCGGTCCACATGGTGCCGGTGGCCGAACTGTTCTCGGTCTATATCGTGATGGCAGTGGTGCTGATGTTCCGGCCGGAAGGCCTGTTCCAGCGCATACAGGCAAGGAAGATCTGACATGCATGCAAACGTGATCCATCCCGCTGCCGCGAGGCCGCCGCTGGCGGCAAGCCGCACGCCGCGCGTGCTGGCCGCCGGCATCGCGCTGACCGCGCTCATCGCCGTGGCCGGCGCCTTCCTGCCCAAGTGGCTGACCTTCCTGCTGACCATGGCGGCCTCGCACGGGCTGGTCTCGCTCGGCATCGTCATGCTGATGCGCTGCGGCGTCGTGTCCTTCGGCCAGGGCATGGTGTTCGCGCTGGGCGGCTACACCGCCGCGCTGGCCTTCGGCAAGCTCGGCCTGACCGACGCGCTCGGCATGGCGCTGGCCGGCGGCCTGGTCGCCGCGCTGGTGGCCCTGCCGGTGGCGCGGCTGATTGCCGGCTACCGCGGCATCTTCTTCGCGATGCTGACGCTGGCGCTGTCGATGGTGCTGTACGGCGTGCTGGTCAAGACCGACGCGCTGGGCGGCTCGGACGGTTTCAACATGGGCCGGCCCACGCTGTTCGGGCAGGCGCTGCCCGACGCCCATGCCGGCTACGTGCTGTTCGTCGTCACCATCGTGCTGTCCGGCCTGCTGGCGCTGGCCGCGCGCATTTATTTCGACTCGACCCGCGGACTGGTGTCGCTGGCGGTGCGCGAGAACGAGCTGCGGGTGGAGTACCTGGGCGGCTCGGTGCGGCAGGCGATGGCGACCAACTTCGTGCTCGCCGCCTTCGTCGGCGGCGTCGGCGGCGCGCTGACCGTGATGTCGCTCGGCCATATCGACCCCAACTTCAGCTACTGGACCAGCTCCGGCGAGTTCGTGTTCGTCGCCATCCTTGGCGGCTATCACAGCGTGCTGGCGGTGTTCATTGCGTCGACCGTGCTGGAGATCGTGCGCTCGTTTTCCAGCCTGTACTTTCCGAACACCTGGCAGCTGGCGCTCGGCATCTTCCTGCTGCTGACTATCCGCTTCCTGCCCGGCGGCATCGGCTCGCTGTGGGCCGGCGGCAAGATCAAGACGGGGCGGCCATGAGCGCGCTGCCCATCCAGAAGACAGGGCCGGTGCTGCAGGCCAGCGGGCTGCAGAAGCGCTTCGGCTCGGTGGTCGCCGCCAGCGACATGTCGCTGGCCGTCGCCGACGGCGAGCGCGTCAGCCTGATCGGCAGCAACGGCGCCGGCAAGACCACCTTCGTCAACATGATCACCGGCTACATCAGGCCGGACGAAGGCAGCATCACGCTGGAAGGGCGCGACATCACGCGGCTGGACCCGCGCGCGATCACGCGGCTGGGCGTGGCCCGCTCGTTCCAGATCCCGCAGCTCTACCCGGGCCTGACCGTGCTCGACAACATGCTGGTGGCGACCGCCTGCCAGGGCCGCAGCCTGTCGTTCTGGCGGCCGGCGCACCGGGCCGAGGCCATCGAGCGCGCCAGCGCCCTGCTGGAACGCTTCGGCCTTGCCACCCATGCGGCGCGGCGCGTGTCCGAGCTGCCGGGCGGCGTGCGCAAGCTGCTCGATATCGCCATGGCGCTGACCGAGCAGCCGCGGCTGCTGCTGCTGGACGAGCCGACCAGCGGCGTCAGCGTCGAGGAAAAATTTCCGATGATGGACACGGTGATGCAAGCCTTGCAGCAGGAGGCGATGACAGTGCTGTTCGTCGAACATGACATGGACATCGTCGAACGTTACGCGAGCCGGGTGGTGGCTTTCTACAGCGGCCGCATCATTGCCGACGCCGCGCCGCAGGACGCGCTGCAGAACGACGAGGTGCGGCGCTATGTCACCGGCACCTTGCGCTGAACAGGGAGGAACATGCTGCAGGTAACAGGAATCAACGTGGCGATCGAGGCGGTGGAAATACTGCGCGGCTTTTCGCTCGACGTGCCGGCCGGGAAGATGGTCGGGCTGATCGGGCGCAACGGCGCCGGCAAGACCTCGCTGATGCGCGCCGTCATGGGCCACCTGGCGGTGCGCAGCGGCGCCATCATGTTCGACGGCCGCGACCTGGCCACCGTGCCGCGCCACATGCGCGCGGTGATGGGCATCGGCTACATGCCGGAGGACCGCGGGCTGGTGCCGGAACTGACCGTGGAAGAAAATATCCTGGTGCCGGTGTGGGCGTCGAAGGTGCTGGACGAGCGCAAGCGTCTGGACTTCGTCTACAGCGTGCTGCCCGAGATGCAGGAGATGCGCGAACGGCGCGCGTTGCTGCTCTCCGGCGGCCAGCAGAAGCTGGTGGCGCTGGGGCGGGCGCTGGCGGTCGGCACCCGGCTGCTATTGCTGGACGAGCCATTCGAGGGCGTGGCGCCGGCGCTGTCGCAGCGCTTGTCCGAAGTGATAGGCGGGCTGCGCGGCGGCGACCTGTCGGTGCTGATCTCGCAGTCCGACCTTAATCATTCGAGTTCGCTGCTCGACGCCGAAGTGGTGATCGAGCGCGGCGCAAACGCGAGCAGGGGAGTCGCGGCATGAAACAGCACTGGGCGGCGATCGACGTGCCTGCGACCCGGCACGAGGCCCACTACGGCGACCGCGTCGTGCGTTGCTTTGCCGAGCGGCCGCGATCGTTCCACCAGATGTTCGAGCAGGCGCTGGCCGCGCATCCGGCGCGCCGCGCCATTGTCTTCGACGGCAGCGCGCTGACTTACCAGGCCCTCGACGCCGAAGTGGGCCGCATCGCCGCCGGGCTGGCGGCCGAAGGCATCGTGCGCGGCGACCGGGTCGTGCTGTTCATCGGCAACCGGCCAGCCTTCGTGTCGGTGCTGCTGGCCACGCAGCGGCTGGGCGCAGTCGCGGTGCCGGTCGGCACCCGTGAACAGCGGCCGGGGCTGGCCTACGTGCTGCGCCAGTGCGGCGCGAAGGCCATCGTCTTCGACGCGGCGCTGGCAGCGGTGGTGCCGGATCCGGGCGATGTGCCCGAACTCATGCTGCGCATCTGCGCCGACGGCGAGGGCGCCGGGACGCTGCAGTCGCTGGGCCATGGCACAGCGCCGCTGCGGCAGGCAGCCGAGGTCCGCGAGGAAGACACCGCGGTGCTGCTTTATACCTCCGGCACCACCGGCAATCCAAAGGGAGCGATGCTGAGCCATTTCAACATCATCCACTCTGCCATTCATTACCAGGCCTGCTTCGGCCTCGATGAAAGCGACTGTGCCGGCCTGGCAGTACCGGCCAGCCACGTGACCGGGCTGATCGCCGTCATCGCCGCGATGCTGCGGGTCGGCGGCGCCGTGCTGGTGTTCGCCGAATTCCGCGCCGACCAGTTCGCCGCGGTGGCTGCACGCGAGCGCATGACCTATACGCTGATGGTGCCGGCCATGTACAACCTGTGCCTGATGCGCGGCGAACTGGAAAGGCACGACTTGTCGGCCTGGCGCATCGGCGGCTTTGGCGGCGCACCGATGCCGCCGTCGACCGTGGAGGCGATGGCGCAGAAGCTGCCTGGCCTGGCGCTGGTCAATGCCTACGGCGCGACGGAGACCACCTCGCCGGCGACGGCCATGCCGATCGGCGTCACAGTCGCCGGCAACGATTCTGTCGGCGTTGCGCTGCCCTGCGCAACGGTCATCGCGGTCGACGATGACGGCGCCGAGGTCGCGCCGGGCGTCACCGGCGAGTTATGGATCGCCGGGCCGATGGTGGTGCGCGGCTACTGGGACAATCCGGTGGCCACGGCACAGGGCTTTACCGCCGGCTACTGGCATTCGGGAGACATCGGCGCCATCGACGCCGATGGCTTCGTGCGCATCCACGACCGCAAGAAGGACATGCTTAACCGCGGCGGCTACAAGATCTATTCGGCCGAAGTGGAGAACGTGCTGATGTCGCTGCCTGGCGTGCTGGAAGCGGCGGTGGTCGGGCGGCCTTGCCCGGTGCTGGGCGAAAGGGTGCATGCTTTTGTTTACGCGCCTGGCGGCGTGCTTGACGCGGCAGCGGTCAGGGCGCACTGCGCGGCCCGGTTGGCCGACTATAAGGTTCCCGAAGAGGTGACGATGACTACGGAAGCGTTGCCGCGTAATGCGAACGGCAAGCTGATGAAGCGCACGCTGCGCGAGCAGGCCGCCGCAGGCGGCAGCTTCTAGCGCATTTTCATGCTGGCTTGCGCCAGATGCGCTACTTCTGCGCAGCGACAGTTGCCGTTGCCGCGACCGCTCAACGCAAGGCGCCGTTGCGACGCATGCTGGAGGGGTGAAACGTTGAAGTCTTCACTGCCGTGGGGAGTAGCCGGGTGTTCGTCCCGGCGGCCGACCCGCTTTTTT
>CAUQYP010000225.1:0-7679 GCA_963522035.1 uncultured Noviherbaspirillum sp. | reverse complement strand
GGGCTTAATGCAACGGCAACTGTCGCTGCGCGGAACGTCAAATGCAACTGTCGCTTAGTACGCCCTGCGCATCCTGCTTTCAGGCACCTGCCGTCAACCCCGCTCCGGCTGCGGCTCCCGCGCCAACAGCTCGGCCACCATTTCCTGCGGCGTATCGCCATCGAACAGCACACCGGCCACCGCCGCCGCGATCGGCATCTTGACACCGCATTGCCCGGCCAGCTCCCTTACCGCCTGTGCACAACGCACGCCTTCGGCGACATGTCCGAGTTCGGCAACGATGCGCTCCAGCGGCTTTCCGGCCGCCAGTCCCAGTCCGACCTGCCGGTTGCGTGACAGGTCGCCAGTGCATGTCAGTATCAGGTCGCCCATGCCGGTCAGTCCCATGAAGGTTTCCGGACGACCGCCCAGTGCAATGCCCAGCCTTGACATTTCGACCAGGCCACGAGTCACGAGGGCCGCGCGGGCATTGAGTCCGAGGCCCAGGCCGTCGACGATGCCGGTGGCAATCGCCATGATGTTCTTGACTGCGCCCCCCACCTCGACGCCGACCAGGTCGTCGGTCGAATAGACCCGTATGCCGCCGCCGTGCAGCGCGCCCACCACACGCTCGCACAGCGCCGGAGCGGCCGAAGCGACAGTGAGCGCGCAAGGCAGGCCACGCGCGACTTCCTGCGCGAACGACGGCCCCGACAGCGCCGCGCCAGGCACGGCATCCCCCAGTACCTCGTGCAGCACCTGGTGCGGCAGCAGCCGCGTGCCTTCCTCGAAACCCTTGCACAGCCATACCAGGTTGGGCAGCGCGAACGGCTTCAGCTGCAGCGCCAGCGGCCGCAGGCCGGCCACCGAGGTGGCCAGTATCAGCAGCGATTCCGGCTCCGCCACATGGGCCAGCGCCTGCCGCAGGTCACTGCCTGCGGCAAGTCGGGCAGGCAATGGGAAGCCCGGCAGGTAATCGGTGTTCTCCCGGCGCGCCGCCATGCGCGCCATCGCATCGGCATTGCGGCCCCATAAAAGCACGTCGTGACGCGCGGCCAGCGCCAGCGCGAGCGCCGTGCCCCAGGCGCCAGCGCCAAGGACCGTGATGTTCATGCGGACCGTGGCAGCCGACATGGCAGGCGGCTCAGTCGCCCCATACCTCGGCCGCGCGGACATAGCCGCCCTGGCCGTCGCGGTGCCTGACCTTGATCCAGCCGGACGAAATCGGCTCGGCCAGTTCCAGCAGCACGCCGCGCTCGGCGCTGAACACGACCGGGCTGGCTTCGTCGGCCGCGCTGCGCACCCTGGCGCTGGCGGCGTTGACGACGACATGCCGGCGCGCATCGAGCGCCTTGGCCTCGACCCATGACAAGTCGCCGGACACGTCCCGCACCTTGGCCCACTCGCCGTAGCTCAGGATCACTTCCACCGGCATGCCGCGTGGTGCGATGAACACCTTGCGGCCGCGTTCGGACGGGGCGTCGTACAGCACGGCGGGCGCGGCGCCCACCGACTTGAAATCGGCGGCATGCGCCGCCGGCGCCAGCATGATGGCGGCGACAGCGGCCAGCAGGACTGCGCTTTTCATCGCCATGCTCAGTGGGTAGCCTGGGAGCCGTCAGGCATCACGATGCCGGAACCGCCGGCCTGGCCCTGCTCGCCCTGCTGTGCGGCCAGCGCCTGCAGGCGCTGCTGGTAGAACACCTCGAAATTGATTTCCGACAGGTGCACCGGCGGGAATCCGGCGCGGGTGATCAGGTCGGCAATGTTGGCGCGCAGGTACGGGTACACGATGTTCGGGCAACCGATGCCCAGCAGCGGGTCGAGCTGTTCGGGCGGGATGTTGCGGGCTTCGAAGATGCCGGCCTGCTTGCATTCGACCAGGAAAGCGACCTTGTCCTTGATCTTGGCGGTCACGGTAATGGTGACGGTGGACTCGAAGATGCCTTCGGCCAACGGCTCGGCGCCGACATCGACCGCGACTTCCATCTGGGGCGCTTCCTGCTCCAGGAAAATGGTCGGGGAATTGGGCTGCTCGAGCGACATGTCCTTCAGGTAGACGCGCTGGATCTGGAATACGGGTTGCAGGTTTTCGTCGGACATAAACTTCTTTCGTTGAATGAAATAAGGACGGCGCATGCCGTCCGGTCGTTCTGCGTCGCCGCAGTAAAAAATGCTCAGTCGCCGCGCAGCAGCGGTTCGAGCTTGCCGGCGCGGTCCAGGGCCGACAGGTCGTCGAAACCGCCGACATGGGTGTCGCCGATATAGATCTGCGGCACCGTGCGGCGGCCGGTCTTCTCCATCATCTGCGACCGTTGTTCGGGGTCGAGGTCGATGCGGACCTTTTCAATCTCGTCCACTCCCTTGGCTTTCAGCAAACGCTCGGCCATCACGCAATAGGGGCAGACACCTGTGCTGTACATGAGAACATGTGCGGTCATTGTCTTGATTCCTTGTTTATTTGGCAGTCGGCAGGCCCTGTGCCCGCCATGCGGCCAGGCCACCCTCCAGGCTGTAGACATCGCCGAAGCCGGCGCTCTTGAGCAGGGCGGTGGCGCGGGCCGACTGGCTACCGGACGAGCATACAACGATTACGGATTTGGATTTGAACTTGTCCAGTTCGCTGATGCGGGACTTGAGCTCCTTGAGCGGGATGTGGCGGGCGTCGCGAATGTGGCCGGATGCGAAGTCTTCCTGGCTGCGGATGTCGAGGACCACGCTTCTTCCCTGGTTCAGCATTTGCGTGGCCTGCAGCAGCGACACGCGGGAACCGCCTCGTTGCAGGTTGGGGAAGAGCAGCGCGCCGCCGGACAACAGGGCCAGTGCCACCAGCCAGATATTATCGATGAAGAATTTCACAAGCTTCCGTAGGGTAGGGTGGAAAACAGATAAAAGAGCGCGACATTATAAAATAGAAGTCGGATTACAATTCAAAACCCGCAAATCCCGCGTTTTTGCTCCCATTTCTCTTATTCACCATACAAGCCCCATGTACAAAATCGTATTGATGCGCCACGGCGAATCCACCTGGAACCTGGAAAACCGCTTCACCGGCTGGACCGACGTCGACCTGACCGAAAAAGGCCTGGCCGAAGCCCGCCACGCCGGCAAGCTGCTGAAAGAGGCCGGCCTGAGCTTCGATCTCGCGTACACCTCGGTACTGAAGCGCGCCATCCGCACGCTCTGGGTCACGCTCGACGAGATGGACCTGATGTGGCTGCCGGTGAAGAACGACTGGCGCCTGAACGAGCGCCACTACGGCGCGCTGCAGGGACTGGACAAGGCCGAGACCGCCGCCAAGTACGGCGACCAGCAGGTGCTGGTATGGCGCCGCAGCTATGACACGCCGCCCAATCCGCTCGATCCGAAAGACCCGCGCGCCTCGTTCGACGACCCCCGCTACGCCGGCCTGGCGCGCGAGCAGATCCCGCTGACCGAGTGCCTGAAGGACACGGTCGCCCGCGTCATGCCGGCCTGGGACGAGGAAATCGCGCCGGCCATCCGCGCCGGCAAGCGCATCATCGTTTCCGCCCATGGCAACAGCCTGCGCGCGCTGATCAAGATGCTGGACGGGATCAGCGATGCCGACATCGTCGGCCTGAACGTGCCCAACGGCCAGCCGCTGGTGTATGAACTGGACGCCGACCTGAAGCCTTTGCGCAGCTACTACCTCGGCGACGCCGACGCCATCGCCGCGGCGATGCAGGCGGTGGCCAGCCAGGGCCGCGCGAAGTAGGCGGCGCGGCACGTAGATACGACTCCAGAGAAAATTCGTGATTGCTGAACGATGGCTGCGCAGCGCCGCGCTGGGGCTGGCGCTGCTGCTGGCGGCGGGCATGGCGCCAGCAGCCAAGGTGACCGAGCGCACCCGCCAGAAGCAGGCGGCCGAGGCCGAACGGGCGGCGCTCAAGCAGAAGCTGACGGCGCTCAAGCGCGCGATCGACCAGACCGAAAGCGCCAAGGACGACGCGGCCGACGCGCTGGCCGAATCCGAGGCCGCGATTTCGGATGCGAACCGGGCGTTGTACGAACTCGCCCGCGAGCAGAAGGACACTGCCGGCCGCATCGCCAGGCTGCAGAAGGAACTGGCCCAGCTGACGCGCGAGGTCGACGCGCAGAAAGTCCGGCTTTCCCGGCTGCTGCGCCAGCAATATGTGGCCGGCAATGAAGACCGGCTGAAGCTGCTGCTGTCGGGCGACAATCCGAACCGCATCAACCGCGACCTGCAATACCTGGGCTACGTGTCGCAGGCGCAGGCCAGGCTGATCGAGATGCTGCGCGCCGACATGGCGGCGGTGGAGAAGAACCGCAGCGACACCCAGGACGCCAAGGAAGAGCTCGATGAAATCGCTTTGGAGCAGCGCGACCAGAAAGCGCTGCTGGAGCGGGAAAAGTCGAAACGCGCCACGCTGGTCGCGCAATTGTCCAGCCGGCTCGGCGCGCAGCGCAAGGAAGCCGGCGCCATCGAGCGCGACGACCGGCGGCTGGGCGGCCTGGTCGACCAGCTGGCGAAGATGATCGAGGAACAGCGCCGTGCCGAGATCGCTGCCGAAAACCGGCGCCGCGAGCTGGCAGCCGCCGCCGAACGCGCCCGCGCCGAAAAACTGAAACAGCAGCAACTGGCGCGCCGCAAGCAGTTGGAGGAGCAGGCGCGCAATGCGGCGGCCCAGGGCAAGCCGGCGCCGAAAGTCGACCCGGCCGACGCGATCGACGCCGATGAGAACCCGAACACGGCAACGGCCAGGAACGAAGCGCCGCCACCGCCGGTCAAGCCGGCAATTTTCCCGGCGTCGTTCCCGTCCCTGCGCGGCCAGCTGCAGATGCCGGTGCATGGCGAGCTGGCCGCGCGCTTCGGCGCCAACCGCGGCGACGGCCCGAGCTGGAAAGGCCTGTTCATCCGCGCACCGGAAGGCGCGGAGATCAAGGCGGTGGCAGGCGGCCGGGTGGTGTTCTCGGAATGGCTGCGCGGTTTCGGCAACCTGATCATCGTCGACCATGGCGGCCAGTACATGAGCATCTACGGCAACAACCAGTCCTTGCTGAAACGCGCCGGCGATCCGGTGAAAGGCGGCGAAATCATTGCCAGCGCCGGCAATAGCGGCGGCAATGAACAATCGGGTTTATACTTTGAGATGCGGCATCAGGGCCGCGCGTTCGACCCTCTCGGTTGGGTAACTTCCAGGTGACACATGAGCAGCAAATTCAAGAACTTCGGCCTTATCAGCCTTGGCATGATCGCCGGCGTCGTCGGCTCGATGCAATTCGACGCGATGGCCCAGAAAAACGCCGGCGCGCCGCTGCCGGTCGATGAATTGCGCCAGCTGGCCGACGTATTCGGCCTGATCAAGTCCGACTACGTCGAGAACGTCGAAGACAAGAAACTGCTGACCGAAGCCATTTCCGGCATGGTCGCCTCGCTCGACCCGCACTCCGCCTACCTCGACAAGAAGGCGTTCAAGGAACTGCGCGAGGGCACCCAGGGCAAGTTCGTCGGCCTGGGCATCGAGGTCGGCATGGAAGACGGCTATGTCAAGGTTATTTCCCCGATCGAGGATTCCCCCGCCTACAAGGCCGGCCTGAAAGCCGGCGACCTCATTACCCGCCTCGACAGCACGCCGGTCAAGGGCATGACGCTGGACGAGGCGGTCAAGCGCATGCGCGGCGAGCCGCAGACCAGGATCACGCTGACGGTCGCCCGCAAGGAAGAAGACAAGCCGCTCCTGATCACCATCGTGCGCCAGGAAATCCGGGTGCAGAGCGTCAAGGCCAAGGTCATCGAACCGGGTTATGCCTGGCTGCGGGTGGCGCAGTTCCAGGAGCCGACGGTCGAGGATCTTGCCAAGAAACTGAGCGCGATCTATGCGCAGGACCCCAACATCAAGGGCCTGGTGCTGGACCTGCGCAACGACCCGGGCGGCGTGCTGCCGGGCGCCATCGGCGTCTCGGCCGCCTTCCTGCCCAAGGACGTCGCGGTAGTGTCGACCAACGGCCAGCTGCCCGACTCCAAGGCGACCTTCTATGCGCGGCGCGAGTTCTACGGCACCCGTTCGCTGGGCGACCCGCTGTCGCGCCTGCCGGAGGCGGTGAAGAACGTGAAGATGGTGGTGCTGGTCAATTCCGGTTCCGCATCGGCTTCCGAAATCGTGGCCGGCGCGCTGCAGGACTACAAGCGCGCCACCATCATGGGCACCCAGACCTTCGGCAAGGGCTCGGTCCAGACCATCCGCCAGCTCTCGGCCGACACCGCGGTCAAGCTGACCACCGCGCGTTACTACACGCCGAACGGCCGCTCGATCCAGGCCAAGGGCATCGTGCCCGACCTGATGGTCGACGAAACCGCGGACGGCGACGGCCTGAACGGCATGCGGCTGCGTGAAGCAGACCTGACCAAGCACCTGAGCAACGACAAGGACAAGGAAGCGGAAGTGCGCAACAAGATCGACGAACTCGAGGAAGAGCAACGCATTGCCGCGCTCGACAAGAAGCGCAAGCCGCTCGAGTTCGGCAGCAAGGACGACTTCCAGCTGGCGCAAGCGCTCAACCACCTGAAAGGCCTGCCGGTCCAGGTCGCCAAGACCAAGGTCGTGGAAAGCAAGAAGGAACCGAGCATCAACGATCCGGACGACGCGAAAAAGAACGGCGACAGCAAGAAGTAGGCGTTGCAGGGCGGCGCCTGAGGTCGGCGCCTGCCTTTTACGACACGCCAGGGCCGCAGCGATGCGGCCCGGTTTTTTAACGCAAGCGCCCTCCAATACCGCCCCGGTTTTCTCGCCCGCCCATGAACGACCAACAACTGCTGCGCTATTCCCGCCACATCCTGCTCGATGCGATCGGCATCGAGGGCCAGGAACGGCTGCTTGCCGCGCACGCACTGGTGATCGGCGCTGGCGGGCTGGGTTCGCCGGCGGCGTTCTACCTGGCCTCTGCCGGCGTCGGCCGCATCACCCTGGCCGACCATGACACGGTGGACCTGACCAACCTGCAGCGGCAGATCCTGCATACCACCGAGCGCATCGGCCAGCCCAAGGTCGAGTCCGGGCGGCGCACGCTGGCCGGCATCAACCCCGAGGTCAGGGTCACTGCGCTGGCCGAGCGGCTGGAAGGCGATCGCCTGCAGGAAGTCGTCGCCAGCGCCGACGTGGTGCTCGATTGCAGCGACAATTTCGCCACCCGCCACGCAGTCAATGCCGCCTGCGTCGCGGCCGGCGTGCCGCTGGTGTCGGGCGCGGCCATCCGCTTCGACGGCCAGGTCGCGGTGTTCGACAGCACCCGTCCCGATGCGCCGTGCTACGCCTGCCTGTTCCCGCCGGGCCAGGAGTTCGAGGAAGTGCAATGCGCGACCATGGGCGTGTTCGCGCCGCTGGTCGGCGTTATCGGCACCATGCAGGCGGCCGAAGCGCTCAAGGTGCTGTGCCGGCTGGGCGAAACGCTGGCGGGGCGCCTGCTGCTGCTCGATGCCATGGCGATGGAGTGGACGAGCATACGGATTGCGCGCAATGCGGAGTGCGCGGTGTGTGGCGATGGAGCCAGGCGGCTGGCCCTTGGCGCAGGTTCCTAACGGGAAGGGTTGGCGCTTCACCTCCTGCGGCCTGTCGTAGGCAACATACTTTAATGTGCTTCCGTGATGCGTCGACCATCGTTGCCTTTGCCCGCGCAGCGACAGTTGCCGTTGCCGTTGCCGTTGCCGTTGCCGTTGCCGT
>CAUQYP010000224.1:0-7797 GCA_963522035.1 uncultured Noviherbaspirillum sp. | reverse complement strand
AGTCCCTGGCGACGCGTCGCCGTCTAACGGGGATCCACGTCAAAAGCAGATTCAAAAGCAACGGCAACGGCAACCGTCGCTGCGCGGAGCTTAATGCAACGGCAACTGTCGCGGCGCGGTCAACTGCAACGGCAACTGTCGCTGCGCGGAGCAAGTAGTATCGCTTACAGGCCGGCTTCCGCAAGTCAGCACGAGACTGCTCTAACATTTCTCAAAAAATAAGCATTTGCGATCAGCCGGCCAGGCGTACGAAATCGCCTTCGCCCTTCTGGTCCAGGTACTCGATCCGAACGCGTCCTGCCTGCCGTTCGCCGGCGCCAACGGTAAAAAATATCCCGCTGGTTTCGACCGCGTTTTCGCCTGCGGGCTGGAACACGAACTGGTCTGCGTTCCAATGCTGCATCGGATAAGCGGTTCGATCCGGGCCCAGTAGCAGTTGAAGCTTGCCAGCTTGTTCCCCGACGCCAATTTCGCCGTAGAACGGATTGTCATAGCGTCCGGCATAGATGTTGGCGGATCGTGCGGGCTGTGGCTGCACGGGTTGGACGCTGTAGTCGGTAGGACCTTTGTAGTCCGCTTCCATCTGCGCCCGAACACCGTTGGAATAGAGCGTCAGCCAATCCTGCGAGACCGCGCCGTCGAGCGCAAGGTCCATGAAGGTTGCCGCCACGGCTTCCGGCAAGCCGACCGGCGCGCCATTGGTCAGCACCACGATGCCCAGCCCTTGGGCGGGCGCCATTCGGACGCAGGTTGATGCCCCCAGCGCGAACGCACCGGAATGGTCGTTTCGCTGGCGCCCCTTGCTATCCTGGCTGGTGCCCCAGCCGAGTGCATAGTAACTGGCCATTCCGCTTGGCGACAGTGCCGCAGGCACGGTTTCTATCTGTGCCGACCTGGTTTCCCTGAGCGCTGCCGCCGCAATCAGGCGCCGGCCTTCGAGCATGCCGTCGCCCAGGTGCAGTTGCAGCCAGCGTGCAAGGTCGGTCGCGCTGGCGCTGGCGCCCCCGGCCGGCGATTGCGCGTCCGGATCGCGGTTATATCGGGCGACAAATCTGCCGTTCGCTTCCACGTGCAAGGAGGCGCGATTCTCCCTTGCGACGTAGTCCGCATGACGGTAACTCGCAGTACGCATCCCTGCCGGCTTGAAAAGCTGCGCCTCCGCCAGATCTTCCCAAGATAGTCCGGCCGACTTTGCGGCTGCGAAGGCGGCGGCGCTCAGGCCGAAATTGGTATACGCATACTGCGTGCGAAAGCGGCCGTCGATGGGTAGATAACGGAGACGGAAAAGGATCTCTTCGCGTAGGTAGCCGAGGTCTTCAAGCAAATCCCCCGCATGGTCTGCAAGTCCTGATCGATGGCAGAACATGTCGCGCAGTGTCAGCAGGCGGGTGGCATCGGCGTCGTTGAGCGTAAAGCTGCTGTCGTGCCTGCTTAATGGATCGTCCCACCCGATCAAACCCTGTCCGGCCATGCGAGCCATCACACTCGACGCGATAGGCTTGGAAAGTGATGCAAGCTGGAACACGGTGTCGCTGTCGACCAGGTCGGGACTTCCTGCTGTGCGAACGCCGTAGCCCTTCAGGTGCAGTATCCGGTCGTGGTGCACGACGGCAATCGCCATTCCGGGGACGCCAGAACTGGCAAGCGCACGCTCCGTGTAGTCGTCAAGCTGACTGACGGCGCGTTGCACGCTCCGGTCGCTCTCCGGAGCCGTGCTGGAACTGCCGCCACATGAGAAAAGCAGCATGCCTGGCGCCGCCAGCATGAGCCGCCTGCGCATGGTCGAAAATCGTTGCATGGGAACGCTCCAAGGAAAATTCGTTTGGGTCGTGCACAAACGTCAATTCTTGGTGGAGCAAATCGCCATGTTGTTCCAAGCCACATCAATGCAGCGAGTTGCCGCCAGGCGTTGCAGGCGACACTGAATAAACCAGGCCAGGCGCGATAAAGCGCTGGTGGGCGCCGAGGCTGACACCCGCCCCTTCGCTGGTGGCGTAATCGAATTCGTATTGTTTGCCGCCGATGAGAACGTAGCGGTAAATCGTGGCCCCGCCATAGCTTCCTATCGGTTCGTAGAGAACCTCCGGCTCGACCGTGCCCGGCTTCGGCGGGGCGTCGGGTTTGTTGGGCGCCGCGCGGTCAAGATCGGTCTCGAACTTGCCCAATGTATCTTTCAATACCCACAGGAAAAAGATAAGCCCGGCCCAAAGCACCAGTTCAATCAGCACGATGTCCATACCGCCTCCAGACGTCCAGTTCCATGGTAGCGGAATTCTGGAGAAGGAAATTGCGCCAGCGCGTATGGGATGCAGGCCGGCCGGCCACGGTAGTCAGTACGAGCGTTTGTCCAGGCGGATTTCCTGCAGGATCATGGTCGCGATTTCCTCGATCGACTTGACCGTGGAAGACATCCAGCGTATGCCTTCGCGCCGCATCATCAGTTCCGCCTCGTTGACTTCATAGCGGCAGTTTTCCAGTGCGGCGTACTTGCTGCCCGGACGCCGCTCATTACGTACTTCTGCCAGCCGTTCGGGCGTGATGGACAGGCCGAACATCTTGCTTTTGAACTGCGTCAGGTTTCCCGGCAGCCGGCCGCGCTGGAAGTCTTCGGGTATCAGCGGGTAATTGGCCGCCTTGATGCCGTACTGCATCGCCAGGTAAAGACTGGTCGGCGTCTTGCCGGAACGCGAAACGCCGACCAGGATCACGTCAGCCAGCGCGAGGTTCGTGTCGGACTGGCCATCGTCATGCGCCAGCGAAAAGTTGATCGCCTCGATCCGCCCCTTGTACTCGGCCGAGTCGGCAATGTTGTGGCTGCGGCCTATGGTGTGACTGGACTTGATGCCCAGTTCCTGCTCCAGCGGTTCGACGAAGGTGTGGATCAGGTCCATATGCATGCCGCTCGAACGTCGCACCACTGCCGACAGGTCGGCCTTCACCAGCGTTGAAAAGACGATGGGCCGCTTGCCGTCGGCGACGCAGGACTCGTTGATCCGGCGCACGGCGTCGTAGGCTTTCTCCAGGGTATCGATGAATGGCAGCCGGATCTGGCGAAATCGCAGTTCGAATTGCGTCAAAACCGAATGCCCGAACGTCTCGGCCGTGATACCGGTGCCGTCGGAGACGAAGAAGACGGTACGTTCGGCTGCGGGAAGGTGGGGGGAGACGATGTCGCGCATGGGTTTCTTGACCAGAGTTGTGAATTGTCGATAGTGCAAGGCAAAATTCAGGATGCACCTGTAAAATGCGGCAAATGAAAACCGCTCGCATCTGCCGAAGAATACCAAAAACCCCAGCCTGCGGCGGCGCACGTCCAAGTTTCCCATCAAACCAGAGGTTGTCATGTCCAATGCAGCAAGCAATGGGGTCTCCCCGGAGGCCACTTACGTAGCATCGTTTGAAGATCTGAGAATGACCGACGTCGACTCGGTCGGCGGCAAGAATGCGTCGCTGGGCGAAATGATTAGCCAGCTCGCCAGTGCCGGCGTTCGCGTTCCGACCGGCTTCGCGACGACCGCCCAGGCGTTCCGCGACTTCCTCGAACATAGCGAGGTTGGCGGCATGTCGCTGGCGCAGCGCATCGAACAGCGCCTGGCTGGCCTGGACATCGACGATGTCCGCTCGCTGGCCAGTGCCGGCGCCGAAATCCGGCAATGGATCGTCGAAACGCCGTTCCAGCCGCGCCTGCAGCAGGAAATCACCGCGTTCTACCAGCGCCTGGTCGCCGATTCGACCGCTGAAATGTCGTTCGCGGTGCGCTCGTCGGCCACCGCCGAAGACCTGCCGGACGCTTCGTTCGCCGGGCAGCAGGAAACCTTCCTGAATGTCGTCGGCATCGACAACATCCTCGAAGCGATGAAGCACGTGTTCGCGTCCCTGTATAACGACCGCGCGATTTCCTACCGGGTGCACAAGGGCTTCACCCACGCCGAGGTGGCCTTGTCGGCCGGCGTGCAGCGCATGGTCCGCTCCGACGTCGGCGCGGCCGGCGTGATGTTCACCATGGACACCGAGTCGGGTTTTCGCGGCGTGGTCTTCATTACCTCCAGCTATGGCCTCGGCGAAACCGTGGTGCAGGGCGCAGTGAACCCGGACGAGTTCTATGTGCACAAGCCGATGCTCGAGCAGGGCAAGCTGCCCATCATCCGCCGCAACATCGGCTCCAAGATGATCAAGATGGAATTTACCAGCGAGGCCAAGGCCGGCCGCTCGGTGCAGACTGTCGACGTGCCCATCGAGTTGCGCAACCGCTATTCGCTGAATGACGAGGAAATCGTCGAACTGGCGAAATATGCAGTCATTATCGAAAAGCACTACGGTCGTCCGATGGACATCGAGTGGGGCAAGGACGGCCGCGACGGCAAGCTCTACATCCTGCAGGCGCGTCCGGAAACCGTGAAGTCGCAGCAGAAGGCCACCGATGCGCAGCAACGCTACAAGCTCAAGGGCAGCAGCGTGGTGTTGGCAACCGGCCGCGCCATCGGCCAGAAAATCGGCGCCGGTCCGGTCCGCGTCATCACCGACCCGTCGGAAATGGAACGCGTGCAGCCAGGCGACGTGCTGGTAGCCGACATGACGGACCCGAACTGGGAGCCGGTGATGAAACGCGCATCCGCCATTGTCACCAATCGGGGCGGTCGCACCTGCCACGCGGCGATCATCGCCCGTGAATTGGGCGTGCCTGCGGTAGTTGGCTGCGGCGACGCCACCGAGGTGCTGAAAGATGGCACGCTGGTGACTGTTTCCTGCGCTGAAGGCGACGAAGGTCATATCTACGACGGCTTGCTGGAAACGGAAGTCACCGAGGTCATGCGCGGCGAACTGCCGGAAATCCCGGTGAAGATCACGCTGAACGTTGGCAACCCGCAGCTGGCGTTCGACTTCCAGTCGGTGCCGAACGCCGGCGTCGGCCTGGCGCGGCTCGAGTTCATCATTAATAACAATATTGGCGTTCACCCGAAGGCCATCCTGGACTATCCGAACATCGACCCGTCGCTGAAGAAGGCAGTCGAGTCGGTTGCCCGCGGCCATGCGTCGCCACGCGCGTTCTATGTGGACAAGCTGGCTGAAGGCATCGCCACCATCGGCGCGGCATTCTGGCCCAAGCCCGTCATCGTGCGCTTGTCAGACTTCAAGTCCAACGAGTACAAGAAGCTGATCGGCGGTTCGCGCTACGAGCCGGACGAGGAAAACCCGATGCTGGGCTTCCGCGGCGCGGCGCGCTACCTGGCCGAGGACTTTGCCGAGTCCTTCCAGATGGAGTGCGAGGCGATGAAGCGGGTGCGCGAGGACATGGGTTTGACCAATGTCGAGATCATGGTGCCGTTCGTGCGGACCCTGAAGCAGGCGGAGAAGGTCATCGCGCTGCTGGCGAAGAACGGCCTGGTCCGCGGTGAAAACGGCTTGCGCCTGATCATGATGTGCGAGGTCCCGTCCAACGCCATCCTGGCCGATGAATTCCTCGAGTATTTCGACGGCTTCTCCATCGGATCGAACGACCTGACCCAGCTCACGCTGGGCCTGGACCGCGACTCCGGCATGGCGCTGCTGGCCGCCGATTTCGACGAGCGCGACCCTGCAGTGCTGGCGATGCTGTCACGCGCGATCAAGGCTTGCCGATCCAAGGGCAAGTACGTCGGCATCTGCGGCCAGGGGCCATCGGACCATCCGGATTTTGCCGAATGGCTGATGAACGAGGGTATCGAGTCGATGTCCCTGAACCCGGATTCGGTGATCGACACCTGGCAGGAACTGGCAAAACGGATGAAGTAATCCGGAAGCGGGCGTATTAACCACAGGTGCTTGAAAAATAATTGCTTTTCATAAACCTGATGGCTAGACTAGCCTGCGATCGCACCGGATAACAACCAACAACAAAGTTTCTTGCTGTTTTCTCATGCCCCTGCAACCATATGGTTGGCAGGGGCTTCTTATATCTGCAGGGGAGAGACAATGACAAGCTGGATGCTATGGCTGGCGCTTGCCGGCGCCCTGACCATACTGGAACTCTTTTCCGGGACTTTCTACCTGTTGATGATTGCGTTGGGCCTGCTGGCCGGTGCGCTTGCCGCTTACTGGGGCGTGTCAGTGGCGTTGCAGTTCCTGCTTGCCGCGCTGGTCGGCGCAGCGGCGACTGCGCTTCTCAGGCGGCGTCGCCCGCGCCGCGCGAATGCCGCGAACGACCCCAATGTCAACCTCGATATCGGACAGACCTTGCATGTTCCGCATTGGCACCAGGACCACACTACTGCGCGTGTCATGTACCGGGGCGCGATGTGGGACGTGGACCTGGCGCCCGGCGCCGATGCCCGGCCCGGGCAGTTCGTCATACGCGAGATACGCGGGAGCCGCTTAATCGTCAGCAACCAACCAGAATAAGGAAGCGCTATGGAACTCAGTCTAGGCAGTCTGACATTAGTATTTTTCATCCTCGCGGTCGTCTTCGTGATCAAGACCATCAAGGTCGTCCCGCAGCAGCATGCATGGGTCGTGGAGCGGCTCGGCAAGTACCACGCGACGCTCGGGCCCGGCCTGAACATCGTCGTACCCTTCGTCGACCGGGTGGCTTATAAACACATCCTGAAGGAAATCCCGCTGGACGTGCCGCCGCAGGTCTGCATCACCCGCGACAACACGCAGTTGCAGGTCGACGGCATACTCTACTTCCAGGTCACCGACCCGATGCGCGCCTCCTACGGTTCGTCGAACTACGTGGCCGCGATCACCCAGCTCGCGCAAACCACCTTGCGCTCCGTGATCGGCAAGATGGAACTGGACAAGACGTTCGAGGAGCGTGACCACATCAACACGACCATCGTCAGCGCAATCGACGAGTCGGCGGCGAACTGGGGCGTCAAGGTGCTGCGCTACGAAATAAAGGACCTGACGCCGCCCAAGGAAATCCTGCACGCGATGCAGGCGCAGATTACGGCCGAGCGCGAGAAGCGTGCCCTGATCGCGGCTTCCGAAGGCCGCAAGCAGGAGCAGATCAACATTGCGACCGGTGAGCGCGAGGCGTCGATTGCACGTTCCGAGGGCGACAAGCAGGCGGCCATCAACCGGGCGCAGGGCGAGGCGGCGGCCATCATCGCCATTGCCACCGCGACCGCGGAAGCCCTGCGCCAGACTGGCGCGGCCATACGTGAGCCGGGCGGGCTGGACGCGGTCAACCTGAAAGTGGCCGAGCGCTACGTCGAGGCGTTCTCCAAGCTGGCCAAGACCAATAACTCGCTGATCGTGCCCGCCGATGTCGGGAACCTGAGCGGCATGATCGCCACCGCCTTGCAGGTGGTGAAGTCGCAGCCGGGGCCGGCAACGACGGCCACGACGACTGGCGCATCCCCTGCCGGCATGGGGATGAGGCTTTAGGACGTTGCGTAAAGCAGTTTCATGCTGGCTTTCACCAGAAGCGCTGCTTCCGCGCAGCGACAGTTGCCGTTGCATTAAGCTCCGCGCAGCGACAGTTGCAGTTGCGGTTGCGGTTGCCGTTGCTTTTGTTTTTGACGTGGGTCCCCGTTGATGGCGCCACGTCGCTGGTGCCGAAATCGGATAAAGAAGCGTCGGCTGTCTGAGCGAAGCGAGTTTCCGACGCTTCCCGATTTCGGTGCCAGCGGCGTGGGCACCCCGCGCAGCGGGGCGGCATCTCCGGGGTCGCCTTCTCTTGCCTACTTCTCTTGGCGACGCAAGAGAAGTAGGTCGGCCGCCGGGCCGAGACCCGGCTTGGTCGTCCGACAGGACATAAATATTGCTTCATCCGCCAGCAGGGCTTAGCCGCGAAGCCGCCTTTGCCGTGGCATT
>CAUQYP010000223.1:0-7854 GCA_963522035.1 uncultured Noviherbaspirillum sp. | reverse complement strand
GCAACGGCAACGGCAACGGCAACGGCAACGGCAACGGTCGCTGCGCGGAACGGCAACGGCAAAGGCAACGGTCGCTGCGCGGGGCTGGCCCGACCTGCAAGCGCAGGCTTATCCCTTGTGCATCCGCCTGTGCATGCGCCGCAGCCCCAACCAAACCGCCCCCAGCACCAGCGGCACCAGCACCCCGGTCGCAATGTCCGGATTAACCGGCAACCCGGCGGCCTTCGCCGCCTTGCCGGCATAGCCCAGCAGCCCGATCATGTAATACGAGATCGCCACCACCGAAAGCCCCTCCACCGCCTGCTGCAGCTTCAGCTGCTGCGCCGCCCGCCGGTTCATCGACTGCAGGATCTGCCGGTTCTGCTGCTCCTGCACGATGCCCACGCGCGTGCGCAGCAAATCATTGGTCTGGGCGATCCGGCGCGCCAGCGCTTCCTGCCGGCTGGCGATGGCGGCGCAGGTGTTGACCGCCGGCGTCAGCCTGCGGTCCATGAATTCGCCGACCGTGGGAAAACCTTCCATCCGCTCTTCCCGCAGTTCGTCGATGCGCGAACGCACCAGCCGGAAATACGCTTGCGAAGCCGAGAACCGGTAGCTGTCGTCGACCGCCAGCTTTTCCAGCCGTGCCGCCAACTTTGTGATCTGCCCCAGCAAGTCCTGCTCGTCGTCCGGGTTGTTTTCCCCATGGCTGTCGTCGGTGGCGACCATGGCCGCAGTCAACGCCGCCAGCTCGCCCTCGATGGCATTGAGCACGGGCGTCGCCTGCTGCGCATGCGGCAGGCCCAGCAGGCACATCATCCGGTAGGTCTCGATTTCCAGCACCCGCTGAACCAGGCGCCCGGCCTGCTGTTCCATCAGTCCGACATCGCGTACCACCAGCCGTGAAAAGCCATCGGCCTGGATCCGGAAATCGGTCCACAGTTCGGCATCGTTCAGCACCCGGCTCGCTACCAGCGTATTGCCCTCGAACACCTGGCGCAGCCGCCGCCCGTAGTCCTGGACCGGGGTGTCCGATCCGTCGAGCACCACGTGCGTGGCCACCATGATCTTGCCTTCCAGGCTCGCCAGCCATTGCTGCGGCACCTGCTGCAGCGGCATGCGCTCGAACGCCTGCTCGATCTCCGGCGCGGTGTCCTGGCGCTGCGAGAAGGTATAGGTCGCGAACTCGGTATGGCATTCCCACTTCAGGCGGAAGCGGCCGAAATCATGGAAAAAAAACTTGGCCTCGGCCGCTGGCGCAGCCACGCCGAACTGGCCGCACAGGTCGGCCAGGAACGCATGCTGTATGCCGCTGTTGACGCTGCCGGCCGGACTGCCGTTGCCGGCGTACACGGCCAGGTGGGTGATCGCCTCCGGGCCGTGCAGGTGCAGGAACGGGCGCGAATGCACTTCAGCGGCCAGCGGTACGCGCAGCGCGTGATTGAGCCTGGAAAAGATCATTGCTTGCAATCCTGGAAACGGCCAACGCGCATTCTAGCCGACGACTGCGGCGGCGCTTAACTGCTGGCCTGCTTCTTCCATTCCTGCATATCCCTCTTCGACACCGCGTCATGGGCAATAAGGGTCTTCAGCAGATATGCCGCATTCTGGTCGCCATCCTCCTTGCGCTTCCATGCCTGCTGCCCGAGAAGCACGAACTGCTCACGGGATGCACTACGTACGCCAATGGAGTCATACCTGCCTGCAAGGTGTTTTAGCGGCGCAGTCCATGCCTTGGCTGGCAGGTCGCGCAGCCAAGTATTGATTACCTGGACCAGCATCGATCCACACCGGGCAGGCAGTTCGCGATAGGAGTCGGGCAAGCGAGGATATTGCGGTCCCAACAGAGTCTCCAGCAAATCCGTTTTTATATTCACCGCCAGCCCGGGCTGTTGGAGAAAGGCAAGAATGTCGGAAGCATCGAAGGCGCTTGCGCACTGGGGCCAGGCCCAGTAGAAGTCGCCGGCCTGCACCAGGCAGCGGAACAGGCTCTCTTTCGGCTTGCTGTCGCCCCAGCGCACGCCAGTTAACTGGTACGCCATGGACAACAGGGCGTCTGCCGCGGGGGTATAGAAACCGCCCCAACCTTGCGTGGCCCTTATTTGCGCCACGCATTTGCTGCGTTCCTCTGCGAGCTCTTCTGCATGGAAAAAAATCTTGCCGGCATCCGGATGAAAAGCAAACGCAATGCGTAGCAGGAGCTTGTCCTGGGCAGAGATGTCGACCATGGAATCCAGCAATCCGTTCCAGTCGCTAGCAGACAGGCCCCGCAGTGCGGGATAGTGCCTGCGCACGCAATCCAGGCTTTCCTGCTCCGGCAGCAGGTAGCCAAGGTGGACGAAATTGCGGCTGAAGGTCACCAGCGATACCGGCTCCTCTTCGCGCAAGTGGTACTTCAATCGGCCCAGCAGGTAGGCGATGCATGCTTGCGGGGCCGTATGCTGCGGGAAGGGAAGGGTCGACAGCCCCAGACCCAGATTTTCTTTCCCGGCGAGCGCGACCTGTCTGATGCGCTGGAAGGTCGGGGCCGTCGCTTTCTGCCAGCTTTTTTGCGTGCAAGCCATCGCATGCAGGGTGGACAGTCTGGGTGCCCGCTCGGCGATCAGCACAATATGATCGCTAGAAAGGTCTGGCACCGTAACTGGTGCGACCAATTTCTGGTTGGACGAGGCGACCGAACTAATTGCTTGAGCCATGGGAATTCTCCAAAAAAATGGCCTAGGTAGTCGGTTTCCGGCGTCGGTTCCACATGCGCCCAAAAAAACGATCATGGAATTCGACTCTGGCAGGCGACGCGTCTTGCGTTTTCCGCATTGCTACGGGGCGCCTTCATGAAACTGACGCGCGCACCGGAAAGCGGGTTGCGGTTTGCAAGGAAGCCGCGCTACACCTTGGTAAAATACGACGCCATGAAACAATACCTCGACCTCGTACGCACCATCCTCGACACCGGCAGCTGGTCCGACAACCGCACCGGCATCCGAACCATCAGCATCCCGGGCGCGATGATGCGCTTCGATCTCGCCGAGGGCTTTCCCGCTGTCACCACCAAGAAGCTGGCTTTCAAGTCCGTGGTCGGCGAACTTTGCGGCTTCCTGCGCGCCTCCCGCAGCGCCGCCGACTTCCGGGCGCTGGGCTGCAAGGTCTGGGATCAGAATGCCAATGAAAATGCCGACTGGCTGGCCAACCCGTACCGCGAAGGTCCGGACGACCTCGGCCCGGTCTATGGCGTGCAATGGCGGCAGTGGCCGGCCTACAAGCTGCTCGAGCGCGACGCCGCCGCGCAGCTGGCCGATGCGCAGCGGCGCGGGTTCCGCGTCGTGTCCACGGTGATGGACGACGGGCGCGAGAAAGTGCTGCTGTACAAGGCGGTCGACCAGATCCGCGACTGCCTCGACACCATCATCAGCAATCCCGGCAGCCGGCGCATCCTGTTCCATGGCTGGAACCCGGCCGAACTCGACGCCGTCGCCCTGCCCGCCTGCCACCTGCTGTACCAGCTGATCCCGAATGCAGCCACCCGCGAGATTTCGCTGTGCCTGTACATCCGCAGCAACGACATCGGCCTCGGCGCGCCGTTCAACCTGGCCGAAGGCGCGGCGCTGCTGCACCTGATCGGCCGCCTGACCGGCTACAAGCCGCGCTGGTTTACCTATTTCATCGGCGACGCGCATATTTACGAGAACCATCTCGGCATGCTGGAAGAGCAATTGAGGCGCGAACCTTACCCGTCGCCGCGCCTGCTGCTGTCGGACCGGATCCCGGACTATGCGGTGACCGGCAAGTACGAGCCGGAGTGGCTGGAGAAGGTAGAGCCTGGCGATTTTTCACTGGCCGACTACCAGCACCATGCGCCGGTCACGGCACCGATGGCGGTGTGAGTCAGCTCGATCACCGGCACAATTGTTCGGACGTGGAACCTTTGTTAGCGAATTTCTACCTACCCTGCGCTGCCTCGACCAGGTAGCTTTGTCCTTCGCCAGGCGCGGCCATAAGCTGCGGCCTGGGTGCAGGAAGACCAGAGGAACCGGGTCGCCCCGCACCGCACTGCATCACACCAAGTCGCACTAAAGCGCACTAAAACCGCACCAGCAGGCCAATATTCACCTGGATCCACCTGGAGAATCGCCATCATGCATGCACACGATATCGTCCGCGACTTCGGCGCGGTTGCCAAGCTCCAGGACTTCGCACTCGACGACCGCGGCATGGCCAGGCTGCAGCTCGACGGCACACTGGTCATCGACTTTGAATTCGACGCCACCAACAACATCCTGCATCTCTATTCCAACATCGCGCCGGCGCCGCACGACTGCGAGCCGCAATTGCGACTGCTGATGGAAGCCAACCTGTTCCTCGACCGCAGCGTAGGCACGACCTTCGCACTCGACGGCATGACCAGCGAATTCATGTGCTGCGTGCGGCTGGAACCTGAAAAACTGGGCGCCGATGACCTGGTGAAGCAGGTGGAACGCATGGCCGATGCAGTAGAGCGGCTGCGCGGCGACCTCGCGGCGCTGGCCTCCGGCGTCGCCACCGCATCGCTCAATACCGACGACATCCGCTTCGGCTCGCTGCGCGGCTGAATACGGCGAGGCCGGCTTTCAGGCCGGCAGGCCTTCCAGTGTCAGCCCTATCGTGTTGATGCCGCCACTGCTGCGGGCAAACACGGTCCCGCCATGCATCTTGGCGATGGCCTTCACGATGGCCAGGCCCAGCCCGTGGCTGTCCTGGCTGAACGTGCGTGACGCGTCGGCCCGGTAGAAGCGGTCGAACAGCCGGGTTAGGTGTTCACCGGGTATCAGTGCGCCGGGGTTGGACACCGCAACCTCGATGCCGTTTTCCTGTTCCGTCAATGCGATCTCAAGCCGGCTTCCCGGTGCACTGTGCTGGATCGCGTTATGCAGCAGGTTGCTCATAGCGCGCCGGAACAGCGCACGGTCCACCGAAGCCACCGCGTCACCCAGGGTAGTCACCGCCAGCGACTTCTCTTCTATCAGCGGTTCGAGGAACTCGATGGTCTTGTGCACCTCGGCTGCCAGCGACGCCTGCGCCAGGCCGTCCGCCGTTTCGCCGCGGTCGGCGCGGGCCAGGAACAGCATGTCGTTGACGATGGCGCGCAGGCGTTCCAGTTCTTCCAGGTTGGACTGCAGCGTTTCTTCCAGTTCAGAGCGCGTGCGCTCGCGGGTCAGCGCCACCTGGGTTGCGCCGATCAGGTTGCCGATCGGCGTGCGCAGTTCATGCGCAACGTCGGCATTAAAACCCTCCAGCTGCGCATAGGCGGTTTCGAGCCGGTCCAGCGCGCCGTTGAACGACGCCGCCAGCGGCGCCAGTTCGGCCACGCCGGGCGTGGCCAGCCGCTGCGACAGGTTGCGGGCGTTGAGGTCCTGCGCGCCGGCGCACAGCCGGGCCAGCGGACGCAGGCCGAAGCGCGACACCCAGTAGCCCAGCATCGCCACGCAGGCAATGCCGCAGACCGAGATTGCGGCGAGCGCGATGACGAACGCATGCAGGGTCCTGGCCTCGGGCTCGGTGCTGATGCCGACCAGCAGGTAGATTTCCGGGTAGTCGGGCAGCGGCTTCAAGGTGTCGCCCAGCGTCTTCAGCGGATAGGCGCTGTCCTTCACGCTCAGCAGCTTGACCGACTTGCCGAACGCCGGGTGGCCGATATCGGGAATCGAAAAGCCGTAGTTGAGCGCGGTATTCTCGCAGGCGATCCAGAAACGGGTATTGCCATCGGTCGTGGTGATGGTGGTCAGCGTGTTGCGCAGTTCATCCCAGCGTTCGACGCTGCGCACCTCGGACACCAGCCGCGCGGCGACCTCGAGCTTGCCGCGCAGGTCGGCTTCCTGCTGGCGCTCCAGCGTGGTGGCCAGCGCCCGGTACAGCGCAAAGCCGGACAGCGCGAACACCGCGGCCGCCACCAGCGCGAAGGTCACCGCGAGGCGCACGGCGATCGAGCGCATCATGCGGCGTCCTGCGCCGGCCGCGCTTCCAGCACATAGCCCATGCCGCGTATCGTGTGCAGCAGCTTGCGTTCGAACGGGCCGTCGATCTTGGTGCGCAGCCGCTTGATGGCCACCTCGACGACGTTGGTGTTGCTGTCGAAATTCATGTCCCAGACCAGCTCGGCGATCTCGGTCTTGGACAATATCTGCCCCTGGCGTCGCCCCAGCGTGGTCAGCAGCAGGAATTCCTTGGACGTCAGGTCCAGCCGCGTCCCGCTGCGGGACGCCTTGCGGGCGATCAGGTCCACGTGCAGGTCGGCCACCTGCAGCTGCGACGCTTCCTGCGGCTTGCCGCGCCGCACCAGCGCCTGCAGCCGCGCCAGCAGTTCAAGAAAGGAAAACGGCTTGACCAGGTAGTCGTCGGCGCCGGCCTGCAAGCCGCGCACCCGGTCTTCCACCCGGTCGCGGGCAGTCAGCATGATGACCGGCGTCTGCCGCCGCTGCCGCAACGCTTCCAGCACGCCGAAGCCGTCCACGCCAGGCAGCATCACGTCGAGCACGATGGCGTCATAGTCGTTCTCGAGCGCGAGGTGACGGCCGTCGAGACCGTTGCGGGCGACATCGACCACGCAGCTATGCTCGGTCAGGCCCTTGTGCAGGTAGTCGGCAGTCTTGGTTTCGTCCTCGACGATCAGGATTTTCATGGGTGGGATTATTGCGTGAAAGCGTTTGTTGCTGTATTACAAAATTGTCAGATTGCGGACAGGATGCTGTCGGCATTGCCTTCTTACACTGTCCTGCATTCAACGCGCGGCGTCGACGATGGTGTCGCAGCCGCATTCTAATGCCATCCCACCACCAGGTACTCCCATGAAAAAAGCCTTGCTGTCGCGCCTTACCCTGCCCTTCGTCGCCACCGTGCTCGCAGCCGGCGCCGCCCATGCCGCACCGGCCGGCACCTACAAGATCGACCCGGTGCACTCTGTCGCCTACTTCGAAGTCGGCCATGCCGGCGGCATCAGCCGCTTCATGGGCCGTTTCAACGATATCGCCGGCGAACTGGTGGTCGACACGCCCGAGAAGAGCAAGATCAAGGTCGACGTCAAGGTCGACAGCGTCGACACCCGCAGCGAAGGCCTCGACAAGCACCTGAAGAGCCCGGACTTCTTCAACGCGGTCCAGTTCCCGGTGCTGAGCTTCGCATCGACCGCCATCACGCTCAACGGCTCGGGCGAAGGCACGGTTGCCGGCAATTTGACGCTGCATGGCGTGACCAAGCCGGTCACCTTCAAGCTCAAGGAAATCGGCGCCGGCCCCGGCCCACGGGGCGATGCGCGGGTCGGCTACACGGCCAGCGGCACCATCAAGCGCAGCGACTTCGGCATCGCCTACGGCATTCCGAAGGCAGCGACCGACGAAGTCGACCTGCGCATCAACCTCGAAGCCATCAAGCAGTAATACCCGCGCAGTTTCCTGCTCCGGCCGCAATGCGGCCGGTCCTCATTTCTTGACGCCGAGCCATGCCCGATCCTTCCTTCGTTCTTCCCCTGCTGCTGCAAAGCGTGCTGGTGCCTGCTGCCGTTTGCGCAGCGCTGTTGTTGTTGCCGGGGCGCGCGCGACGCGACTGGTCGGCGCCTCTCGCCATTGCCAGCGGATTCCTGGCGTCGATGGCGGCGACCTACCATGCGCAGTGGTCGTTCCCGCCGCACCAGGCGCTGGACTGGATGCCGCTGGTGCTGGTGCTGGCGCTGTGCGCGATGACGGCGGATGCGCGCGACGCGTGGCGGTCGCGGCTGCTGCTGTCGGCGCTGGTCGCCGCGGTGGTGGCCTGGCCTGCGATGGGAAGCGTCGGCGCCGGCACAACCCTGGCCACGGTTGCGGTCATGGCGCTGCTGATGACCGGCGTCTGGACTGCGCTGGCGCCGGC
>CAUQYP010000222.1:0-7874 GCA_963522035.1 uncultured Noviherbaspirillum sp. | reverse complement strand
CGCCGAGGGCGTGGCCCCGAGGCCGGTCGCCGGCATGGATCTCGACGCCGGCCGCCTGATCACGCAGCAGCTCAATACCCTGGAACAGCGCGCCCTGGCCTGGCAGGGCGAACTCTTTCCCGGCCAGCCCATGCAGTGGGAAGTGCGCGACGAAGGCGGCGCTGCCGGCAGCAGCGTGCCGCCGGCGGAGCGCAGCTGGCAGAGCGTGCTGCGTTTCGAACTGCCGTCGCTGGGCGTGGTGGCGGCCACGCTGCAACTGCACGGCGGACGCCTGCAGTTGTCGGTGCAGACAGGCAGCGACAGCACGGCCGCCACGCTGCGCCAGCAGGGCGGCGCGCTGGCCGACGCATTGCTGGCGGCCGGCCTGCCGCTGGACCTGATGACGGTCAGGCATGAACCCGGCTGACCCGCGCCGCCTGGCGGCGGCACTATCCTACGGCCAGGGCGACAGCGCGCCGCGCGTCGTCGCCAAGGGCTATGGCCTGGTGGCCGACCAGATCATCGCCCGCGCCCGCGAGCACGGCGTCTTCCTGCACGAGTCCCGGGAGATGGTGTCGCTGCTGATGCAGGTCGACCTCGACCGCGACATTCCGCCGGCGCTGTACCGGGCTGTCGCCGAACTGCTGGCCTGGCTGTACCGGGTCGAAAAATCCACCATGCCCTTCCCTGACCCTAACAAGAACGCAAACGAATGAACCTGCAAATCAATATCGGCGTCGACGATGTCGGACCTTACCTGATCCATTCACGCCGCGAGATCATCGCGCTGCTGCGCCGCCTGACCGACAAGCGCGAACTGGTGCGCATGATCTTCAGCGAGGGCGAGGAAGCGATCGCCACCGCGGTGCTCGAGGTCAACGACGACAGCGTCATCATCGATTCCGCGCCGGACGCCGAACAGCTCGCGCGCGTGCTGGCCAGCAGCAGCATTTCGTTCGACACCGCGCTGGAGCGGGTCCGCGTCGCCTTCTTCACGACCCGGGTGGAACCTTGCGTGCACGACGGCCTGCCGGCGCTGCGCATCCCGCTGCCCGAGACCATGGTGCGCCTGCAGCGCCGCGAGTACTACCGGGTGCTGACGCCGCGCTGTTCGATACAGATCGAGCAGGAGGACGGCCCGCCGCCGGTGTCGTTCGCGGTCCAGAACGTCAGCGCCGGCGGTATTGCGCTGATCGACGACGACATGGCGCTCGACCCGACCAAGGGCACCGAGTACGCCAACTGCGAACTGCAGCTGCCGGGCGCGCAGTCCATCACCGCCACGCTGTGCGTGATGAACTGCTGCGATATCACGCTCTATAACGGCCGCACCGCGCGCCGCCTCGGCTGCGCCTTCGTCAATCCGACCGCGGCGATGCTGGCGCTGGTGCAGCGCTACGTCAGCAAGCTCGAGCGCGACCAGAACGCCAGGATCCATGCAGGGTTGTTGTAGCAGTAACCCCGCCCGGACTGCCGTCGGTCCGCGCATTCAGCGAAGGCCGGCCCACAAGGCCAGCACCGCCGCGACCGCCGCAACGGCGATCGCGGCGGTCGTCATGCGCTTCTGCTTTGCCAGTTCCGCCTCCAGCGCCCGCATCGACGCCTCGCTGCGCTCGGCCAGTTCCTGCAGTGCCTTCGCCTGCATCGTCGCCGCCTGCTGCAGCTCGCCGATCTGGCGCTGCTGGACATCGTCGACCTGTTCGGGCGGCGCCTCGGCCGCTTCCTTTTCCGGCGTGAATAAAGGCAGCACGCCCTTGACCAGGTCCATCAGGTGAGGCGCCAGCGCCCGGACCGCGGCGGATGAGAATAAGGACATGGTACGGTTCCCGCAAAAAAAGAAGCCAGCATACGTGAATGCCGGCTGGCGGTAATGCGGCGGCGCAGGCCGATTTCAAAAACCTGCTGCGGCCGTGCTAGAGGATGTTGCAGCCGGGCGGGACGCAGCATCCGCCGGACGCCGCGTTATGCTGGGTGGAAGCGACTGGGGCGGAAGACGTGGAAGACGTGCTCGACTGCGGCGCCGGTTCTGCGGTGTCAGGGTCTTTCAGCAAAACAAGTCCCACGAATATATCCGGCGGCAGTTCGAGGTCGGGAAACTGAATCGGCCTGAAGGGTTGGACTACTACCGGGCTCAGGGTCCGGGACCGTGGGTCGTTTTCCTTATCTTCCTGCTGGTCTTCAATCGCTTTCAGAAGAGCGTCTTGCCACTGGCAGGACTGCGCCTGACTCCGCGCGATGAAGTCACTCACGCCAGTTTGTGCAAACAGCCTTTCAGCATTGGACTGGGCGCGGTCTTGCGTCCAGTAACTGTCGGGCAGATTAAACCTGGGGAAAGGGGGCGGCTCACCGCCTCCCCGCCCGCCGCCGCAGGATGGCGAAGAGCTGGAAAATATACGTTCTGACGTTGGCGACGATGCAAGTTGACGGGACGACGCCGTGCCTGATGAATTTTGCATGTTGAACCTTGAAATAACTGGATTAAATTGCCTCGTCCCAAGCCTTAACGCTGAGCCGCGCCGGTTAGTTACCCGTTTAAAAATCCGGTTCCATCCCCAAATCTGGTCATGACCGGGAATACGGTATAATCGCGGGTTGCCGAAAAACCGGCTTCGCGCTTACCGCCTTCCACTCTTCAACGTCCGGCACCGGGCAGCCTGCATCGTCAGCCTGCCGGAGCAATACCGGGCCTCACCGCATCGAAGCTGCAGTCCGGCGCCGGTGCAAATGTCCGCCCGGCCGCCTTTTTGGCGGGGCGACCTACAGCACAACATTCGCCGCTGGCTGCCTCCATGCCGGCTTGTCGCTCACTGGCTGTCCATGATTTTGTCGTGGCCAGCAGCCGCCGCCAGGCGGGAATCATTACAAAGGAAAAACAATGGCCAAGGAAGAATTGCTGGAAATGAACGGCTCGGTTACCGAGGTACTGCCGGATTCACGCTTTCGTGTCGACCTCGAGAACGGTCACCAGCTGATCGCCTATACCTCGGGCAAGATGCGGCAGCATCACATCCGCATACTCGCCGGCGACAAGGTGACGCTGGAACTGTCGCCGTATGACCTGAGCAAGGGTCGCATCACCTTCAGGCACCTGGAAAAGCGCGGTCCGATGCCGCAGGGAACGCAGCGCCGCCGCTAGCACCGGCAAGGACCGGCTCCGGCCGGCTATGCCGACGCGCAAAAAACCCGCCTCCACCGATGTGGACAGCGGGTTTTTTCATGGTTCGAAGAACAACGGTTGAGCGTCCGCAACCTCCCGGTCCGGGCTTTGAACCAGTGCATGCGACTCCGGTCTAGCCTTGAAGGCGCCGGTTGCCCGCGGGCCGCCGGTCGTCCCCTTCCCTACCGATACTAGAAAGGTCTCACGATGTCCGACAATACCTACAAGATCATCGAACTGGTTGGTTCCTCGCCCGACGGCACCGACGCCGCCATCCGCAACGCGATCTCGCGTGCATCGAAAACCATCAAGAACCTGGACTGGTTCGAAGTCATCGAAACCCGTGGCCATATCGTCAATGGCGCCATTGCCCACTTCCAGGTGACGCTGAAGGCCGGCTTCCGGCTGGAGGAATAGCCCGCCATTAACAAGCTGGCACCCCGGCAGCAGGCTTACACCTGCATGTTCATGATGTCGTGATACGCCGACACCAGCTTGTTCCTCACCTGCACCGTAGCCTGGAAGCCGATGCTGGCTTTCTGGCTGGCGATCATCACGTCCGACAGGTTCACGCTGTCGTCGCCCAGCGCGAAACGCTGGCCCAGGCTTTCCGCTTTCTTCTGCGCGCCATTGACCTGGTCCAGCGAACTGCGCAGTGCTTCGCTGAAATCCACCCTGCCCGCCGGCGCCGCGTCCTCGGCTGCCTTCGGCGGCGCCACCGACCCCGCAGCGCGGGTGGCGGCATTGCGCAACTGCGCGACCATCGCGTCTATCCTGCTGCTGTCGATTCCGATCCCGTTCATGTTCCGGCCTCCCGGCTGACTTTTTCACACCGCCACCTTAGCAGCGCGGCCGCTGGCAAGCGCGCGGATCAGCGCGGGAAACCACGCTCTTTTCGCCCGATTGAATCTGGCGCCTCGAAAGGACAATCACACATACCAAAAAATTGACTCAGTGCAATATTCACCGAGCAGCCCAGAGTGCCTACGACGATGATGATGCGGAATCCAACATGCAAGCAATAGAAGCCAGCCCAATCCCCCTTCCGGCGCCCGCCGGGCTCGGCGGCTTCGTGCAGAGCCCGACCGGCAAGAAACTGCTCGCGGCAATCGGCGCAGCGGCAGTGATGGCGATCATGGCCGGCGTATGGATGTGGAGCCAGAAACCTGAATACAAGGTGCTGTTCTCCAACTACACCGACAAGGACGGCGGCGCCATCGTCGCCTCGCTGCAGCAGTTGAACATCCCCTACAAGTATGCGGACGGCGGCGTTGCCATCCTGGTGCCGGCCGAGCAGGTGCATGACGTGCGCCTGAAACTGGCCGCGCAAGGCCTGCCCAAGGGCGGCGGCGTCGGCTTCGAACTGATGGAAAACCAGAAGCTGGGCGTGTCGCAGTTCCACGAGCAGGTCAACTTCCAGCGTGCGCTGGAAGGCGAGATGGCCCGCTCGATCCAGTCCATCGCCGCGGTGCAGAACGCGCGCGTGCACCTGGCCATGCCGAAGAACACCGTGTTCGTGCGCGATCAGCAGAAACCGACCGCGTCGGTGCTGCTGAACCTGCACCCTGGCCGCACGCTGGACCAGCAGCAGGTCAGCGCCATCGTCCACCTGGTCGCGTCAAGCGTGCCCGACCTGCCGGCCAAGAATGTCACCGTGGTCGACCAGGACGGCAACCTGCTGTCCAACAACGACAAGCAGGCCAATGCCAACACGCTCGACGCCACCCAGCTCAAGTATGTGCAGGAACTGCAGCAGGGCATCGCGCGGCGCATCGAGTCCATCATCACGCCTATCGTCGGCGCCAATAACGTGCGCGCGGAAGCGACTGCCGATGTCGACTTCTCGCGCAGCGAACAGGCCGCCGAGATCTACAAGCCTAACGGCACGCCGGACGCCGCCTCGATCCGCAGCCAGCAGAGCAGCGAAGCGACCGGCCCGGGCGGCGCTGGCGCCGCTGGCGTGCCGGGCGCAATGTCGAACCAGCCGCAGGCCAATGCCACCGCCCCGATCAATGGCCAGCCGGCCCCGGCCGGCGCGGCGCCCGTGCCCGCCCCGCCGCCGGCAGCCAATGTACGCAAGGACAGCACGGTCAATTACGAAGTCGACAAGACCATCCGCTACACCCAGCAGCCGATGGGCGGCCTGCGCCGGCTGTCGGTCGCGGTGGTGCTGAACTACCGGACCGTGCCGGGCAAGAATGGCAAGACCGAGACCCGTGCGCTGACCGATGCCGAAAAGTCCCAGATCACCGACCTGATCAAGGAGGCGATGGGCTTCAGCAAGGAGCGCGGCGACTCGCTCAACGTGCTCAACAGCCCCTTCGTCACGCCCGAGCAGCCGCCCTTGGTCGAACCGCCGGTCTGGAAGAATCCGGAATACATCGCCATGGCCAAGGACGGCGGCCGCTACCTTTTGCTGGCTGCGGTGCTGCTGTACCTGTTCTTCGGCGTGCTGCGGCCGCTGCTGAAGAAAGTGTCGCCGCCGCCGGCCCCGGTTCCCGCGCTGGAAGGCGCAGGCGCGAATGGCAGCGGCAATGCGGCGGCGCTGGGCAATGACACGGACGAGGACGGCGCGGTGGTGCAGCTGAGCAGCGGCGAGCTGCCGGCGCCGAAGCAGCGCAGCTACCAGGAAAACCTGGAAGCGGCGAAGGCGCTGGCACGGCAGGACCCGCGCATGGTGGCGAACATAGTCAAGAACTGGGTGGACGGAAATGAGTGACGCAGGCACACAGAAAGGCGCGATCCTGATGCTCGCGCTGGGCGAGGACGAAGCCGCCGAGGTAATGAAATTCCTCGGGCCGCGCGAAGTGCAGAAACTGGGCGCGGCAATGTCGGCGATGAAGGCGGTGCAGAACGAGGAGCTGGAGCGGGTGCTCGGCAACTTCATCGAGAAAACCGAGGAAAACACGTCCATCGGCCTCGACTCGGACGAATACATCCGCACCGTGCTGACCAAGGCGCTGGGCGACGACAAGGCGTCGTCGCTGCTCAACCGCATCCTCGGCCAGCGCGACGCCAGCGGCATCGAGAGCCTGAAGTGGATGGACTCGGAGTCGGTGGCCGACCTGATCCGCTTCGAGCATCCGCAGATCATTGCCACCATCCTGGTCCACCTGGAGCGCTATCACGCCTGCGAGGTGCTGGACCGCTTCACCGAGCGGCTGCGCAACGACGTGGTGCTGCGCATCGCCACGCTGGACGGCGTGCAGCCAGCGGCGCTGCGCGAACTGAATGAAGTGCTGACCAAGCTCCTGTCCGGCAACGAGAGCGTGAAGAAGAAGCCGATGGGCGGCATCCGTACTGCGGCCGAGATCCTCAACTTCCTGTCCGGCGAGAACGAGACGTCCGTGATGGCCAACCTGCGCACCTACGACGAGGGCATGGCGCAAAAGATCATGGACGAGATGTTCGTGTTCGACAATATCCTGGAGATCGACGACCGCGGCATCCAGGTCATCCTGCGCGAAGTGCAGTCGGAGTCGCTGATCATTGCGTTGAAGGGCACGACCGAGGAAATGCGCGAGAAGATATTCAAGAACATGTCGCAGCGCGCCGCCGAGATGATGCGCGAGGACCTGGAGTCCAAGGGCCCGGTGCGGCTCTCCGAGGTCGAGGCGCAGCAGAAGGAAATCTTGCAGGTGGTGCGGCGCCTGGCCGACGAAGGCCAGATCCAGCTAGGCGCGAAAGGCGAGGACGCCTATGTCTGACGCCTTGCCCAAGGAGCGGCAAACCGCCTACCAGCGCTGGGAGCTGGCCTCGTTCGGCACGCCCGAGGAAGCGCCACAGGAAAGCCTGCAGCAGCAGATCGACACCGAGGCGCTGCTGGCCGAGGCGCGCGAGCAGATCGCCGCGGCGCGCGAACAGGCGCGGCGCGAAGGACTGGCCGAAGGTCTGGCGCAGGGCTACCAGACCGGCATGGAACAGGGCCGCGCGCAGGCGCTGGAAGAAAATACACTGCTGCAGCAACTGAGCCTGGCCTTCGGCGCCGAGATCGCGCATGCGAAGGAGCTGGTTGCGCAGGACCTGCTGGACCTGGCGCTGGACTTGGCCAAGGCCATGCTCAAGACCGTGCTGGAAGTGCAGCCGGAACGGGTGCTCCCTATCGTGAATGAAGCGATCGGCTACCTGCCGACGCTGCAGCAGCCGGCGCTGCTGTTCCTGCATCCCGAGGACGCGCTGCTGGTGCGCGAACGCATGGGCGCCGAACTTGCCGGCGCCGGCTGGCGCGTGCTCGACGAAGCGTCGATGGAACGCGGCGGCTGCCGCGTCGAGACTGCCACCAACCAGATCGATGCCGCGACGTCGAGCCGCTGGCAGCGCATCGCCGCCTCGCTCGGCAAGGACGGGCAATGGCTGGCGTGAACCCGGAACTGGCGCTGGGACCGGCCGGCGAACGCTGGCGCGCCTACCTGCGCGACTGCCGCGCGTTGTTGTCCATCGCCGAGCCGCTGCAGGTGTCGGGCCGCGTGACCCGCGTCGCCGGCCTGGTGATGGAAGCGGTCGGCCTGAAGCTGGCTGTCGGCAGCGCCTGCACCATCCCGCTGCCCAACGGCACCCGCATCGAAGCCGAGGTGGTGGGCTTCGAGAACGACCGTTTATTCCTGATGCCGCAAAGCGACGTCGAGGGCGTGGTGCCCGGCAGCCGCGTGTTCCCGGTGGAAGTGGTGCAGACCCTGCCCCGCCCCGGCGCGGTCAATCATCCGCGTCGCCGCCCCAGCGACCGCACGCGCCACCTGCC
>CAUQYP010000221.1:0-7895 GCA_963522035.1 uncultured Noviherbaspirillum sp. | reverse complement strand
GGCGACGCGTCGCCGTCTAACGGGGATCCACGTCAAAAGCAGATTCAAAAGCAACTGCAACTGCAACTGCAACTGCAACTGCAACTGCAACTGCAACTGCAACTGTCGCTGCGCGGGCAACTGCAACTGCAACTGTCGCTGCGCGGGCAACTGCAAAGGCAACTGTCGCTGCGCGGGCAACTGCAACTGCAACGGCAACTGTCGCTGCCGCGAGACCACCGCCGCACTCGGCCATACTCATCAATACGCTTCCGTGCTGCTGCTGGCGACCAGCGCATCCAGGGGCTTGCGGCCGACCAGCCAAAAAATCAGCGGCGTCAGCAGCGAGTCCAGGATAGTCGAGCTGACCAGCCCCCCGAAAATAACCACCGCTACCGGATGCAGGAGTTCCTTGCCCGGCGCGTCCGCAGCCAGCAGCAGCGGCACCAGCGCACAGGCCGCCACCAGTGCAGTCATCAGCACCGGCGTCAGGCGCTCCAGCGAACCGCGCACGATCATCGGCACGCCGAAGACCTCACCTTCGAACTTGCACAGGTTGATGTAATGACTGACCTTCAGGATGCCGTTGCGGGTCGCGATGCCGGCCAGCGTGATGAAGCCGACCATCGAGGCCACCGACAACGACACGTCCGCAATCCACATGGCAATCACGCTGCCGACCAGGGCGAACGGGATGTTGGCCATGATGACGGCGGCCAGGACGCCTGAACGGTAACGGGAATACAACACCAGGAAGATCATGACCAGCGACGCCAGGGATAGGCCGGTAATAAGCTTCGTCGCCTGTTCCTGCGCCTGGAACTGGCCCTCGATGCCGATAAAGTAGCTGCCGGGCAGCGGCGTTGACGCAATAGCCTTGCGGATGTCGGCTATCACGCGCGACATGTCGGCGCCGTCGGTGTTGGCGTATACCACGATGCGGCGCCGGCCGTTTTCCCGGCCGATCTGGTTCGGACCGTCGCCTTCTTCAACCGTGGCAACCGCCGACAGCGGAATGCGCCCGGCAGGACTGTCGAGCATGACGCGCGACAAGTCCTGGGGGGACCTGCCTTCGTCGGGCAGGCGCACCACCAGGTCAAAGCGCCGCGGGCCATCGACGACCTGGGTTATCCGGGTGCCCTCGGACAGCACCTGCATGCGCTGCAATACCTGGCCGGGCGCCAGGCCATGCTGCGCCGCTTTCCGGTAATCGATACGCACATTGATTTGCGGGATAAGGACCTGGCGCTCGACCGACAAGTCCACCAGCCCGGGCACCGTGGCCAGCTTGCCGCGCAGGGCCTCCGCCAGGCCGCGCAAGGTGTCGAGGTCGTCGCCGTAGATTTTCAGGGCGATCTGCGCGCGTACGCCGGACAGGAGATGGTCGAGCCGGTGCGATATCGGTTGGCCGATCGCGATGGACGCCGGAATCACTGCCAGGCGCGCACGCATGTCCGCCATGACCGTTTCCCGGCTTCGCGCCGAGCGTGTCAAGTCGACGTCGATCTCGGACGCATGGACGCCTTCCGCGTGCTCGTCCAGTTCGGCACGGCCGGTGCGCCGACCCACCTTCGTGACTTCGGGCACGTCCCCGATGAGCGATTCTGCAAGTGCACCCATGCGGTTGGCTTCCGCCAGCGACGTGCCTGGCGTCAGGGTCATTCCCATCACCAGCGAGCCCTCGTTGAAGGGCGGCAGGAAGGCGCGCGGGAAGAACGGCACACTGGCTGCGGCGACGACAACTGCCAGCACCGCCCCTGCAAGGATGGGCTTCGCCCGGGGAAACGACCATTCCAGGATGCGCGCATCCCTGACCTTCAGCCATCGCACCAGCGGACTATCGGCATGTCCCAGCTGCTTCATGTCAGGCAGCAGGTAGTAGGCCAGCGCCGGCGTCACTGTCATCGACACCAGCATCGATGCCAGGATCGACACGATGTAGGCGACAGCGAGAGGAATGAAAAGCCGGCCTTCGACGCCAGGCAGGGAGAACAGCGGCACCATCACCAGGATCACGACGGCAGTCGCGTACACGATGCCGGAACGGACTTCGACCGAAGCGCGCCAGATCGTGTCGAGCACGGAGAGCGGGCTGGCTTCCAGCTGCCGCTGCTTCAGGCGACGCAGCACGTTCTCCGTGTCCACCAGGCTGTCGTCCACCAGTTCACCGAGCGCGATTGCCAGGCCGGCAAGCGTCATCACATTGATCGACTGTCCCAGCAGGTGAAAGACGATGGCCGTCATGGCCAGGGAAAGCGGAATGGCAATCAGCGAGATCGCCATGGTCCGCAGGTTCAGCAGGAATACGAACAGGATGATGGCGACCAGAATGGCGGCGTCGCGCAGCGCCTCAATAACGTTGTCGATGGACGACTCGATGAAGTCGGCTTGCCGGAACAGCACCTCCGGCGCAGACAGGCCGGCCGGCAGTCCCTGCTTGAGTTCGCCCAGCGCACTCTCGATCTGGCGGGTCACCTTCACCGTGTCCGCATCGGGCTGCTTCTGAACGCTGACGATGACGGCCGGCTTGCCATTCATGCCCGCATCGCCGCGCTTGAACGCGGCCGCATACCGCACGGCCGCTACTTGCTCCAGCAGCACCGGCGCGCCGTTGCGGAAGGCCACCGCGATGCCTTTCAGGTCGTCGAGGCGGTTGGTGCGGCCCAGGTTGCGAATCAGGTATTCGCGGCTGTTCAGGTCGATGAATCCACCGCTGGTATTGGCTGCGTAGCCTTGCAGCGACGTTTCCAGTTGCTCGAGTGTCACGTTGAACTGCGCCATGCGCGCCGTGTCCGGCTCCACCCGCAGTTGCCGGACCTCGCCGCCTATGGGGATAACCTGGGACACGCCGGGAACGGACAGCAGGCGCGGCCGCAGGACAAAGTCCGCATAGTCGCGCGCCTGCATCGGGTCGGCTTTCGCTACATCGATGGGCAGCGCGACCAGCATGATTTCGCCCATGATGGACGATACTGGCCCCATGATGGGCGTAATCGTGCCGGGCAGCTGTTCCTTGACCAGTGCCAGGCGTTCGGACACCAGTTGCCGGTTGCGGTAGACGTCGGTGCCCCAGTCGAACTCCGCATAGACGATGGACAGGCCGACGCCGGAAACTGAACGTACGCGTGTCACACCCGGCATGCCGTTGAGCGTGGTCTCGATGGGGAAGGACACCAGCTGCTCTACCTCTTGGGGAGCCATGCCGCCCGCTTCGCTGATGACCGTGACGACCGGCTTGTCGAGCGAGGGAAAGACGTCGATGGGGCGATTGACCGACATCAGGCCGCCATAGACCATCAGCAGCAGCGCAGCGACCAGGACGAAGAGGCGGTTGTGGAGGCTGAAACGAACGATCCGGTTGAACATGGGTTCGTTCCTACCGGATCTGGTTGATCAGCGCAGCGCCCGAGACCACGACGCGGTTGTCGGCAGCCAGGCCCCTGACCACGACGATTGTCCTGCCATCGACCGGCCTGACCTCGACCGGCTGGGCGATGAAGCGCTCGGCGCCGGACTTTATCCAGACCACCGGCTCGTTGGCCTGGTTGCGCACCAGCGCCGCCGCCGGCAGCGCGATGCCCTTGACCTTTTCGGCCAAGCCGACCACCACGGTGACTGGCTGCCCGACTGCAAGGGCGACATTGGTAGCGCTTGCCCGGAAGGTCAGCGGCAGTGCGCCTTCACGGAGAACGCGGCCGCCGCCGAGGAAGTCCAACTGCACGCTGGGGTAGCCAGCCAGGCTGGCGCCGGCAATCCGGCCAGCCAGCGCTGCATCGGTGGTCGTCGCTTCCACGATCATGCGGTCCGGGTCGACGATGTCGAACAGCACATCGCGCGCCTCGACGATCTGGCCGTTCAGGATGTTTGCCGCGGCAATGACGCCCGAGGCCGGGGCAATGAGTGCGTCGCTGCCGCCCACGCTGCTCGACACGGCGCGTTCACGGCCGGCCAAACTGGTCAATTCGGCACGGGCCGCTTCGATTTCCTTCTGCGGAACGGTACCTTCGAGCGACTCCAGCCGCTTGACGCGCTGCTCGGCCAATTGGCGGTTGGCGCGGATATCGGCCAACGTTGCCTGTTGGTTGCCACGGTCGATGGCGCTGGCGACCGGGCGGACATGCGCCAGGACCTGGCCTTTCGCGACACGCTGGCCGGCGACCGGCAGGCCTTTCGGGCCGGGCTCGATGCGGCCGGCGAAGGGCGCCTGCACGCGCCCGCCGGCATTCGGGTCGATGCCGATGCGCCCGTTCAGCTCCACCGTCAGCGGGTGTTCCGCCTCCCTGGCCATCACGGTACGGATAGCCAGGCGGCGCTGGGCAAGCTTGGGCACGTTGACGCTGCCATCCGGCAGGCGCGCGAGGCTGCTTCCACCGCCGTTGCCAGGGGCCGGTGCGTCCAGGTGCTCGCCGTTCGGGCCATGGGCGCCGGGCGCGGCGATAGCGGCTGATGAAAATACGGCAGCGGCGACCAACATCATGATCAGACCAGAAATTTTGTTCGACATGATCATTTTCCAGTTCGGGATTGGCGACGCAGCAGCCGGACTGCCAGCGCCGTGAGTACAAGAGCGAGGAGTCCGCTGGCGACGCTCCACCGGGTCAGGGAATGCGCGTGGTCATCGCCGTGCGCGCGATCGGCGGCGTCGACTTCCAGGGTTCCTTCCATGAGGCCGCTTTCTTCGCCTGCAGTCAGCCTGAACACCAGGGCATGCTTGCCAGATACAGCGAGCGCCTGAAGAAACTTTTCGTCGTCCACCGAGTAGTCGCCATGGTCGGCGTGGAATCTGGCGGCCGCTTTCAGTCCGTTCGTCTCGACTTCCAGCTTGCCGTTGAGGACAGGCTCATTGGTTTCATAGCGGTCGACAAGAATGGATAGCTCCCCGCCCTGTAGCTGGCCGACCAGTTCGAAGGACGCGGTGAATGTCTCCACGCGCGGTCCGGAAGTGCCATGCGCGTGCCCGCCGCCGCCGGGAGCGTCCAGGTGTTCGCCGTCAGGCCCATGGGCGCCGGGCGCTGCAAACGCCGCCGCCGATAGGCACAGGAGGAAAACAAAGAAGAATTGCGTGAAATTTTTCATGGAATGACGCCCAATGCCTGGTTCAGGCGGGCGCGCGCAAGGCCGACCGCAATGTGTTGTTGATGGACGGCGACATCGGCTTCATGCGATAGCGCTTCCGAGCGCAGCAACTCGGCCAGCCCGCGTTCGCCGAGACGAAATGCCTTTTCAATAAGCCGGGTGTGCTCATGCATCAGCGCCGCACGCGCCTCTGCTGTCCCGACTGCCTGCCCGGCCGTTGCCAGCTGCCTGCGCGCCAGCTCTACCTCACCCTGCAGAACCGCTTCGACCTGCGCTGCCTCCGCTGCGGCCGTCTGGATTTGCGTCAGCGCAGCGGTTTCCAGCGGACGGTTTCGCGCATTGGTCCCGAGGGGAATCTGGACGGCGATGCCGACGCTGCGGCTATTGCCGCCAGCAAGGCTGTCCTGTTCGCGGCGCATGGAAACACCGATCGTTGGCGGGTCGCTTCGGGTTGCCGTGACGGCTTTATGCGCTGCCTGCGCACGGTCCAGGGAACTGCGGGCAGCCAGCAGCAGGGGATGCGGGCCGGTCTGGGCGGCGAGCGCTTCCGGCTCGGGCGCCGGAATCTCCGGCTGGCCAGTGAGGGCCGTATAGCGTGTCTCGGCTTCTTCCAGCTTCGCCCGGGCGGCGGAAACTGTGCCGTGGGCGGCCATTACCTCTTGCCGCGCGAGCAGTTCGTCAGCACGCGCCAGGTCGCCCGCCCGGACCCTGTTGCTGACTTCCTGCAGCAGACCTTCGAGGTGTTGCTGGTGGTCCTGCACCTCGGTCAATGCCTCGCGGGCAGCGGCGACTGCCCAGAGACGTTCCCGCACATCGCCGGCGATGGCCAGCCGCGCACTGGCAATCTGGGCTTCCAGGTCATCGGCGCTGGTCCGGGCCAATACCTGGCGAGCGGATTTCTGTCCCGGTAGCCAGAAGGGCGCAGACAGCGAGAGGTCGGTTTCCCGGACGCCATTCCGGTCGGTCCAGCGGTCGCTGCGCTGCGACAGCCCGACAGCAGGCGAGCCGGCAATCCAGGACTGCGCAGCTTCCCGGCCGGCAACGGACTCGTCGCGCCGGGCTTCCAGCATGCGGGCTTGCGGCGAGCGCTGCCACGCCGCGTCCACGGCCGCTTTCAAGTCGGGCGAACCGGTTTGGGACAGCGCTATTGGCGACGCCAGCGCCAGGGCAGACAACAGACAGAATCGATGAATCAGGTAACCAGCACGCATGCCTGCTCCAATTGGTTTTCAACAGAAAAACGGGGCGGACGGGGGCAGGTGCATTGCAGGCGGCAAGACGCCGCGCAGGCAGGAAAGCTCAAGAGCTATTAACTTGGCAACAACACCCCCGGCAGGTCAGCCGAGGGATGCGGGGGGACGCTGGGGATGTTCCAGGAAAGGGTCCGGGATGGAATAAGTCAGCTCGAAGCGCATGATTGTGCAGGACTCGACCGGAAGGGACGGCATGGCTCCTGGTGGCAGCGAGGCTGACTGCTGGGAGGCCGAGTGGTCCGCAAAATGGGCTTTGGATTCGCCGGAGTCGTCGTAGTGGACCGAACCGTCATTGTCATGATGATGATGGCTTGCCGCTCTCAGATGCTCGATCTCATGGGCAATATCGAACACATTTACCGGGGACAGCCCTCCCGTCTGCATGGCAAAGCTGTGCAGGGAAAGAAGCATCAACAGGAAAATGCAAAGGAGGCGACGCACGGGGATCAGTCCGAAAAACCGGTCAGCGATTATAGCAGCCGGCTTCAGGCCCCTGCTGCGCCTGGGGAAATGGGCGTTCTGCCCATCGTGAGGCCGCTGCCGGCCCTGCAATGACAGGCTTTGTCTGCAGGCAAGTTACACTCGACAGGAATATGGAATAGTCGGAACACCTTCCTCACTTCTCCGCGCACGCACTCATGGGCAAACGCTTTCCGACCGGCCTGCTGGCCACCATCCTGTTCATATTCGCTCCGCTTGCGCACGGACACGAATTCTGGCTGCAGGCGCAACCGTATATGCCTGCAACAGGTAGCAGCGTGGCCTTGTCGCTGCGGGTGGGCGAGAACTATGACGGCGAGCTGACGCCCCTGGTGGACGAGCGCACGTCTGCACTGCGCCATTACTCGGCCGGCAAGGTGGCCGACCTGATGCCGCAGCTTCCGCGACGGACTGCAGTGCCGCAACTCGACGTGCCGATGGCAAGCGCCGGCCTGCACCTGTTTGCCTTCGACAGCCAGCCGATCACATTCGCCTTGCCTGCCGACACCTTCCACGCCTACCTGCATGACGAGGGTCTCGATCACGTGATCGAACAGCGCAAGGCCGCCGGAAAGGCCGCCGAACCGGGGCGCGAACGTTACCGGCGCCACGTGAAGACCCTGTTGCGCGCCGGTGGCGTCTCCGATGGCGCCTATGCCATTCCAACCGGGCAGCGGCTGGAAATCACACCGTTGTCCGACCCGTATGCCGCGTCGCCGGGCAGTACCCTGCGCTTCGCGCTGACGTTTGAAAATCGCCCGTTGCCCGGCGCACTGGTCAAGGGCTGGCACAGGCATGGCGGCCAACTGCTGCTGATCAAGGCGAGGACCGATGCGGCGGGCCAGGTTGCCCTCAGCCTGCCCTATGCCGGTGAATGGATGGTCAGCGTCGTGCACATGATCCCGGCAGTTAATGCGGCCGATGCCGACTGGGACAGTTTCTGGGGCAACCTGAGCTTCGAGTTGCCAGGGCGCTAGAGCAGTTTCGTGCTGACTTGCCCGAGCCGGCTGTAGGCAATATTGCATGTAGCGCGCAGCGACAGTTGCGGCTGCCCGCGCAGCGACAGTTGCCGTTGCATTAAGCCCCGCGCAGCGACAGTTGCCGTTG